>JBJEOJ010000032.1:0-3661 GCA_051880655.1 Acutalibacteraceae bacterium | reverse complement strand
ACATAATTCATCATATCAATCGTCCGTTCCTTTCTTCTTATCTGCACTTTCCTTTGCTGTTGTTTCAGTCAAAAGAAAAACTCTACCTTTGATTTATATGGACAAGGACAAAAAAATATAACGGCAGAAGCTTTTTAAGATAAAAAAACACCGCAGCAAAAAGAATCTTGCTGCGGTGATGTTTTTTACTTAGTGTTCGTGAAAAGAAAAATTATTTTTTGGAGCTTGTTGTTTTATTCTTTTTTGATTTTTCTTTTTCATCTTTGTTTTTTCTGTTCTTCTTTTCGGCCTTTGCAAGCGCTTTTTCTGCCTTGATTCGTTTTGCCTCTTCTTTTTCTTCGGCGGCAACTCTTGCGGCTTCTGCGGCGAGCTCTTCAAGAGCCTTTTCGTGGTTTTCTTTTGCTTCGTCATATTTTTCGGCAATTTCATCAAAGCGTTCGTAGTTTTCAGCCTGCTTTATAAGCTTTTCGGCGTCAAGATATACCTTTGCCGCACGATTGAAATATGCATGGCGGTCCATTTCGGTTTTTGAATCTTTTCTGACACTGCTGCGTTTGTCCGAAACGGCTTTGATTTCAGCCTTGATTCTTGAAGCTTCTGCTTTGTCTTTTGCCTTGACGGCGTCTCTTCTTGCCTGATAAAGCTCTTTGAGCTTTTCGTCGCACTTATCTTCTTCGTCAAAATAGCCTTCAAGAACCGCAAAGTCCGGAGCAACCATTTCTTCGCCGGGTTTATAATATTCCTTTGCCGCTTTCCATGAAGTAAAACTTGTTCTGGCAAGCTCGATTTCAAATTTGCGAAGTGCCTTTTCTTCTGCGGTTTTCTTCGGCATTGCCTTTGCGTTTTTCAGCTGCTTTTTAAGCTCGCTTCTTTCCTTGTTTCTGATTGCGTCAATTCCGCCGAGATAAATATCTTTGCTGACTTCAAGCTCATGGATATAAAGATCTGTTGAAAACTTATCGAGTTCTTCGCAAACGAATTTTGCAATTGCAATTTCATCGTTGGCTTCCAAAGCTTCTTTATAAGCTTTCTTCGCCGCTTTTTTGTCGTTTGCATAATTTTCTTTCTTATAATCTGATTTTTTAACTTCTTTGATTTCTTTTTCGGCGTTGGCTCTTGCTTCTCTGATGATGTCAATTGCTTCAACAAGTGTGCCGTTGTCGATGATTCCGTTGCCGTAATCTTCAAACATTGCACGAACCTTGAGAACACGGACAATTGATTTTTGCTTCTGCTCCGTGAAATCATACCATGCATAAGGAATAACATTCATCAGTGCGCCGATGGCTGAAACAATAATCAGAACATGAAGCAGGCTCAGAAGTATGTTCGGATCATAAAGTGCCGAATAGGGGTTAATATAGTTGTTCTGTCCGTTTGCAAGCTGTGCTTCAAGAATCTGACCGACGGTCTGACCGTCGCCGAGCATTCTTGAAAGAACATTCGGATTGGAGGTAACAGCTTTTGCTCCGGCTTCCGTGATTCCGCCTTTTTCATAAATAATCGGAAGAACCGATGAAGTTGCAAGAGCGATAACGGTTCCGATGGTGTTGACAGCCGAGAACATTCCGTCAATTCGCTCGCCGGTTCTGTATTGCTGATAATCTCTGATATCCGCCTGAATTGCGGGGTTAAGAATGTGCATGAACGCACCCATGAAACCGTTCAGATACAGGCAACCCATAACAAGCCAGATCGTTGTGACCTGAATTGACTGAGTGAACGGATACATCATAAGAATAAAGACGATGTTGAAAATGTTCGTTACAACAAGCACTTTCTTTTTGCCCCAACGACGAATGCAGAACGGTGCAAGCAGCATACCCCAAAGTGAAGAGTTGCCGTAAATTGTGATCAGAAGACCGTAAACCGTCCCAGAGCAGGCGCCGCCGTAGTTATAAAGCCAGGCGAGAATGTTGGCATAGGAGCTTTCAAGGAAGCCGATCCATGACGCAAGAGAAATGATCCAGAAATATTTATTCTTTGCAACTTCACGAAGTGCGTCAATCAATCGAATCTGAATAACGTGAGTTCTTGCCTGAACAATTTTTTCTTCCGTATATTTATAAACAACGATGCAAAGAAGAATTCCGATTACACCGAGAATGGGATAAAGAAGTCTGTAAACACGGATATCGGTTGTGTTTGTGTGGAAAATATGCTGAGCGATAATCGGAGTGAAAAGGTTGACAACCGTCGGTGCGAATGAATAAACAATGCTCTTGACCGAAGAAACATCGGCACGTTCCTGAGAGTTCGGAGAAAGAACATGGATAAGGTTTTCATAAGCATCATAGAAGAAATAATAGAAAAAGTGCAGGAAAAGGTTCAAAACCATTATGATTGCACATTTGACAACATAAGCCGTGCTTTTTCCGAAAAGTGTTCCTGTGAATACCGTTTCAAGCCAGCTGTACGGGAACCATACCATCAGAACGCAGATAATGGCGGTCGGAATTGCCATCGTTACTATGTAAGGTCTGTATTTACCTTCTTTGTTTCGGGTATTGTCAATAATATTGGCTCTGATGCCGGTGAGAGGAATATTTGCAAGAACTGCAATAACGTACATTATATACATATCGGTTGCGCCGACGCCCAGTGCGCTGGAAATGAGAACATTTCCCGTTGCAAGCAGACACGCCGTACCGAGTGTGATGATCATGTAAGCACCTATTCCGCCGCCGGAATAAGCCGCAATTTCCCTGAAGGTCATATAGCGGTTCGGCATCGGCGTTTTCCAATAGGTTTTGACTTTGTCGACAAGGGCTGTTGCCTTGTCTTTGACTGATGTTGAGTTATTAGCCATAAAACTCCTCCTTGTTAATAAATTTGACAACACTTCTGCTGCCCTTTTTTTGCGCAGACCGGCTCAGGCCGACTGCAAACGAACTGCAATAAATTTTACGCAGAGCTTTTGAAAAATATTGAACAAAAAATAAGCAGTCATAAAAAATGCTTAATTTTGCCCGAACAAAAGCTGCGCGCTCAATTGAGCAATTCGGCATTAAAGTCAAGCGAATTCGCTTGACTTCAACGCTATTATTATATCACAATGTGTCGAAAAAAGTTATATAAAGCTTACAATTAAAAAAATTTTATGAAATATGCACAGATAGGCACTTGATTTTTTTAACAAAATTACGAAAAACCGGTTGCTTTCAGCACTTTGAAATGTTAAAGTATAAAATAAAGAATAAAGAAGGGATTTTTTCAAAATGATTAAGCCTGAATATATAAACTTAAATTCCTGCAAATCAACAAACGATGAGCTTTATACGCTTGCCCGAAACGGTGCGCCGGCAGGAACGGTTATAACCGCAAAAGAGCAGACAAAAGGCAAAGGCACAAACGGCCGCTCGTTTTATTCACCGGGAAAGACTGGCGTTTATATGAGCATTTTGCTGCGCAGCGTTCCAAACGAGCGCATGCTTGACATCACGCCCCTTGCTGCCGTTGCCGTGAGCAAAACACTTGACAGCCTTTGCGGCACAAGCACAAAAATCAAGCCTGTCAATGATATTTACCTAAGCGGCAAAAAAATCTGCGGCATTTTAACTAAGGCGCAGTCAACAGAAAAAAGCGTTGATTTTATCATTGTCGGAATCGGAATCAATCTTTTTAAGCCCTCCGGCGGTTTTCCCGATGAAATCAAGGATAT
>JBJEOJ010000031.1:0-18071 GCA_051880655.1 Acutalibacteraceae bacterium | reverse complement strand
TTTGAAAATTCGATATACGCTTCAATATGCGGCTTTCCCATTTTGTCAAGAACCGCCGCAGAACAATGCTCAGGTGCAACCTTGAGCTGACCGCTGACATGATATCTGACAAGCTCTTTAAGAAAAGTATCATCTTTATCTTTGAGCACATAGTCATATCGTATTCCCGAACGGATAAAAACTTTCTTTACTTTCGGCAGGCTTCTGACACTGCGAAGCAGGTCAAGATAATCACTGTGGTCGGCAACCAGTGCACCGCAAGCTTTTGGAGCAAGACATTTTTTGCCTTTGCATAAGCCGGCTGTCAGCTGTTTTTCACATGAAGTTCTTCTGAAATTTGCAGTCGGTCCGCCGATGTCGTGTATATAGCCCTTAAAATCAGGCAGAGCTGTTAAAAGCTTTGCTTCTTCAAGCACAGACTCTTTGCTTCTGTAAGTGACAAAGCGTCCCTGATGAAGTGCAATGGAGCAAAAATTGCAGCCGCCGAAACAACCTCGGTTATGGGTAATGGAGAAACGGACTTCTTCAATGCCCGGAACACCGCCGAGTTTTTCATAGCTCGGGTGGTACGTTCGCATATATGGCAGAGAATATACCCAATCCAGTTCTTCGGTGGTAAGCGGAGGCATCGGCGGATTCTGAACAAGCATTTTTTTGCCGTGCCTTTGCTTGATTAATCTTCCTCTGATATGGTCCTGCTCGTCCTGCTGAATCCGGCAGGAAACGGCATATTCTTTTTTGCTTTTGCAGACATTTTCAAAAGATGGGCATTCAGCCCCCTCAAGCGGTGTGTTCTGCACATCACAGGCATAACAAGTACCTCTGATGTCGGTTAAAGCGGAAATGCTCTCCCCTTTTGCCAATCTGTCTGCAATTTCAATGGTCTGCTTTTCACCCATACCGTAGGAAATCAGATCCGCCTGAGAATCAAAAATGATAGAGCGTCTGATTTTGTCGTCCCAGTAATCATAATGCGCAAAGCGGCGAAGCGACGCTTCCAGTCCGCCGATTATAACCGGCACATCACCGTAAGCTTCACGGATTCTGTTACAATATACGATAACCGCTCGGTCGGGTCTCAATCCCGATTTTCCGCCCGGAGAATAGGCGTCATCGCTCCTGCGTTTTTTTGCTGCCGTATAGTGAGCAACCATGGAATCAATATTACCCGAAGAGACGAAAAAGCCGAGTTTCGGTTTTCCGAAGCGCATAAAATCTTTGCATGAATGCCAATCGGGCTGTGCAATGAACCCGACGCGGTAGCCTTTTGCTTCAAGCACTCTTGTAATAATTGCCGCACCGAAGCTTGGGTGGTCAACATAAGCGTCGCCGTTGACATAAACAATATCAACGCTGTCCCACCCTCTTTTTTGCATATCTTCTGCGCTCACGGGTAAAAAGTCATTCATAAGTATTCCTTTCAAAATAATCAGAGTAATCACTTTTCATTCGTGGTTACTCTGAAACTGTTTAATCGGCAAATATATCAAAATCTTCATTTTCTGTTTCCGATACAGAAGGCTGGGCTTCGCCTTTTCTTGCTTTCATTTCAAGAAACTGTGCTCTTGTCATCAGGAACTTTCTCGGCTTGCTTCCGCCCTCGGAAGGTCCGATAAGCCCCATTTCGTCAAGCTGATCAACAATTCTTGCCGCTCTTGCATAGCCGATTCTCAGCTTGCGCTGAAGCAGGCTTGTTGAAATGACCTCACATTCAATGGCGGTTTCCATTGCTTTTTCAAGCATTTCATCACCGTTTTCGCCTGCACTGCTTCCGGCACTTGCCGATGCCTGCTGTTTTTTATCCATAACGGCATTTTTTTCGATTTCGTCCATAACCTCGCTGTCATATTCGGCTTCTTCCTGATTTTTAAGGAAATCAACAATTTTTTCAATTTCCGGATCCGAAACATAACCTCCCTGTATTCTGACAGGCTTTGAAACACCAACAGGATTAAAGAGCATATCGCCGTTGCCGAGAAGCTTTTCGGCACCGATTGTGTCGAGAATGGTTCGTGAATCTACCTGAGACGAAACCGAAAGCGAAAGACGGCTCGGAATGTTCGCTTTTATGATGCCGGTAATGACATCAACAGACGGTCTTTGTGTTGCAACAACAAGATACATGCCGGCAGCTCTTGCTTTTTGTGCAAGACGGCAGATTGAATCTTCAACCTCTTTCGGTGAGACCATCATCAGGTCATTAAGCTCATCAATGAAAATGACAATCTGAGGCATCAGCTCATATTCGGGATTGTCCTTTGCAAATTTGTTGAACCCGCCGATGTTGCGCACACCGCAGGCGGCAAAGGTTTTATAGCGGTTTTCCATTTCGCCGACCGCCCAGGCAAGCGAGCCTGCCGCTTTTCTGACATCGGAAATAACGGGAACTAACAGGTGCGGAATCCCGTTATAAACGGAAAATTCAACCTGCTTCGGGTCAATCATCAGAAGCTTGACTTCACTTGGTTTTGCGTTATAAAGAATGCTGACGATCATGCAGTTAAGGCAGACAGATTTACCCGAACCGGTTGTTCCGGCAATGAGCAAGTGCGGCATTTTGGCAAGGTCGGCACAGGAAATTCCGCCGGTTATATCTTTTCCGAGCGCCACATTCAGCTTGCTTTTTGCATTCTTGAATTCAGACGAGGAAATGATTTCGCGAAGCTTTACCATTGACCTTGTCTGATTCGGAACTTCAATTCCGACTGCCGATTTGTTCGGAATCGGTGCTTCAATTCGGACGCCTGAGGACGCAAGATTCAGCGCAATGTCATCGGCAAGATTGGTTATCTTACTGATTTTAACGCCCGGAGCAGGCTGAAGCTCATATCTTGTTACAGACGGTCCTCTGCTTACACCAATCAGCGTTGTTTCAACACCGAAGCTTCTGAGCGTTTCAACAAGCTTGGACGCCGTTGTTTTCATTTCAAGTGCATGGTCGCCCTCTTTGCTGTAATCAGGCTCGGAAAGGCAGTCAATCGGCGGAAAAGCATATTCACGCTTGAGCACCTGTTCGTCCTTATAGCTTTCAACTTCACTGCGGTTTTTTTGAGCAAGCTTTTCTGCACTTGTTGCGGCATTTTCAACAATTTTGCTTGCATTATCCGAAAGGTCGGCTGACAGGTTTTCAGAATCGTTAACTATATCAACACAGGAGTCAAAATCGGAGCTGAATGCATTCGGATCTGTTCCCGGCGTACTTATCTGCGAAGCTTCATCGGTGTCAATATAGCCGTTTTCTTCATCAGTGAAATCATTTTTGTCATCTTCAAAGCCGCTTATAACATTTTCGTCAGGCTCATATTTTGTGAAGATGCTGTTTGAGCGTACAGGATGATGCATAGCTCTTTTCGGGCGCTTTTTTTCCGAATCAAAATCCGTTTCCACATCGGTGTTCAAAAAATCGAAATCGTCAGACAAAGCTTTTTCCTGCTCTTTTTGAATTTCATATTCACGGCGTCTTTGTGCTTCGGCACGTTTTCTTTCATTTTTTATTTCATGAATTTCTCTGCGGTGATTTTTGTTGACATTGTGTTTTTCTTTAATCTGAGACGCACCGGAATCAATTTTGTTTTTGCTGCCGCTTATTACGGAAGAAACAAAATTCCCGACCGAAGAAAAACTGATGTTAAGAAAGACAATCAGACAGATTATCAAAAGCAAGATTAAAATGATGAACGAAGCGGTTTTTCCGATTGAATGAAGTAAGCCGCCGCCGAAAAATCCGCCGATAACACCGCCTGTTATCGAAAATCCGTAATCACTTATCGTCCAGCCGTCTAAAGCTGCATTTTTCAGCTGCTGAATCCATTCTTCCGTTCTGCCTGATTCAATTGAATTAAGGCAAAGATGCGTGATGGAAGAGATGACCGCACTCAGACCGAAAGCGGAAAGTGTTGTTGACCAAAGCTTTCGTTTTAAATTATCAAGCGCAATTCTTACCGAAATTATTATAAAGCATACATTCAGAAAAACAAAACCAAAGCCGAAAAAGCCGAAAAATGCCCCGCGGATTTTTGACCAGACCTTATAGCCGGGTATGAACGAAATACAGAGCGAAAGTATGCTTATCAAAAAGAAAACAAGCATTATTTTTGTTCTGTTTTCCTGGTAAAAGCTGAGCTTTTTTGAGCCTTTTTTCTTTTTGCTTGTTCCTTTCTTAGCTTTTGAGGAGCTTTTTTTGCTCTTCGAAGCAGATTTTTTCTTGTTTGCCATATTTACCCCTTTTATTTTTTCTGCTTATTATTTAAAAAATCATACGAATGAAACAACACCCATGCATATTCCCAATAATATTGAATAAATCGAGAAAAACAAAAACGAACGTCTGACATTGATTTTGCTGACAAGATTAAAGATTACAATGCTCCCTGCAAGTGAAGCCAGAACGCATACGAGAATGAGAATAAAATTAATCGAAACACCGAGAGTAATGCATCGGATAACTCTGATTATATTGATCAGAAGAGTTGACGGCGTCATAAAAATAAAGATTTCACGCATAATTGTTCTGTCATCTACACCCGAAATTTCCATGCAGGCAGCTGAAGAGCAAACATGAGAAAATCCGGGAAAAATGAAAGCCGGAATCTGATAAAGACTCATTCTGACAACATCTTTTTTCTCACTGCTTCTGTGTGTAACAATATTCTTATTCTTTGCATACCACAAAGCAACAAGAAGCAAAAACCCGCTTGCAAAGCAGCAAAAAGCACACACAAGCATACTGCTGCCGGTTAAGTAATTATCAAAAACATCAAAAAGAAAAGTGGTTTTTGACATCGGTATACACATAACAAGAACAGGAATAAGCGAAATAAGTACACCTGTCATCATGGATTTATAGGCTTCGGCATTGGCGATTTTTTTGCTTTTTCCAGCAAAAACACTTTTGAAGCCTTTTGAATAAATCTTCCTGACAAAGAAAATACCGACAACAGCAAACATAATTGAAACAATGCTAAAATAAAAATTAACTTCATTGCTGTCATCAGAAAAATTTAAAACTTTGTTAAGAAAAACAAAATGGGCTGACGATGATGATGCGAGCGGACCAAAAATACCCGTTATCAGAGACATGATCAGCATTTTTATGTATTGCATAAAAGTAACCTCCGCTTTTACTTTTTAAATTCCCCGCCGTTAAGCTGTTTTTACGGCGGCACATTCATTTCAAATAAAATTATGTTTTATATTATATCACATCTTATTTAATTTGGCAAACTTTATCAAAAAATTCCACTTCGCATTAAAAAGCGAAATGGAATAAGTTCAGCCGACAGTAAAACAACCGCCGGCTGCTTATTTATAAGTTTTGTTCTGAGCCTAATTCGTTTTCCGTTATTTTTCCGGCATCGGCTTCGGGAAGCTGTTTGTCCTGTTCTTGCTCATCATTAAGTTCGCCGTTCATAAGCTTAACAAAATCATCAGCGTCAATTTTTTCGTGAACAATCAGATATTTTGCAAGAACATGAAGCTTATCCATGTGTGCATTAAGAATATCTTCACATCTCTTATAGCCTTCGGAAACGATTCTTGTAATTTCCATATCAATTTCAGATGCGATGTTTTCCGAATAGTTGCTGGTGTTATTATAATCTCTTCCGAGGAAAACTTCATGATTTCCGGAACTGTATGAAACAGGACCGATCTTATCGCTCATACCGTAGCGTGTTACCATATCCCGTGCAAGCTCGGTTGCGCGTTCGATATCGTTTGAAGCTCCGGTTGAAATGTCGCCGAGAATAAGAGCCTCCGCAACACGGCCGCCGAGAAGAACAACAATATCATCAAGCATATCGCCCTTGAGCTTATATGACTTATCCTCAGTCGGAAGCGACATCGTATAGCCGCCTGCCATACCTCTGGGAATAATCGAAACCTGATGAACAGGATCCTGACCCGGAAGAAAATGCGTTGCAATTGCATGACCTGATTCGTGATATGCGGTCAAACGCTTTTCTTTGTCGGTCATTTTGTGTGATTTCTTTTCGGTTCCGACAACAACCTTGATTGTTGCATCTTCAATTTCAGGCATGGTTATGGCTTTTTTCTTGCGGCGAACAGCAAGAAGCGCCGCTTCGTTAAGAAGATTTTCAAGATCTGCACCTGTGAAGCCTGCGGTTGACTGAGCAATCACCTTAAGATTTACATCGGGCGCAATCGCTTTGCCTCTTGCATGAACCTTGAGAATTTCTTCTCTGCCTTTTATGTCGGGATAACCTACGGTGATCTGTCTGTCAAAACGGCCGGGACGCAAAAGCGCCGGGTCAAGAATGTCGGGACGGTTTGTTGCCGCAATTATGATTACGCCTTCGTTTGCCCCGAAGCCGTCCATTTCAACAAGCAGCTGATTGAGCGTCTGTTCTCTTTCGTCGTGTCCGCCGCCCATTCCTGCACCTCTGTGTCTTCCGACAGCATCAATTTCATCAATGAACAAAATTGCAGGAGCATTTTTCTTTGCCTGTGAAAAAAGGTCGCGGACTCTTGAAGCTCCGACGCCGACATACATTTCAACAAAGTCACTGCCCGAAATTGAGAAAAACGGGACGTCCGCTTCACCGGCAACCGCTCTTGCAAGAAGCGTTTTACCTGTGCCCGGAGGGCCGACAAGCAGCACGCCTTTCGGTATTCTTGCACCGACCTCGGCGAACTTGGAGCGGTCTTTGAGAAAATCAACAATTTCGCTAAGCTCAGCCTTTTCTTCGTCAGCACCCGCAACATCATCGAAGGTTGTTTTTCTCTTTTCGTCTTTGCTTAATTTTGCGTGTGCCTTTCCGAAGCTTATTGTCCGGTTGTTTTCACTTGAAATTGCCTGACCCATACGTTTTGTTGTGTATAGCAGGAAGCCGACAAGGATTGCCGTCATAATAATTGTCGGGATCAGACTTGCCCATACCGAAGTGTTTTTGCCTGCCTGATAATCAAATTTTATCTGATTATCGGGATTTTCTTCATTATATTTTACAATGTCATTATGAACATCGTTCAAAAACAAATCAACATTCGGCAGCGTATATTTCTTAACAGTGTTATCGCCTTTTACTTTATAAGTCAGAGCACCGCTGCTGAGCGTCAGCGAATATTCGGTGACCTGATGATTTTTAAAAGTGTTTACGATTTCGTAATACTTGGCTGTTTCGGTCTTTTGCGAATTTGAGAAGAAAAGAAAAATTAAAATTAACATCACAGGCAAAATCAGGTAAAGCAGATTTCCCCATTTTTTGTTGTCATTTTTCAATATCCGTCACTCTCCTTTTGTTTTATCGGCTTCTTCGGCCTTAATTCTTTCAACTGCCTCGGGTCTGAGAATGCCGATAAACGGCAGGTTTCTGTATCTTTGAGCGAAATCAAGACCATAGCCGACAACAAACTGATCCTGCACCTCTGCTCCGATATATTTTGCTTCAATATCGACCGTGCGTCTTGCAGGTTTATCGAGAAGGGTACAGATTGAAATGCTTGCCGGCTCTTTGATTGCCAGAAATTCAGTAAGCTTTTTAAGCGTTTTTCCGCTGTCAAGAATATCTTCGACAATAAGAATGTCATAACCTCTTATATCGCCGGAAATATCCTTTGTGATTTTTACTTCGCCGCTTGATTTTGTGTTTGAACCGTAGCTTTCCGCAGCAAGAAAATCAATGCTGCACGGAATTGTTATATGCTTCATAAGGTCGCTCATGAACATTACCGAGCCCTTGAGCACACAAACAAGCATAAGCTTTTTATCTTTATAATCCTCGCTTATTTTTGCACCGATTGAAGACACAATTTCTTCAAGCTGTTCTCGGCTGAAAAACACTTCGCTTATATCATCAACCATTTTATACATTTCAATCATCCTTCGCCTTTATTACAATTACTTTTTCTGTATCCTTATTTACAATATATTTTGCATCGGTTCCTATCTTGTCAATCCAGATTACACCGTCCTGATTTGATAAAACCGCAATTTTTTGACGCTGTTCCAAGGGTATATGCTTTTCGCTGAAAAGCTTTTTCAGTGTTTTTGTGTTTTTTCGTCTGATGTCCGTAAAAGTATCGCCGCTTTTCCGGCTTCTCAGGCATAAATTATTGAAGTCAAGCAAATCGGCATTGACAAAATTGAATATATCCGTTTTTAAGTCCGGAGAATTTTTTAAGATGCTGACTTCAAATGTTTTATACGGTGTTTTGAACACATTATCTTTAAGTTCACACTGCCAGAATTCGTTTTCGGTTTTTTCTCTTTGATTTTTGCAGAGTGATATTATATCACCGTCAAAGCGAATAAACAAGTCTTTTGCAAGCTGAATATCGCTTTTATTCTTCAGTCCGTTATAGAACAAATCAACATGCCTGCTTTCGGCATTTTTGTTCATATGCTCCGAAAGAAGTTTCATGATTGCCCTTTTTGCAACCGCTTCATCTGCACTTAAGAAACAAGAAAGTTTAAAACCACTTTCGGTTTTGCTTTTTTCCAGAAGCTCATCGGCACATTTTTCAAGAAAGCTGTTTTCCGCTTGAGCGGCAGAAATAAACCTTGCGATATTTTTTTCAAAGCCTCGGTTTATTTCTTCAAGAACGGGGATTACATTGTGCCTTATTTTGTTTCTCGTGTAATCATCGGACAAATTGGTGCTGTCGGTCACAAAGAAAAGCTGATTTTCTTTGCAGTAGCGTTCAATATCTTTTCTCGTCATCTCAATGAGAGGACGGATAATTTTTCCTCTTTTCGGAGAAATTCCGCAAAGACCTTTCAGCGTTGTTCCCCTTGCAAGATTAAAAAGAACGGTTTCTGCGCTGTCAGAAAGTGTGTGTGCAGTTGCAATTTTGTCTGCACCGACTTTTTCAAAACATTCATAGCGAACCTTGCGCCCGCATTCTTCTTCACTTATTTTATATTTCTTCGATAATGCCGGAATATCCTCGCTGAAAAGAATAAATTCAACACCGAGCTTTGCGCATAAGGAACGGACAAAGTTTTCGTCACGCTTTGATTCCTCTCCTCTGATGTTATGGTTAATATGAACAGCCTTGAGGACTATATCATATTCACCTCTAATTTTACTTAAAATATGAAGCAGACAAACGGAATCTGCACCGCCGGAAACTCCGACGGCAACAGTCTCTCCGCTTTTGAGCATTGCATATTTTTCAATCGTTTTTTTGACATCACATATCATTGTGAATTTTCTCCAAATCCGAGAAAAGAGTGTAATCACCGTTCCACATTGCTTCAACGGTTGTTGTCGGTCCGTGGCGGTTTTTGGCAATTATGAATTCAACTTTGTTAACAGCCGGTTTTTCTTCCTGCGGCTCATCATCGTCATCTTTTTCAGAGTCATAATATTCGTCTCTGTAAAGCATGATAACGATGTCTGCGTCCTGTTCAATTGAACCCGATTCACGCAAATCCGCAAGCTGCGGCTTATGAGACTTTCCTCTTGCTTCTGTTGCACGAGAAAGCTGAGCAAGAACAACAACCGGAATGTTCAGATCCTTTGCCATAAGCTTTAAGTTTCTTGTGATTTCGGTGACCTCCTGCGTTCTGCTTTCCACTCTGCCGCCCGATTTCATCAGCTGAAGATAATCAACAAAAACAGCGTCAACACCTTTAAGGCGTCTTATTCTCGATTTCATTTCGGGAACAGTCATGTTCGATGAATCATCAAAATAAAGCTCACACTTACTCAGAAGTGCAGTTGCCGTTGCAAGTCTCGGCCACTCTTCATCGGAGATTTCGCCTGTTCGCATTTTTGTGCTTAAAACTCTTGCTTCCGTTGAAAGCACACGTTCTGCAAGCTGTTCCTTTGTCATTTCAAGTGAGAAAAACAAAACCTTTTTGCCTTTCATCGCAACATTTCTTGCAAGGTTAAGTGCAAAGCTTGTTTTACCCATTGCAGGACGTGCGCCGACGATGACAAGGTCGGATTTATTCAGTCCCGTTGTCGCCTTGTCAAGATCAATAAAACCGGTGCTTACGCCTTTATATTGATCCTTATCGGCAGAACTGAGCTTCTGAAGTTTGTCGTAAACTTCATTGACAATTATGTCGCCGATTTTGGTCGGTCCTTTTGAAACCCTGCCCTGTCTGATGTCATAAATTTTTTGTTCTGCTCTGTCAAGAAGCATATCAGCCGACATATCACCGGAAACACTGTCTTCAATTGTATCTTTTGAAACAGTGATAAGCGTTCTTATGTAAAATTTTTCTCTGATAATTTTACAATAGCTTTCAACGTTTTCGGTTGACGGCACGGACTGGGCAAGCTGATAAAGATAATTTTTGCCGGAAGCATCATCATAAATATTATCGTTTTTCAGCCTTTCAAGAACAATCAGCGGATCAATCTTTCCGCCGACTGAATCGATTTCCTGCATAATTGTGAAAATCGCCTTGTGCTGAGGCAGATAAAAATAATCCGGCTTTACCAGAATGATAACCTGTGAAATACATTCCGGTTCACTGAGAATACAGCCGAGAATCGCCTGTTCAGCTTCCAGACTGAACGGCATATTGATATCGTCAAGGCTGACTATCATCTCATTAGACGGCATATTATTCACCAACCATTACAAACAGTTTTGCAGAAACTCCGTTATAAAGCTTAACTTCAAATTCATATGTTCCGAACTGCTTAATATCTTCAACGGAAATTTTTCTTTTGTCAACGTCAATTCCGAATTCTTCTTTGAGCTTTGCGGAAATTTCCTTTGAAGTGACTGAACCGAAAAGCTTTCCGTTTGCGCCCGCTTTTGCCGTGATTTTTATGGTTTTTCCGGAAATACGCTTGGCGTCCGCTTTTGCAGCTTCGGTTTCGGTGTCAATTTTATACTGTTTGGCCTGCTGCTTGTTTTTCATTTCGCTGATTGCCTGTGCGTTCGCTTCAGAAGCAAGATTTCTCGGGAAAAGAAAGTTTCTTGCATATCCGTCCGAAGCATTGACAAGCTCGCCTTTTTTGCCGAGACCTTTAACGTCCTGTTTTAAAATAACTTTCATTTTGTTATCCTCCTTATTTATTATCAAGATATTTATCAATTGCATGTTTAAGCATTTCAAGCGCTTTTCCGACGCTTGTATCTTTCAGCTGACAGGCTGACATTGCCTGATGTCCGCCGCCGCCCAGTGCTTCCATAATAAGCTGAACATTGATTTCACCGAAAGAACGTGCGGAAATATCGGTTTCATCGCCGTTTTTATAAAGAACAAACGAAGCTTTCACACCGTCAATATTCAGCATTTCGTCCGCCGCCTGTGAGGTGATCAGACGAATGTTTTTAACTTCTTCTTCGCAGCAGGAAATCGCACATTGTTCACGGTATTTTTGGGCGTTATCAATCACAAAGTTTCTCATACGGAAGATTTCCATATCGTTTGCAAAAAGCTTTTTCGTCTCAACCGTGTTTGCGTTGCGGCTTCTCAGATATGCAGCCGCTTCAAAGGTACGCACACCGGTGCGAATGACAAAATTGCGTGTGTCAAGCATAATACCGGCAAAAAGTGCCTGCGCCGAAAGCGCATCAAGAAACGGCTTGGAATCAACATATTCAACAAGCTCCGTTACCATTTCGCAGGCAGATGAGGAATTGGGCATATGATAAAACACAACCGTATCTTCAATAAAGCCGACACATTTTCTGTGGTGGTCAATTACCATAACCTTTGCAGCCTTGTCAACAAGTGGCGGACACTCGGTAAAATCACGCTTATGAGTGTCAACAACAATCAGCAAGGTATTTTCACGGATATGGTCAATCGCATATTCGGGAGAAACAATCATATTTTTTGCACTGTCGGCAAATTTTTCAATCAGCGGCATGGCAAGGGTTGTTTTTTTATCGACAACAATTCTTGCGTCAATTCCGAAATGCGTTGAAATGCAGTACATTCCGACTGCGCTTCCGAAAGCGTCAAAATCGGAAAATCTGTGACCCATAATCAGAACATTTTCGCTGTCTTTGATGATTTCGGCAATCGTTTTTGCAATCAGCCTTGTTCTGACTTTGTTCTTCTTTTCAAAGCCGACAGAAACACCGCCGTAAAATTTATACTGTGCTTCATGCTTGATGGCAACCTGGTCGCCGCCGCGGCTTTGCGCCATGTCAAGAGCCTGTTTTGCCGAAGTGTTGGAATCGCCGATGAGCGTTTCTTTTCCGACACCGATTGAAAGTGTGACATCACAGGCAGCTCCGTTATAAGTGAAGTTTCGGACTTTATCAAGAATGGAAAATTTATCCTGAACCATTTTTGAAAGTCCTCGTTCTTCAATGAATATGAGCATTCTTGCGTTTGAAAACTTCCGGCAAAGTCCGCCGTAGGAGCTTACCCAATCGTCAATCATCTGTTCAAGCTGACTGAAAATTGCGGCACATTCGCTTTCCTTGAAGTTTTGATATATTTCATCGGCATTATCAATTACGCAAAGCATAATCGACGGTCTTGTGTCATAATATTCTTTTTCCGTAATGCGAAGTTTGGTTTCATCAAAGAAATAAAGAAGATGCAAATCATCATTTTCGTTTTTAATCTCATTTGAATATATCGCATAATAGCGTCTGTCAATTTTTATGCGGAAGCCTTTGCCTGCAACAATTTTTTCAATATTATCACGGTGAACAAGCTTACGGATATTTACAATCGGGGTTTCATCGTCGATCATAAAGCTTTCTTTGAATTTACTGTTAAGCCAGATAACCGTTCCGTCGTCTGAGATAATGCAGCAGGCAACTGCAAGTTTTTCAAATGTCGATGCTTTTTCATGATCAAGAAGCTGTGAAAAGGACTGAACATTATAGAGAAGCTTCTCTTTTTTCTTTTTTGAATAGTATACTTTTACAACGCAAAGCACAACAATCACAACCGCTTCGATAATTGCAAGCGGTATATTGAATATTGCCGTTACAGCGGCAAAAATTATTGAGCAAACAGCCGCAAAAACAGATGTATCAAATCTTTCCCACAACTTTTTCATTCAATTAAATCTCCATAAGAATCGGCAGTATCATCGGACTGCGCTTCGTTCTTTCATACATTAATTTTGAAACGTCATCACGAACGGTGTTTTTGATTGCATTCCAGCCCTTTTTATATGAACGCAAAATAGCGTCATAGGCAGTATCACGCGCTTCTTCAATCAGATCTTCGGCTTCTCTGACAAAAACAAAACCTCTTGAAACAACCTCGGGACCCGAAACAAGCTCTCCGCTGACTGAGTCAATTGCCGCAACGACGATGATGATTCCGTCCTCGGCAAGGTGTTTTCTGTCTCTTATGACAATGTTTCCGACATCGCCGACTCCGAGGCCGTCAACAAAGACCTGACCTGCGGGCACGGCAGCCGCTTTTTTGATTTTGTCCTGAGAAACCTCAACGCATACGCCGTTGTCAACGATTAAAATGTTCTTTTTTTCAACGCCCATGCTTTCGGCAAGCTGAGAATGTTTAAGAAGATGCTTTCGCTCACCGTGAACGGGAATGAAATATTTCGGCTTGACAATACCAAGCATAAGCTTCAGCTCCTCACGGCAGGCGTGACCCGAAACATGAACATCATACATTTTTTCATAAACCACCTCGGCACCGAGCTTCATAAGCTCATTGATAACACGGCTGACGGTTTTTTCGTTGCCGGGAATCGGCGTTGCGGAAATGATGACATAATCATTCGGCGTGATGGCAACCTTTCTGTGGTCGGAAAATGCCATTCTTGTCAGTGCGGACATCGGCTCGCCCTGACTGCCCGTTGTGATTAAAACAAGCTCGCTGGGACTGTATTTATTGATTAAATCAAGGTCGATGATGATTCCGTCGGGAACCTTGAGATAGCCGAGTTCACGGCTTATTGAAACAACATTTTCAAGACTTCTTCCCGAAAGAGCAACCTTTCTGCCAAGTGCTTCGGCAACATTAATAATCTGCTGAACACGGTGAATGTTTGAAGCAAAGGTTGCAACGATAATTCGCCTGTCGCCTGCTTTTCTGAAAAGCATTTCAAACGAATCTCCGACTTTTCTTTCACTTTCGGTAAACCCCGGTCGTTCTGCGTTGGTGGAATCGGCAAGCATACACAAAACGCCCTCATTGCCGAGTTGACCGAATCTTGCAAGGTCAATCATACCTCCGTCAATCGGTGTGCTGTCAATTTTGAAGTCGCCGGTATGAATAATCGTTCCGCCGCCGCACTTAATGGCAAAACCGACTGCATCGGGAATGGAATGGTTCACATGAATAAATTCAATATCAAAGCCGCCGAGTTTTACGTGTTCGCCGGGATTGATTGTGTTCAGGCTGACTTTTCCGACAAGATCATGCTCTTTGAGTTTTCCTTCAATCAGTCCGATTGTGAGCCTTGTGCCATATACCGGAACATTCACGGCTTTAAGCAGATAAGCAAGTCCGCCGATATGGTCCTCATGACCGTGGGTAATTACAATACCCCTGATTTTATCGGCATTTTTTTCAACAAAGGTAAAATCCGGAATGACAAGGTCAATGCCGAGCATATCTTCATCGGGAAAAGAAAGACCGCAGTCAACGATTATCATATCGCTTTCATATTCAAAAACGGTCATGTTTTTTCCGACTTCATTGATTCCGCCGAGAAATGAAATTTTAACCGGCTTTGCCTTTGGCTTCGCTTTTGCGGCAGGCTGTTTTTTTACGGTCTTTTTCTTTTTATAATAAAGCGTTTGCGGTTTCTTTTTCTTTGGTTTTTCCTGAATTTCAGACTGCTTTAAGGAAGAATTATTGTTTTTTTCGTTCATTACAGGTGGAAACACTCCTTCAAAAAAATAAAATTTAATATGATATTTAATATATTTATATTGTATGCCTTTGCTTCACACGCACAGGCAACCCATTCTAATATAATTAAAGCTATTTTACTATTTTAAGGCTCTTATGTCAAGAAAATCTGTGTTAAGATTAATTTAAGATTTATATATCTATAAATATTGACCCGCTCTTGTCAAATAATCATCTTTATGATAAAATCATGCTGAGTTAAAATCATAAAGTTTTATATCTTCCAAAAAATAAATCCAGGAGAACAGCATGAAAGAAGTTACGATCTATACCGACGGCGCTTGCAGCGGAAATCCGGGTGCAGGCGGTTGGGGCACTATTCTTGATTATAAAGGCAAAAGGAAAGAGCTTTGCGGCGGCGAAGCGCAGACAACCAACAACCGCATGGAGCTTACCGCCGTGATTGAGGGGCTGAAAGCTCTCAAAGAAAGCTGTAAGGTAACCGTTATCACCGATTCGCAGTATGTTGCAAACGGCATCAATCTCGGCTGGGCAAAGTCATGGAAAGCAAACGGCTGGCGAAAAAAAGACAAAAAGCCGGCACTGAACCCCGAACTGTGGGAGGAACTTCTTTCTCTGATTGACAAGCATGAGGTTAAAATTGAATGGATCAAAGGTCATGCAGGTCACAAGGAAAACGAACGCTGTGACGAAATGGCTGTTGAGCAGAGCCTTAAATATAAATAATGCGCACAAAACCGACCGGACGCAAACAGTTTTGCAAAACCGGTCGGTTATCATTTTAACTTGCTGCTGTTTTTCAGTGAAGAAACAGCCATTCAGACAAAAGAAATATCAAAAGCCCTCAAAGGTCATGTTGGTCTTAAGCGCAGCGTCCTCCGTGCTGAGAATTGCACCTGTTGACGGCAGGGATTTTGCCCTGTATCTTGCAGGTCTTACATATTCACCCTCTTTATAAGGACGGACAAGAGAAATGTGATTATTTCTTTTCAACGTGATGCAGGCAACGCCCTGCGTGTCTTTCATCGCTTTGACGGAAACCAGAGAGGTATTAAACAAAAGGTTTCTTCCGCCTGTTGTTTCAATTACCAAATCAGTGTCCTCATCAAGCTTCATGATGGCCGCAAGCGGTGATTTGTCACTGTATGCCTTGATCAGCTTCTTTCGGTTCGTCTTTGTAACATAGGAAGAAAGCGAAACCTTTGCAACCTTTCCGTTTTCAAAGAAGAACAGCATAAAGCCCTTGCTGTCGTTTTCAAGCTCACAAACATAAACGGCGTTTTCGCCCTCGTCCATGCCGAGCTTTGCGGGTATGAAATCGCCTAATACGCTCGTTTTGGTGTCGGAGAAGCTGTCTGCAACGGTTTTATAAACCTGACACTTATCCGAGAAGAACAAAAGCTGTTTTGCGTTTGAGCTTTCAATCGTCTGAGTGATATAATCGTTTTCTTTAAGCTTATGTTCGCCGCTCATTCGAAGCGACTGAGGCGTAATTTTTTTGAAATAACCCTCTTTTGTAAAGAACAGTGTAACGGGATAATCCGGAACTTCTTCAACAACTTCGGACTGTTCAAAGTAGGAAACATCAAGAATTTCAGATTTTCTTTCTGTCGAATATTTCTTGATTACCTGTTTGAGTTCTTCAATGATAACTTTTCTGAGTTTTGCCTTGCTTGAAAGAGTATCTTCCATGTCGGCAATTGAGTTTGTCAGGTTTTCAATGTCTTTTAATCTTTTGAGAATATATTCTCTGTTAAGGTGGCGAAGCTTGATTTCCGCAACATATTCAGCCTGAATTTCATCAATTCCGAAGCCTGCCATTAAGTTCGGGATTACTTCGCTTTCCTCTTCGGTGTTTCTGATAATGGAAATTGCCTTGTCAATATCAAGAAGAATTTTTGCAAGACCTTTGAGAAGATGCAGTCTTTCTTTCGCTTTGTTTAAATCAAAGCTGATTCTGCGAAAAACGCATTTTCCTCTGAAGCGTATCCATTCAATGAGCAGATCACGCACACCGAGAACTTTCGGATAGCCGTCAATGAGCACATTGAAATTGCACGAAAAGCTGTCTTCAAGCGGCGTTGTTTTATAAAGCTTTTGCATCAGCTTGTCCGGGTCAACACCGCGCTTTAAATCAATTGTGATTTTCAGACCGCTTTTGTCGGTTTCGTCACGAATATCGCTGATTTCACGAAGCGAGCCTGCTTTGATTCGTTCAATAATTTTATCAATAATCGCTTCCGCAGTTGTTGTGGGCGGAATTTCGGAAATATCAATGCAGTTAAAGGACTTGTCATAACTATATTTTGCTCTGACCTTTATGCTGCCTCTTCCGGTGTTATAGATTTCCTGCATAGCCGCCTTATCATAAAGGATAATGCCGCCGCCGACAAAATCGGGAGCAGGAAGAGTTTCGATGATGTTATAATCCTGATCTTTAATCAGTTCAATGGTTGTTTCGCAAAGCTCTTTGAGGTTAAACGAGCAAATTGAGCTTGCCATACCGACCGCAATTCCCAGGCTGACATTTGCAAGAATGGACGGGAACGTGACCGGAAGGAGCGTCGGCTCTTTCATGGTGCTGTCATAGTTATCAACAAAATCGGTTGTATTTTTGTCAATATCTCTGAAAAGTTCGTTACAGATCGGCTCAAGCTTTGCTTCGGTATATCTTGCCGCGGCATAGTGCATATCACGAGAATACGCCTTACCGAAGTTACCTTTTGAATCAACAAACGGATTCAGAAGCGCTTCGTTGCCTCTTGAAAGACGAACCATGGTTTCATAAATTGAAGCATCGCCGTGAGGATTCAGACGCATTGTCTGTCCGACAATGTTTGCCGATTTGGTTCGTGTGGAACCCAAAAGATTCATTTTATACATCGTATAAAGCAGCTTTCGGTGCGAGGGCTTGAAGCCGTCAATTTCGGGAATTGCTCGCGAAAGAATAACGCTCATTGCATAAGGCATATAGTTGATTTCGAGCGTATCGGTAATCTGCTGTTCAATGACTTCACCGGCGTCTGCAATGTGAGTGTTTTTGAGAATATCACTGCCGTCAACGGGCTTGTCCGATGATTTTCTTTTTTTTGCCATTTTTTCACCCCGCTTTTTCAGCTTACATCGGTCATGTCAATATAAAGATGACCGAAATTGGCAATATAGTCCTTTCTGCCCGAAAGATTATCTCCGAGCAGAAGATCAAATTTTTCTGCGGTTTCTTCCATATCCGACGGTTCAATTTTGATAAGCCGCCTTGTTGCCGGATTCATGGTTGTCAGGTTCATCATTTCGGCTTCATTTTCGCCAAGACCTTTTGAACGCT
>JBJEOJ010000030.1:0-18093 GCA_051880655.1 Acutalibacteraceae bacterium | reverse complement strand
CTGTTTCCAAAAATGATTACATTTTCAAGCTTCGGACAGTTCACAAACGCATTCGTCTCAATGGTAATGCTGTCGGAAATGACGATAACATTGATAAGAGACGGAAAATCACAAAATGAGTTTGAACCGATTGAGCTTATGCCGTCAATTATAAGGGTTGTGACATCGTCCTTGCTTTGATCCCAATAATGCCATGTGTTTTCATCGCAAGCGGGCATTTCGCCTGAACCGTAAACCGTCATGATGCCGTTTTGGTTTTTAAAATCAATCGTTTTGTTTGTTTCAGGTTCTGATATTGTGTGAATGTTTGCGTTTTGTAAATATTCGTTGCCGATTTCAATAGAAATGCTTTGCCACTGTTCTTGTGTTCCTGTGTAGTAAACATCTTTCAGGCTGCTGCAACTTCCAAAAGCATCGTATTTGATGTCTGTTACTGTGTTGGGAATTGTTACGGTAGTTAAGTTTTTACATGTATAGAAACTGTGATCGTTGATATATGTTATTGCTCCTTTTATTGTTACATTTGTCAGAACACTGCAATACCGGAATGGCCAGGAACTCATGGATGTTACATTTTCCGATATTGTCAGATCCTTTAAATAACGGCAATACTCAAACGCACAAAAGCCGATTTTTGTAACACTGTCCGGAATAACATATTCTTCATCTGTCTTACCCTCGGGATATTTTAATATTGTTGTTTTTCCTTTGCTGAATAAAATCCCGTTTTCACTTTCAAATGTTTTGCTTTGAGGATCAACATTTATTTCATTAAGATTAATACACTTACGGAAAGCCCAGTAATCTATGTTTGTTACACTGTATGGTATTGTTATGCTTGTTAAGCTGTTGCAGCCACTGAAAGCAAATGATCGAATCTCGTTAACACTATTCGCAAGTGTTATGTTATTCAGGTTGCTGCACATTTCAAATGCGCAACTGTCTATCACACTGACACTGTTCGTAATGTTCATTTTTTCCAAGTTGATACACTTATAAAACGCATAAGCTCCAATTTTTGTTACGCTGTCCGGAATCAGATATTCTGTGTCTGTTTTTCCTGCCGGATAGGTGATAATCGTTGTTTTACCTTTATTAAACAAAACCCCGTTTTCACTTTCATATTTTGTATTGTTTGAATCAACATTGATTTCGGTAAGCATTGAACAGGATTCAAAAGCACGGTTTCCGATGGAAAGCATGCTTGCCGGAATTTCCACTCTCGTTAAAGATTTACAAAGAAGAAATGCATAGGAACCTATACTTGTAACGTTGCTTGGAATTTCAACATTTGTTAAGCTTTCACAAGATCTGAATGCATAAGAACCAATCTTTTTCACAGCATTTGAAAATGTTATACTTTTTAAATTTTTGCAATATTCGAATGAATAGTCAGAGATGGTTTCAACTCCGTCCGGAATTTCCATTTCCGTCAGAGAGGACAATCCGCAAAAAGCATAGGTTCCGATTTTCGTTATTCCGTTTTCAATCACAACAGATGAGATTGTTTTATCGGAAGGATCACCGCTGCTATCGTATGAATAAGATGCATACGGAACTTCCGGCAAAATATTTTTACACTCAAAATCTCCCATTTCACCGCTTCCGCTTATTACGAGCTCACCGTCGTCATAAAGCGTCCATGTAGCATTGTCGCTGTATCCGCTTATGTTTCCGTCATCGTCATAAGTCGTTTCACCGCAGTTGCCGCTTGAAACAACTGTTTTATCTGCCGCAAAGCCGGCAAATGCGAAAACTGACAAAGCAATAAAAACGACCGATAAGAATAAAAATGTTCGTTTGAATGATTTTTTTAAATTCATTCCCATTTTAAATTCCTCCGTTTCAACAAAATATAAAATATTATAATATTTTTCACAATTAAATTCAAGTCACATTAATGGAATTTAGAATTAAAATTACCGTTCGTTCCGTTTCAACGACCGTTAGTTCCTTTTTTGTTGAAAAATTTATCTGAAAATGATATATTTTTAAAAATAATGACTTTTTTATTTTCTTATGATATAATGTTGAAAGGCAGGGAAAAGATATGAAAATTGCTGTTTGTGAAGATGATAAGCTCTCGGCTCAAAAGCTTGTCGATTATATAAGAGAATTTATGAAATCCACTGTTTTTGATTTCAGCATAGATGTCTTTTATAACGGAAAAGATTTCAGAAAATCAAAAGAAATATATGACTTGGTTTTTCTTGACTGTCAGCTTCCGGATATAAACGGACTGGATCTGGCTAAAGAGCTGAGGCGTCAGGAAATTGAATCGGCAATCATATTTGTTACGGCGTATGATGATTATGTATATGAAAGCTTTGAAGTAAGACCGTTCCGCTATATTCTTAAACCGATTGACGAAGACAAAATCAGAAAAGCATTAATAGGCTTCATTTCTTCATATGAGAAAAAGTGCTATATTGTAATTACAACGGCGAGAAAAAATATGGTTGTCAATTCAAAGGACATTGTTTATGTTGAATCTGACGGAAAATATTCAATTGTCAGACTAATAAACAATGCGTCTTTTAAGTCTACAAAATCAATATCGGATTATCAGTCCGAAATCGGCGAGGAAAGCCACAGCTTTTTCAGAACGCACAGATGCTTTCTTGTTAATATGAAATACATTTCCGGAATTGACGGAAACATAATTAATTTTATAAACGGCGAAAAAGCTGAAATCAGCAGGCGCAATGTTTCTGATTTCAACAAAAAATATATGAATTATCTTAAATACTTTGCTAAATAAGGGTGTGAGCGAATGATAAATACGGTTACGGCAATTGCATATATTGTCAAAGATGCCGCAGCTGTAATCAGTCTGCTTATGATTATGCGCTTTATTTTTCTGAATAAAATCAAACCCGGAAAATTAAAAGTATCATTTATTATTATTCCTGTTTTGTTCAACGCTTTGTTCGGTGCATTGTTTTTGATGAAAAATACGGCTGACTATAAGGCGATAATGGATTTTGTTTCAAATGTTATATATAATGTTGCTTTACAGCTTTTAACGGATAACAAAAAGCTTTCAAAAAGCTTCTGGCTTGTGTTTATTTATATTTTTACTGTTGATATGTTCTACTCTCTGTTTTCCCAATATATCGGAGACGTTCTTTACAGAGAGTGCATTTTTAACACAATTGTTTTTGCGCTTGTTTGCATATTGTTAAGATTTACGGCGCAGAAATCACAGATCAACTTTTTGCCGAAAGTATTTGAAGAGATTCCAAAATGGATATATGCCGTGCTTTTGCTGTTTGAACTGACCTGTTATTATAAAGAATTCGGAATTTCCGCCGACTGGTATAATGTTTTATATATTGTTTCTTCGGCGGCAGTTATCATCTGCGTTTTATATCTTGTGTTTAAGATATTTTATATGGCTTATCAGCAAAATGATATACTTAAACAAATGGCAATTCAAAAGGATTTCGGGGAAAAAGCAGTAACCGGCGATGAAGAGCTCAGACGCTTTCGGCATGATTACAAAAATCATATGATTGTTGTCAACGCATATCTTGAAAGCGGAAAGGTTGATGAAGCCAGAGAATATCTTGAATCCGTAAATGACAACATAAACGGTATAATTAACAAAATCAAAACAGGAAATTTTGTTTCGGACGCAATTCTGAACAACAAAGCTGTTGCGGCGGCAAAAAGCGAAATTAAAATTAATTTTTCCGGAATCATTCCGTCTGACGGAATAAAAAACGAAGATCTTTGCACGATTCTTTCCAATCTGATTGATAATGCCGTTGAAGCATGTGAAAAGCTTTCGGGCAAAAAAACAATTGAAATTGAAGCAGATGTTATAAACGGATTTTTTATTTTAAGCATTTCCAATCCTGCTTTGAGTGACAGTATAAATTTGAAAACAACAAAGAAAAACAAAAAATATCACGGTATCGGAATTAAAAATGTTGAGAGAACCGTTAAGAACTATAAAGGTGCGGTAACTTTCAGCTGTGAAAACAATATATTTACGGCTGATGTCCGAATGAAACTTTTAAGGAAAAATTAAAATAAAAAAATCACAAATAATATTTTATTATAATTTCATAATTTTTCATGCTGTCCGTATAAACACGGACGGCATTTTTTGCGGTGAGTGACCGTTCGTTCCGTTTCAACGACCGTTCGTTCCTTTTTGGTTGTAATCTTATTTTGATTGTGGTAATCTTTTTATTATCAAATCGGTCTTTTGACTGAGAAAAAATTTATTTTACGGAG
Organism: Acutalibacteraceae bacterium; assembly: GCA_051880655.1. GTDB lineage: Bacteria > Bacillota > Clostridia > Oscillospirales > Acutalibacteraceae > UBA6857. The sequence goes on along the minus strand of JBJEOJ010000030.1, from coordinate 13,848 downwards.
GAAAGTAAAAATGGGAAGTAACAAGAAAATCAGAACAAAATTAAAACGCTTGCTTGCCTGTTTCATGACAGTGCTGATGGTGCTGACGGCTGTGCCGCTGGGCGGACTTGCGGGTGTTGATTTGTCAAAAGTATTTGATATATCAACAGTTCATGCGAGTGCGGCTGATACTGCGTATACAGAAGGTTATTATACTTATACCGTTTCAAACGGCGAGGCAACAATAACCGATTTCGATGCATCGATCAGCGGTGATATTGTTATACCTGATACTCTCGGCGGTTATCCGGTGACGGGTATTCGCTATTATGCATTTGAAAATTGCACCGGTATAACGAGCGTAACGATACCGGACAGCATAACAAGTATCGGGGATTATGCCTTCAGAAATTGCACAGGATTAACTACCGTAACAATCGGAAACAGTGTAACAAGTATAGGAAATGCTACATTTTATAATTGCACAGGTTTATCAAGCATAACCATTCCGGATAGTGTAGAAATCTTAGGTAGGAGCGCATTTAGTAATTGCGCCGATTTAACAAATGTAACAATTGGAAACGGAGTAACAAGCATAGATGAAGATACCTTTAGCTATTGTACAGGCTTAGCAAGCATAACCATTCCGGATGGTGTAGAAAGTTTAGGAAGGAGCGCATTTAGTAATTGCACCGGTTTAACAGATGTAACAATTGGAAATGGAGTAACAAGCATAGGAAATACAGCGTTTTATGAATGTGCTAATTTAACAAGCATAATCATTCCGGATAGTGTAGAAAGCTTAGGTAGGAGCGCATTTAGTAATTGTACAAGTTTAACAGATGTAACAATCGGAAATAATGTTGAAATTATCGAGAATTATGCCTTCAGTAATTGCGGGGAAATAATAAGTGTTACGATACCGGACAATTTAAAAAAAATCTACAGTAATACGTTTAAAAACTGCAACAAGCTTGAAGTAATTAATGTTTCAGAAAGCAACACTTGCTATTCAAGTGAAAATGGCGTTTTATTTAATAAAGACAAAACAGAACTTATAAGGTATCCGGAAGGAAAAACGGATAATGAATATGTGATTCCGGATAGTGTAATAAGTATTGGTGAAGAGGCATTTTATAGGTGCTTCCGTTTAATGGATGTAACAATGTCGGATAGTTTAACAAGCATAGGTAGTTCTGCGTTTTACAATTGCTCTAGTTTAAGAAAAATTACAATATCGGGTAGTGTAACAACCATAGGAGATCGTGCGTTCTATGAGTGTTGCAACTTAAAAGTCATAACAATCCCAGACAGTGTAACAAGTATAGGAAATTCTGTGTTTGATGCATGCAGTAGCCTTGAATCAATTAATGTCGCTGAAGGCAATGATTCCTTTTCAAGTGAAAACGGTGTTTTATTTAACAAAGATAAAACAAAACTTTTGCGTTATCCGGGAGGAAAAAATGACATAGAATATGTTGTTTCAAACAATGTGAGAATTATTGACGCAGGTGCCTTTTCTGGTTGCGAAATTTTAACAAGCATAATAATTCCTGATTCTGTAAAAAGCATTGGCATAGCTGCGTTTCGTGTCTGCAGAAAATTAAAAAATGCTGTAATACCGGATAGTTTAACAAGCATAAGTGAAGATATGTTTGCACTATGCTACAGATTAACAAGTATAACAATTCCAAATAGTGTTACAAGTATAGGCAATGATGCATTTTATAATTGCAACGACTTAACAAACATAAACATTCCAAATAGTGTTACAAGTATAGGCGATTATGCTTTTGGATATTGCAAGAATTTGACAAGCTTAACCATTCCGGACAGTGTAACAGAAATACATTCTAATACATTTCTTTGCTGTACCGGCTTAACAACAATAACAATTCCAAAAGCAGTAAAAAATATCAAATATAATGCTTTTAAAAGTTGCAACAGCCTGAAAGATGTTTACTATACAGGCACAGAAGAAGAATGGCAAAGCGTTTCCATTGAATACGGCAATGATGATCTTATAAACGCAAACATTCATTATAATTACATTCCGCCTCACACGCATGATTATGTTGACACGGTAACAGCTCCGACCTGCGAAGAGGACGGCTACACCACTCATACCTGCTCGATTTGCGGCGACACATATACAGACACAGTTGTTTCCGCTCTCGGACACAGCTTCACAAACTATGTTTCAAACGGCGATGCAACGTGCACACAGGACGGAACAAAAACTGCAAAATGTGACCGCTGTGATGTAACCAATACAGTGGCAGACACAGGTTCAATGCTTGAACACACACCGGGCGAAGCCGTCAGAGAAAACGAAGTTGCGGCAACCTGCAAAGAAAACGGTTCATATGATGAGGTTGTATATTGCTCAGTCTGCGGTGACGAAATCAGCAGAGAAGAAAAAACAACCGAAAAACTTCCGCACACAGTTGTAACAGATGAAGCAGTTGCGGCAACCTGCAAGCAAACAGGTCTGACAGAGGGCAAACATTGCTCAGTCTGCGGTGAAGTTCTTGTTAAGCAGGAAGTTGTTCCTGCGCTTGGACATAAAAAAGTTTCTGCAAACAATGCAGTTGCGCCGGGCTGTACCAAAGACGGCAAGGAAGCAGACGTGATTTGCTCTGTTTGCGGTGAAGTATTAAAGCAAGGCGAAGTAATAAAAGCCACCGGTCATAACGATAAAAACGGCGACGGAATTTGCGACAGCTGCAGTAAAGACCTGACGGAAAACTGCGCCTGTCCTTGCCACAGAAGCGGCTTTGTCGGTTTTATTTACAAGCTTATCCGCATTTTCTGGATGATTTTCAGAATCAACCGTAAATGTGTTTGCGGAAAGATTCATTATTAAGCCCGGCGTCAAATGTAAATTAATATGTTGCCGAAAAGCTTGAATTTTATTAATGTTAAAAAACGGATTTTTATAAATCTGTTTTAAAAACGAACTGCGGCGGCGGAGCTTTTCAGAACTCCGGACGCTGAAAAGAAAAATGAAAGGAAAGTACAGATTCTTCAAACAGAGCATGGTTTTCTTTTGATAAAAATATAAGAATAAAAGAAAATTTTGCTTATTGAAGGTCGTCGGAAATTCCGCTTCCGCAGTTCAAATTTAAATTGTTTTGAATCCGAAAAATTCTACGAAACATAACGTTTCAATTCATTAATTTATTCACACCTTTTTATCCGCATACTTTTTGTGATGTTTTTTTACAAATAAGTATGCGGTATTTTTATAGCTTTATATCTGATGAAAAACAAGTCGTGTGAAAACTGTTTTAACGCTTTTATGTTGGCTTTGATTTTATTTTAAAAAAAGTCAAAAAAAGCAGTCAAAAGCATGTGTTTTGTTGTCCTTTTGTTGTCCTTTGCGGGATAATATTATTATTGTATGACATTGTGTTTTAATTTTTGAATATTTTCAGTCATTTTACGGCTTGTTTTTGTTGATAAAACGAAGAAATTGTTCAAAATATTTCACTGATTATTATTGCTATTGGTTATTTTGAACAGGAAATATTAACATTAAGTCATTTCATTTGTTCAAACATTAGAATTTAACAAAAAAATTAAGTTATTCTTAAATAAAATTATTTTTTTGTTGCATTGGTCCTATAATAAATGATAAGAGGAAAATTGTCGAACTATCGGCTTTTTTATGTAAATTGACGCAATTTAAAAGAAATTCGCCTATTATATTTATCTTAAATTACGGACGTTGGAGGCTTAGAGATTATGAAAATGAAAAAGATTGTGTCTTTGTTTCTTGTTGCCTTAATGGCGTTTTCCGTCATTCCGACGGGTGTGTTCACTTTGTCTGCCGGTGCGGTTCAAAGTGACGCATATGCAACGGTGATTTCCGCTTCGGACTTTCAAAGCAGTGATATTACCGTAAACTATCTTCAGATACTTCAGCAGATTGTGGCGGCGGGGTATACCGAGACGCCGGACGGAATCCTTTGCGGCGGTGACTATAACGGCAATACCGGAACGGCAACCGATGTTCAGAAAGTTATGGACGACACAAGAACAATTTATCCCGGAATGACCGATGATAAGTTTATTATTGTTCAGGGTAACCATGACGATGCTCATGAGCTTCTGACACCGTCGGGCTTTCATGAGTTTGAAAATTTTGTTGTCTATTCCATCAATGAGGACGACTTCAAAACCAGTCAGAGCGGCAGAAGCGGATATGACACTGTTGTCAAAGCCCGTGCCGAGGACATCCGCCAAAATCTCAGTGAAATGATTGCAACCGGTGACACACGTCCTGTTTTTGTCATCACTCACGTTCCGTTCCATCATTCTTACCGAAGTGAATACGGTGATAACCTATATTCAAAATATATTGTTGACGTACTTAACGAAATGGGACAGTCACTTGACATTATATCTTTGTTCGGTCACAACCATTCGAGCGACTATGACGATTATATCGGCGGTTCGGTCAACTATATCGCAAGGGGCGAAACAATGCGTGTGCCGATTCCCGACACGGATTCTCAGGGCGCAACGGGTTATACTGATGAAACGATTAATTTTACCTATATGAACTGCGGTTATGTCGGCTATTCAGGCAACACTAACAGCGGCACATCAACAAATGTTCTGACGGCCGGGGTTTTCGAGCTTTGCCCGACAACGATTGAAATTTCAAGATATTCGGCAACAGGTCTTTATACCACCGAAACAATTGATCTTATCAATCCGAAAGTCACCACGCCTTATGTCAGCATCAGCGGCAACACAACCGTTACACAGGGTGACGGCGACACCGTAACTGCAAAAGTGCTCAATTTCACGAATCCGACCTACACTTGGACATCAAGCAACAGCGATGCTGTTAAAATTTCGGGAACAAACAAAAGCGCACAGCTGATTTATGCCGCTCCCGGTACTTCCACAATTACACTCACTGTTACCGATGAGGACGGAACAACTGTTTCCGACAGCTATGAAGTGACGGTAAGCGGGTCGCAGACGACAACGGAGCTTGTTCTGGTTCAGGAGGCCCGAGATTGGACAACATATAATCTTGTTGATACTCCGACGGCTGACACAGGTAAGAAGTATGTTATCGCTTCAAGCAATACAGCCGGGACAACCAACGCTTTCGGCAATACTGTATCAAGCAATACGCTTAGTGCGGTGAGTGTTACGGTTGTTGTTGATGGTGATACAACTTATATTGAGAATCCCTCGGCAAGCGCACTTTGGACTTTGGCTACCAATTCAAATGCAACGAATGCTTTTACTCTTACCAATACCTCTATTTCAGGCAACAATAAGAATCTGCGAATTAGAAGTAATAACAGACTTAGTTTTAATAACGGCACCAGTGCAGAAAATGCATTGCAATATGTTTCAAATAATTTATATAATCCCAATAGAAGTTATTACATCGACAGTTCGACATATAAGCTTGTTTCTTCAACAAGCGGAAACCTCTATTTCTACGAAGAAACAGCCAACCATACCGATGCTGTCTATGAGGAACAGACGACGGTTATTCCTCTTGAGTATTCCCCGGCTTCCACTTTTACCAAGGGAGGAATTGACGCCGACGGAAACACCTATAAATATTATGAAATCACGCCGGGCGATACGATTGCTCTCGGTGCTTCATTCTCCGGTTTCGGTGAACAATCTTCAAATGTAACGGTCACATGGTCAAGCTCGGATGATTCTGTTGCTTCCGTTGATAACGGTGTTGTCACTTTTCTTGACAGCGGTGAAACCACCATCAGCTATACGGTGACGGACGGCACAACAACACTCACCAAGAGCGCAAAATTCGTTATCAGTCGCGGTCAGAAGCCGATTTATACCTTTAAGCTTACCGATACACTTGAAGATGGCAAGACATATATTATCGCCGACACCAATGCGGTCGGTGCTGCCGATATTATGACAGACAGTGTGCTTTATCTTGACGGAAACTGGATGCCCAACAGACTGAATTATATTACAGATGCCGTTGAAGAAGTGAACGGTGAGATGACGATCATCATTGAAGATGAAACGGCTCTCTGGACTGCAAGCGATGACGGAAGCGGTCAGATTATGCTTGTCAGTGAAAACAGCGGTAAAATTCTCCGTGCCGCTTCAACCGGAATCACTTTGCTTGATTCCGCTTCAGATGACGGAATTTACTGGACAGTTAACGGAAACTCAATTTATAACGACCGAGGCTACGGTCCGCAGGTCAGCGGTGAGGGCGGATATAGATCCGAACAGACAACAACGCCTGCAAACTATATTTATGAGCTTGTTCAGACCGAACCTTATACAACTCTTAAATCCGGCGGTGTTGCTGTTGACGGAAAGACACAGACAATATATAGCGTCACTGACACTTCGTCTGTAACTCTTAACGGTGCTTACTTCAATTTCGGAAGCGGTATCACACAGCAGTGGATTTCAAGCGATGAAACGATTGCAACCGTTGAAAACGGAAAAGTAAGCTTTACCGGCAAAGAAGGCACGGTTGATATTACCTATCGTGTTACCGATGAATCAGGTGCAGAAGTTGTCAAAACAACAACATTTGTTGCAACGACATCAAAAGAACCTTGCAGAGTTTTCAAACCTGTCACCTCATTTACTCCGGGTAAGAATTATATTATTGTCAACAGTTCCTCAGTCGGCGCTTCCTATTACATGAACAATACTCCGGCAAGCAGCTCAACGAGACTCGGAAGAACCTATGCGGTTATTCAGCCTGATGAATCCGACAACGGCGTTTTCATCGAAATTCCTGTTACAGACGGCGGAGCAGGCATCTGGACTGCGGCAGCTTCCGGCACGGACGGCTATGTTACTCTTCAGAATGAGGAAAGCGCACAATATCTTTCTTTGACTTATGTTTCAGGCGGATATGCGACTCTTGCAACTGCGGACGCAGTATCCTCTTCCGATTCCGATCCGTTTTATTTTACGGTTGATTCATCAGGAAAGGTCAGCGGTCTTGATGCAAATTCTTCAGGCACGAATGTTGTAATCCGTTACAGCGGTGACGGAAACTTCCGCGGCGGTAATGCAGATGACGGTGAAAGCTCAGGCGTTTACCTGTTTGAAGAAACGATTCTTGAACAGGCGGTTCATATCCGTTCCATGTATCAGAATATTGACGGAACTGTTGCCGAAAGAAACGATGTCTGCAAATGGCAGACGGAAACGCTTCTTCCGAGACCCGTAAACTTTGATACGGAAGATATTACTTACACATGGGAAAGCAGCAATCCCGATGTTGCAACGATTGACGAAAACGGTGTTGTAACATACACCGGTGCAGGCGGAGAAACGGTTATTACCCTTACCGCAACCTCAAACAAGGCTTCGGAAGACGGAACATATCCTTCTGCAACGGCAACAACCACATTAAAAGTTATTGAAAACTCAATAAACGGAATTCCGGAAGGAACATACCGTTACGTGTTAACAGACCACTTTGAACCTGGTCAGATTTATGCTTTTTCACACAGTAATGCTGTTGGAAATCATCATATTATGAACTGCTGGCCTTATGATTATTCTTCAAGTGAAAAACGTCTTTATGATAACGTTGAAGATTTTTATGACAGCGCTTACGGTACGTATTTTGATTGTTCCGACAAAAGTGTCGGTTGGGAATGTATAGCAACCGATACCGACGGTCAGTATTATTTCAAGAGCATTCAGACGGGACAGTATCTTGTTCTTAACAACTCCGGCGGTGTCAGAAGCGTTACTGTTTCCGATACGCTTACCGAATACAGTGATTCGGCTTACCGTATTTCCTATAATACAACAAAGATGAATCCTTATTCGGCTCAGTCTATATCAAGTGAAAACTATATGTCGCCAAACAGCGACGGTTCAAGCTATCGTCTTTCTACCGCCCCGTCTCCCGTGTATATCTATAAACAGTCGGACGGCAGTGAGTTTACCAATGTTAAGGCTCAGATCCGTATTGATGCCTACGGCGGAAACAAAGATATTACAAATGTTCTTCAGAACCGCTATGATGTTTATCCGGGAATGACAGAAAGATTGCTTTCTTATGTTGTCGGTCTTGAAAACACAACCGTCACATGGGAATCCGACAACACCAATGTTGCTTCAATTGATAATGAAGGTCTTGTAACTTATACGGGTCTTGAAGGCTTCGCTACCATCACAATGACTGTTACCGGAACGAATGCGGCGGGCGAGACCGTGACGATGAGCGTCAGAACAACCTTGAGTCCGAATCCCGAATCATATACCTCTCCGACAGAGGATTATCCCGAATATCCGCATGAGGGCTCGGTCAGAATCGGCAAAACCGCTTCGGGCACGGCGGGAGGATATAATTTCCAGACCTCCGGTGTAACGGAAGTTGAACTTGGCGTTACCGGCGTTCCGATGACGCAGCCGGTTGACGTTGTTATCGTATTTGACCATTCATCTTCAATGAACAGCAACAACAGACTGACAAATGCAATTGCGGACACAAGAGATTTTGCACTTCAGCTTGTCAACAAAAACGAGAAAAACCGAATTGCAATCGTTACCTTTGATAAATATGTTAATGATTACGGCAGTCTTGATTCTGCGAGTGATAACTATAATACCTCCGGTTCGGAAAACCGTATAATTACCGGTGACGGAACAGCGGCTGGTGCTTTTGTTACCATTGATGACGCCGAACAGATGATTTCTCAGATTGATTCACTGCAATATAACGATATTGCCGGAACAAACTACGATGACGGACTTGAACAATGCTATCAGATTCTTGAAGCTTCCCAAAACGATCCGAATGCCAACAAGAAAAAGTATGTTATCTTTATGTCAGATGGCGAACCGTATGCATTTAACCGACTTGTAATTCAGTATGGTACGAACGATCCTGACGGAGCATATGCGGCATGGCTTACCGGTGATGAAACCAATACGGTGCTTGCGACTTATCTTGCCGATCCGGACACATATCCGGTTGCAAACTACTTTAACACCGACGGTAACAACTGGTTGGCAGAAGCAATCAAGGCGCCTTTAGGCTCTGATGTTGAGTTGCCTTCGGTTTCATATTATGACCCATACAGAAAAGGACTTGGTGCAACTGTTTTCTCCATCGGTTACTCGAGCGATGCCGCAACCAGTCTTGCAACCGGAGTTCTTCAAAGAGTTGCTTCCAGCGCAGATAACTTCTATCATGCCGAATCCAATCTTCAGGAAGCATATGACCAGATTCTTGAAAGTATTCTTTATGCTGCAAATGAAGCCGTTGTAACCGATAAGATGGGTGAAAATTATAACCTGCAGTTTGCGCAAAGCTTCACACTCGGAAACTCGATGGCAACAATCAACCTTGATCCGGCACCTTATATCGAAGTCGGTTCATGGACGCTCAACAGCGACGGCAGCAGAAATGAATATACCTCAATTGAAAAAATCACCTTTGAAACCAATTCGTCGGGAGCACTCACGGCGGCATATTCCGATAAGATTGATTCGGGCGCAACAAATATTTATGATGTAAGCTCCAATAAGATTGTCGGTAAATATGTTACCTATGATGTTTTGAATGAAGAGTTCAAATGGAACATCGGAGACATTGACAGAGATGAAGTAACGCTCAGATATTATGCATATCTTGAGGGCTCTGCCGAGGGTGAACGTGCGGCGGGAACTTATGACACCAACGAATATGCCGTTCTTGATTATCATAACTATCTTGATAATGTTTGTCAGCAGACCTTCCCGGTTCCGTCTCTCGGCTGGAAAGAAGCCGCCGTTAACTATGAATTTTATCTTGTTAACGAAAACGGTCAGCCGGTTAACAGCGAGGGTGTTGTCGTACCGTTTGAAGAAAGAGTTCTTGTCGGCAACAAACAGACGGAAACTGTTCTTCTCAACTCAAGCGGTGAGCTTTCGGCAATTGAACTGATTGCAAGCGAAAAAATTCCCGAGGGCTATACTTTGTTTAACCCGGACGCTCAATATAACGTCAGAGTTTCAAGCGGAGACAATGCAAGCGAAGCGGAAATTATTGATGAGGGCAAATCGGTTGTTACGACATATTATTATGACGGAACCACCAAGTATAATCAAAGCGGAATTGTACCAAACGCTTCGGAATATACAAATACAAACGTTGCCTTTGCGGTTTTGTATCAGACCGGAATCATTCCGGATTCGGTTGTTATTGACTACGGTCTTCCGGTTAAAATCAGCGTTCTTGCAAACGATCTGATCAAAAACGGAACGATAAACGCAATCGGAACACAAATTGCAGATGACACTGTGCTTAACAACACGGGCTACACCGAAAGCAAGCTTCTTGATGCGTCCGATAAGCTGACACTTGAAAACGGCGAAGCTTCGGTTTCCGATAAGCAGATTATTTATCAGCCGACAAATATGACAATGAGCGATGAAGAAGTTTTCTATTATGAATTCAAGACTTCTTCGGGAACATATTTTTACACAACGGTCACGGTTATTCCCGCAACAAACATTTATTATGAAGATTCATTCATAACCTTTAACGACAGCCCCGGTTATGAATGGCAAACCGAGGGAACAACTTATACCGACAAGTTCCAGGCAGAAGACAGACCGGGAACATTCAGTCTTTCACAATATGACGCAAACAATGTTTACGGCCGCGACGATGCCTATGCCGACAGCGTTTCAACTTACAGCTTAGGCAGCGCAAAGAGCGTTGTTGTTGATGAAGCTTCGCTCGGCAAAGAGCCGACGGCAGAGTTCACTTTCTGCGGAACAGGCTTTGATTTGTTCTCTGTCACAAACGCCGACACAGGCGCAATGCTTGTTGCTGTTTATAATTCAAGCGGAAAGCGTATTAAGAACTATATTGTTCAGACCTATTACGGTTACAGCTATGATGATGAGCAAGGTCAGTTCGTTCCGAACCCCACCTCAACAGACGGACTTTATCAGGTGCCCGTTATCAGAGCGAGAGATTTTGACTACGGAACATATAAGGTTGTCATAACGCCGAAATACGGCTGGGCGTTCGATATGAATTATGACAAGACCGGAGAAAATTATAACGCTTACAAGGTCTATATAGATTCTGTTCGCATCTATGACCCGGCCGGAACCGCACCCGATCCTGACTCGGTTGTCGGAGAGGCCTATATCAAGGATAAGGAATATATCCCGCAGTATATGGAAATCAGAGACACCGTTATTTCGGCGGAAACTTTCTATGATTCCGTATATGACCTTGATGAAAGTCAGTACACCAAAGGCTCGGTATTCATCGACGGTATTTCTTCACTTGACAATACCGGAATAAGCGACAAATATCTTGAAAGCGGTCCGAACAACGAGCTTTATCTTGCAAAGGGACAGGCGATTGCATTCCATGTAACCTCCGACAGAGCGATTGAGCCCGGAAGTCTTCAGCTCGGAGTGAAAGTTGTTGCAGGAGATTCGGCAGGCACGTTGCTTTGCATGAACTCAAACTATACAACACCGACAACGGTTTCGGTTTACGGCGGACATGAAATGTTCAGAAGACTGACTTCCTTTGTGGTCTGGGACGAAGCTTTGAAAGAGCAGGGTATTTATAAAACAAAATATCCGATAATAATCATAAACAATTCAGACAGCTTGATTTCGCTGACAAACTTCAAATGGACATATTCCGAACCCGAAAGCACTTCGCAGGCAGACGGACTTGCTCTTGCCGTAACAAGCGCAACGCCGAGAATGGCACTTATGGCACTTCGCTCCTTTGCGCTTTCCGATGAAACGGCAGATGAAGTTTTTGAACCCGAAAATGTTTCGGTCGAATGGGAAAACAGCGGCGTTAAGCAGTTTGATACCGCAGTTCTCAAAATCAGAACCGATCTTGATGTAACGGCTGTTACAGTTGACGGCGAAAGTGTTACCGACTGCAAAATTGATGAAAACGGACAAAAGCTGTGGACGTTAAGCCTTAATGCCGAACGCTACGGCGAAAAGGTTTGCTCGGTTGTTCTTTCAAACGAAGAGGGAACTGAAAGTGAGCCTATTGAATCACCGGTATTAAAGATTGAAAAGCTTCCGGTTTCCGAAAGAATTCAAAGCATTGAATGGGAAAGCTCAAGCATAAAGCAAAATCAGACCGCAGTATTAAAAATTACGACTGACCTTGACGTCACGGCAGTTACGGTTGACGGGGTCAACGTTACAGACTGTGAAACGGTATATGATGAGAGCATGTCTTATAAGCAGGGAACAAAAACCTGGACTTACAGCTTCAAGGCAGAAAATGTCGGCGAGTTGACCTGTAATGTTATTTGTTTCGATGCAGAAAATGACACTTCCGAAGCTGTTACTCAGACACTCACGGTTAAAAAGCTTAATATAGTTGAAAAGCTTATCGAAATCATACAAAAGCTAATCGCAATATGGAGGAAATTGTTTTGAAAAAGAAGTATTTGAAACCTGAAATCAGTTTCGAAAGCTTTCGCCTTTCAACAGATATTTCTGCCGGATGTGCGATGCTTTCGCAGCAGGCGCCGAATGGGTGTGTGATTTATTATCCTCAGTGGGGTATGACGCTTTTGACAGAAGCTATAAATTGTGAAGCAACTCCTCCGGGAGGAACAGACTATATCTGTTATCATGTTCCCATTGCGGACAACAATGTTTTTGAGTCATAATTTAAAGGTCTGCTTGTCCGTATAGGACGGCAGACCTTGACTTTAAGGAGGCCGGAATGAAGAAAAAGATTTTGATGATAGTTTTGGCTGTTGCTGTTTTGATTACAGCAGTTTTTGCGGCAGTTAAACTGGCAGGAAATGAAAAGAATAAAGATATGTCAAACAGCATAGATGTTTCAGCAGTTACGACACAAAGTTCGCTCTCTTTGCCTTATGAGCTTTCAAACGGCTGTGAGATTGCAGAAATAAAATCATATGACGGACCGTTTGTTGAAAACGGAAGCGACAGTGAAAAGAAAAATGTTTTTGCCGTTGTGGTCAAAAATACAACCGGAAAACATTTTCAGTATGTAACGCTTACGCTGAATATCGGCGGTGAGGATTATAATTTTGAGGTGACAACACTGTTTGATAACAGCGCAGTTACCGTTCTTGAAAAAAGCGGTAAGCCGTTTGTGAATGATAAAATTGAAACAGTTAACGTTGACAAAAGCGTTGAATTCGGTTTTGAGCCCACCGTTCATCCGAATGAACTTGAAATTACGGTTATGGACGGACTGATGAATGTCAAAAATATATCGGGCAAAGATATAGACGGAAATATTTATATCTATTATAAAATTTCAGACGGTGATGATTGGTTCGGAGGAATAACCTATCGTGCAAGCACAAACAGCGGTCTGAAAGCCGGTGAGTTAAGGCAGATTCCTGCAAATCACTTCAAAAAAGAAACTTGTAAAGTGGTGTTCGTTGAATATGCCGGTTGATTATTATAATATTGCAGGAGTAACGCTTAAAATTGAAAGTGAAAAACCGATTCAGAAAAGCGGAATGCTTTTTAAATTTTCCTGCACGAAAACAAAAAGCGATATTGATGTCAGAATTATTTTGACAAAAGAACTGCCGAAGCAAAGCGGCAAGTGTGTTTTTAAGTCCTCAAGGCAGTGTGTTTTTGAAAACGATTCGATCAGATATACTTATTGTTCCTATTTTGATGCGTCAAAAAAAGAATATGTTTATTATTCCTGTCTTGCTGAAGAAAAGAACTGCTTCAGGCTCTATATCTGCTTTGAAGATGACAAAATCTGGGACACAATGGTGCTTGATGCGCTCGATTTTCCGAATATTCTGCTTTCTTTTGATGCGGCGGTTATGCATTGCTCGTTTGTGATCAAAAACGGCAAGGCGATTCTTTTCACTGCCGACAAAC
>JBJEOJ010000029.1:0-18109 GCA_051880655.1 Acutalibacteraceae bacterium | reverse complement strand
GGGCTATCTGTTTTCACCGATCAACATGATTATCACCGATAACCTCGGTACACCGCCGAAAAAGACGATGCGCCTTATCAATTGGGCAAATCTTGCTTTCCTGATTGTCGGTGTTTTGTGTTTCTTTGTCCCGCAGAAATATTTTGAAGGATTTATGCCTGCTTTGCCGCAGGTTGTCGGCTCAAAATTTCTGATTCAGGTGTTCACGACTTATTGGAACATCTTTGTATTAAAGAAGCTGTCGCCGAAATTCGGAAAATACCGCAGCTGGATTCTTGCGGGAATTTTGCCTTATATTGCAAGTTTGATACTTCTTGTCTGGTTTCCTTACAACACCCTTGAATATCATAATAAGTTCTGGGTTATGCAGCTGTTCTTTTCGTTCTGGACCTGTTTCGGCACGTGCTTCGGACAGATCAACAATATTCAGAACGTCATTTCTCCGAACACAAACGAGCGCACAAGAATTATGTCAATCGGCTCTTTTCTTTATAGCTTGCTTCCCTCTATATACAACATTGTCTTTCCCGTTCTTGCGGCAAAATTGGGCGGTCTGACAGACATTAAAGCCTATCGTTATGCGATTCCCGGAGTAATAATCGTTGTGGCTCCGCTTGCGCTGTTTTTGGTGTTCGGCATCAAAGACAGAGTTGTTCAGGAACAGTCACACAAGCCTCAGGTTGATATGAAGCACGGCTTTCATGAGGTTCTTCGCAATAAATACCTTTGGATTTCAAATCTTTCCGGCTGGATCGGCACATTTTCCGCCGGCGCAATCAATATTGTCAATATGCTGATTATTTATTCGCTTCGTCAGGATTGGGTACTCGGTATTATGGCAACGATTCTCGGCACGGCATGGACGCCGGGTATGCTTCTTGCACCTTGGCTGATTAAAAAGTTCGGCAAAAAAAGGCTGATGCTGTTTTGTAAATACGTCACTATTTTGTGTTCGTTTCTTTCAATCGCAGGGGTATATCTTGACAGCTTTGTCATTATCATTATATCAACGTATATCTCGACGATGCTTACCTCCGTTGTCGGCATCGTGTCAAACTCGATGACTGCCGATATATGGGACTATCAGCAGTATATTTCGGGTGAGCGTCTTGACGGCTGTATGGGCATTTTCGCCTATCTTTCCGCTCCGATTACGACGGCATCTGCTCTTTTGATTCCGTATCTTTATGAACTGAACGGCTTTACCTCGGACTGGAATATTCTTTATGATCCGGTTATCCGAAACAAGGTGTTTATCATTACGATTGTTGCGACCGCCGTCACGGGTCTTTTATCGGCGATTCCTTATCATTTCTATGACTATACCGAACAAAGGCACGAGGAGATTATCAAAGAACTTCAGGAACGTGCAAGGCTTCATGAGGGTGAAAACAGCAGTACCGAACCTGAAAACACGGCTGTGCAGTAATTCCAAAATGAGGTGAAAGAAAATGAAAAAGAAAAAGAATATAATAGTATTTCTTGCGTTTTTTGTTGCAATCGCAATATCCTTTACCACTTTCGGCACTTATACTTTTACAAGTAACCGGGACGCCTACAAGGACACCGAAGACGGCTGCGGACTTTATCGTTATAAAAGCACTTCCACCCAGACCGTGTTTGACGTTCCCGACACCTACGGCGACAAGCCCGTAACCGATTTGATGGCGTTCAGTCTTGCTAATTCGGCCTATCTCAAAGAGCTGAACTTAGGCAAAAATATCAAAACAATTGATGTCTGGGCACTGACCAACTGCCCGGTACTTGAAAGCATCAATGTTAACGAGGACAATCCATATTTCACATCGGTTGACGGTGTGCTTTATAACAAGGACAAAACCGAGCTGTTGTTTTATCCGAACGGAAAAACACCGATTGTTACCGATGAATCGGGTGCGGTTACATCGGGCGGTACGGTTGTTTTGCCCGAAAGCGTTGTGTCAATCAGAGAAAATGCATTTTATATGTGCTCGAATCTTTATTCGGTAAAATTCAACGACGGTCTTGAAAGTGTCGGCAACAAGGCGTTTTTAAAATGCGAAAATCTGCAAAGTATAGATTTGCCCGATACCGTAAAAACGATTGGAACGGACGCCTTTTCCTATTGCAATAGCGTCAAAGAATTGGAAATCCCCTCGTCAGTGGAAAGTATCGGCGACTATGCGTTCTTTTCAACGGCATCAAAGCTTGAAAAAATCGTTGTGCATAAAAACAGCGAAGACGAGCTGACGCTCGGCAAGGACTGGATTCCGAATCAGTCGGACAGCATCAATAAAAAAATCCCCGTTGAATATATCGGAGAATGATAATGGAACAATTTTCGTTTAGCTTTGATTATACAGGTCAGACACGTCAGGTTTCCAAGCACTGGCAGTTTTGCATCGGGAGCGGGCATGCCGCTCTGGCTCACCGTACCGACTATATGAGGCAGCTTAAAACCGTTCATGACGAGCTAGGGATTGAGCGTGTTCGTTTTCACGGAATTTTCAATGACGATATGAACGTTTGTCAAAGACTGTCAGACCATCTGCCCGGTGTCTCACGAAACCGCACAAAGCTTTTTAGCTTTTATCAGGTTGCGAAAATCTACGATAATCTGCTTGAAATCGGTGTGAAGCCTTTTGTTGAGCTCGGTTTTATGCCGTCGGCTCTGGCAAGCGGAAAAAAGACGGTTTTCTATTACAGGGGAAACGTCACAATGCCGAAAAATATGAAAGAGTGGCAGGAATTTATCCGGGCGTTTGCACGTTTTCTGATTGACCGATACGGCGAAGAAGAAGTGACTAGTTGGTTTTTCGAGGTCTGGAACGAACCCGATCTTTCTTGCTTTTTCAAAGGCAGTATGAAGGATTATTACCGTCTGTATGCCGAAACGGTCAGAGCGTTAAAGAGTGTGAACCAAAATCTTAAAGTCGGCGGACCTGCCACAACAAAAAGCAGTCATCTGACAGAATTTCTGGATTTTTGCAAAAAGGAAAATGTGCCCGTTGACTTTGTTTCAACGCATCAGTATCCGACCGATGAACTCGGACATTCGATAAAAGGTCAGCGGCTTTGGAAAATCAGAAAGCTGAAAGTAACCGACCCCGATACATCTATGCGTGCGCTTTTACAGCCTGTGTTTGATAATGTGAACGATTTTACGCCCGAATTAAAGGGCTATCTCACAAGAGAAGCGAAGCGTGCCAGAGCCGAAGTCGGCTCTCTGCCGCTTTTTTATACCGAATGGAGTATCAGCTCAAACTGTGTTGCGGCGATTCATGACACAACGCGCACAGCCTCGTTTTTGGTTAAAACCGTGCTTGATAATCAGGGGATTGTTGACGGCTCAAGCTATTGGACATTTTCGGATATTTTCGAAGAGTTGTTTTTCTTTCCCGATCCGTTTTGCGGCGGTTTCGGACTTTTAACCGCCGACGGAATCAAAAAGCCTGCGTTCTGGGCGTTTAAGCTTTTAAATGAGCTTCCCGATACACGCTACTGTTTGCCGATAACAGACGAAAAAACCGAGATGGCTGCTTTCCGAAGCGAAACCGGTGATGTTTATTTAATGCTTTATGCTCAGAATTTCGAAGATGTAAAAAACGAATACGAGATCCATATTACAGTCGAAAATTCTGCGCATTTTCAAAAAGCTCAGGCAAAAAGAATCAACAGTTCTCATGCAAACCCGGTGCGTCTGTGGGAGGAAATGGGAAAGCCTGCTGTGCTTTCAAGAAAGCAGATTGAGAACATCAAAAATTCCTCATTGATGCTTACGGAAGAAATAACACTGCAATTTAAGGAAAACGGCTGTCATATTGATTTGACAATGGAAGAAAATGAAGTTTTGTTAATCAGATTGCAGTGCCGATGAAACAGGTATAGGAGTCATTATGCAATACAGAATAAACAAATCCAATTACAGAAATTTCAACTGCTTTGCCGAAAACCGATTGCCGCACCGCAGTTATTTTATCCCGTTTTTAACAAGACAAAGCCTTGACAAAACAAACTTTTTTGATGAGCGACATGAAAGCGATGCGATACTTATGCTTTCGGGCGAATGGGATTTTCACTATTACGCTCATGCCTGTCATCTGCCTTCTTTGCTTGATACGGACAGCACAGAATTTGACAAGGTGAATGTTCCGTCAACATGGCAGAAAACAGGCTACGATAAAATCAATTATCTCAATTCCATGTATCCGTTTCGGTGTAATCCTCCGAAAACGCCAAAAAACTGCCCGGTTGGCATTTACCGTAAAAGGTTTGACTTTAAAAAAGAAAAAGATTTTACCTATATCATAACCTTTTTGGGTGTCGGAGCGTCTCTTGATCTGTATCTGAACGGTGTTTATATCGGCTACGGCGAGGGCAGTCACAACAGCAGGGAATTTGACCTGACGGATTCGCTCAAAAACGGCGAAAACGAAATTGTTGCCGTGGTTTACAAATGGTCAACGGGAACGTATCTTGAATGTCAGGATATGTTCCGTGAAAACGGAATTTTCCGTGACGTGTATATCACAAAACAGCCGAAAGCTTATATTTTTGACTATCGCTTTGACACCGTGAAAACTGAAAGCGGCTATGACGCTGTTATCAAGGCAGACGTAAGAGCAAAAGAAAATGTGCGTTTGAAAGCTGAGCTATATTCGGACGGTGCGCTTATATGCCGGGCGGAAAGAGAAGCGGACAAAGCAATCGAAATGAAAAGCCTTGACGTTATCGAATGGAACGCCGAAAGACTTGTCTGCTATGATTTATTGCTGACGCTGTATTCAGACGGAAAAGAATTTCAGTTTATCCGTCAGAAGGTCGGCTTCCGAACAATTCAGCTTGACGGATGCCGATATCTTTTCAACGGTAAACCGATTAAGCTTAAAGGTGTTAACCACCATGACACGCACCCGACAAGGGGCTATGCGATGACAGCGGAAGATTTGCAAAAAGACATTGAACTGATGAAAGAGTATAACGTCAACTGTGTGCGTACCTCTCATTATCCGCCCGATCCGCTTTTTATCACGATGTGTAATATGTACGGTATTTATGTTGTTGACGAAGCGGACATTGAAACGCACGGCTGTTTTATTAAGAATATTGATTTAATCAGCAACGACCCGAAATGGGAAAAGCATTATCTTGACCGTGTTGAGGCTCTTTTTGAGCGGGACAAAAACAATCCGTGTATCGTGATGTGGTCAATGGGAAACGAAGCCGGCGGAATCAAAAATTTCGATGCCTGCTATGCTTACTTAAAAACAAAAACAGAACTTCCGGTTCATTATGAGCCTGCTTGCCGAAGCGAGCGTGTACGGTATGATATTCTTGCTCATTTTTATACCCCGCCCGAGGAAATGCGCTCACTCAGCCGTGGCGAATGGAAAGACCCGAAAAATTATGACGCACCGTTTTTCCTTTGCGAATATGCTCACAGCATGGGCGTAGGTCCCGGCGGACTTGACGAATACTGGAACGTGATTTACAGCGATGAGCGTTTTCTCGGCGGTTGCATCTGGGAGTGGGCTGACCATGCTCATTATGACCCGGACGCAAAATATAAGTACACCTACGGCGGCGACCATAAAGACAGGCTCAACAACGGCAACTTCTGCTGTGACGGCCTTTTTTATCCCGACAGAACGCCGTCCTCAAGCGCTCTTTGCATGAAGAACGTATACAGCCCTTTGAAAGCTTACAAGAAAAACGGCGGTTTTTATGTCCGCAACACCGATTATTTTACCGACAGTAAGGGTGTTCATATTTCATGCACGCTTCTCAAAAACGGTAAGACCGAGCTTTTGTTTGAGACTGACGAAGCGATCAATCCGCAAGATTCTCTGTGGCTTCCCGTCAAGCCCGAATTTGAGGAAACGGACGATGCGTTCCTGATTTTCAAATATACAAAAGCGGACGGCAGCCTGCTTGCCAAAGAGCAGATAGTATTAAACGATTATTTTTCACCAAATGAATTTGCCAATAAAAAGCATTCCTGGAGCGACAATAACGGTGAAAAAACGCTTGAAACCAAGAACGGAAAATTCAAGTGGGACAGTCAGGGCAGACTCATTTGCACAGTTGACGGCAAAGGCAGTCCTCTTCTGAGTGATACGGCAAAAGGCTTTGAACCGATGCTTTATCAGGCGGTAATTGACAATCATGTTTATGTTGTACCTGCGCTGAAAAAAGCAGGTCTTGATAAGCTGAAAATCACGAAAACCAAAGGTGAATTTGATGAGTTTCATAATACGGTGACAGAAAAAATCACGCTTTCGGCGAAAGGCAAGCCGCTTTTTAAAACGGAAATCAAACAAAAAGCCGTTGAAGAAAACGCCGTATGCGTGACGGCAACATTTGAAAGCCTTTGCAAAAAGCCGCTCGATATGCTGCAGCTCGGGCTGATACTGACGCTTGACGGAAAGTATAACCGAATCCGTTATTACGGTATGGGAGAAGCGGAAAGCTACCCGGATTTTTCGGCGCAAAGCGTTATGGGTATTTATGAAACAACCGCGGCTCAGATGTATAACGAAAACATCAAGCCTCAGGAATCGGGCAATCATAACGGCATCAGATGGGCTGAAATCACAGCGGAAAACGGTTGCGGAATTCGTATTACCGCTTTAGACAAGGCTTTGAATTTGAAAGCCGTTGATGTTGAAGAAGAAAACCTTCGTTCCTCCAAGCATATTGAAGACATTGTTCATACGGACAAGACGTTCGTTCATATTAACGGCTTTATGAGAGGAATCGGCTCGGCAAGCTGCGGACCGGATACACCCGATCAATACAAAAAGATTTTGCATTTTAAAGAAAGCTATACTTATTCGTTTAAAATTGAACTGATATAAAAGGAGAAAGCTTATGCTCGATTGGGTCATTTATTCAAATTTTTCATCTTCCGTAATTACGGAACATTCAGGAAAAATCATTTTGGAAAACGGAATTGTGCGCCGTGAAATTGAAACAAAGGGCTGTAAAACGATTTCGTTTTTCAATTTTCAGAAAGGCATTGAACTGATTCATGCTGCTCATGGTGATTTTCAGCTTTCTGTTAACGGTAAGACTTATAATTCCGATGAATTCGATTTTTCCGAATACAGAATTGTTCCCTGTGAGGAAAGAGTGCCGTTTAAAAAGTCGCCTACCATGACATATCAAGGCGAATATCCGCCAAATGGAAAGGCAGTCGAGCTCTGTTATACAGGAAGAGAACTTCCTGTAAGCGTAACGGTGCGGTATGAGATTTACGACGGTATGCCGGTGATTATGAAACGCTTGACCGTCAGAAACACATCAAAAGAAGAAATCACGGTTGACAATATTGCGGCGGACGTGCTGTGCATTACCGAAAACAGAGACACCATCTTTGTTGACAGCGATTATAATTCCACCACGCAGTTTTTGGGACTTGAACTTTCAAAGTACGCAAAAAACTATGCGCGATATCACTATGAAATGCTGGAGGTTGCGCCGCTTTACCGCATGAATGTGAAGCTTGCGTGCGGTGAAGAGGTTTCGTCAATCTGCGCTTATGAGCTTCTTTTCGGCACGGATTACTATGAGCACAGACTGATTGAAGTCAAGAGTATGTATCGTCGGATTGCCCCGTGGTGCACGGACAATGTTTTGTTTTTCCATCTGATTTCCAACAGCAGCCGAACAATCAAAAAGGCGGTTGATCAGTGCGCCGAAGTCGGACTTGAAATGATAATACAGTCCTTCGGCTCGGGTGTAAACATGGAAAGCTCAAACGAGCGGTATCTCAGGCGCATCAAAAATGCTTATGACTACGGTCACGAAAAAGGGCTTCGCATGGGCGCATATACTCTCGCTTATGTGAAAAATTACCGTCCCGTAAAAGGCGATGAGGCACTCAACCATGACGGAAGTCACATCTGCCGCTGTCTTGCCTGCGATTGGGCACAGCAGTATATGAAAGACGTTATCCGCTTTATTGACAAAACCGGAGCGGACGCTGTTGAAATCGACGGGCCGTACGGAATGCTGATGTGCTCGGGCGGAAAAACGCACCTCCACGATGATTTTACCGATTCGCAGTATAAGCAGTGGAAAGCCTCTGTTGTTGACTGGTACAGACTGCTTAAACAGCGCGGTATATACATAAATGCTCCCGATTGGCACTTTCTCAACGGCTCAAACAGAAGTGGGGTCGGTTATGAAGAAATCGCCTTTTCCGAAAAGCGTGCCGAACAGCTGATCACTTCCCGAATCTATTACTATAAGGGAACTTTTGATAAAAATCCGTCTCAGGGCTGGGGCTTTTTACCGCTGAATGTCTATCACGGCGGCGGAAAAGACGCCATGTTTTTCCCGACCGAAAAAAATGCCTTTGAATTTGACTGGGCACTTGCACAGCTGACGGCGGCAGGTGTCTGGCCGACAATCCGCGGCAAAAAGGTATATGACAGCGAAACCGGTAGAGACATTTTCAAAAAATGGGTTGCGGTGTTCAAAAAATACCGTGAGGTCTTAAATGGCATTACCGTTCACTTTATGCCGCCGAGAATCAATCCCGAAAAGCCCGACAGAACAACCTGCCTTGACGCAATTATGAATCAGCTTCCCTATGGAGAAACAAGGGGCTTTGTTATGTTCTTCAATCAGACCGACAGCGAAATCTCACAGGAGGTCACTTTGCCGGTTTACTATACAGGGCTTACCGGTCTTGAAACACCGCCGGCACCGTTTGAAAACACGAAAAACAGCGATGTTTCCTGTCCTCTTTACGGTGAGGAGATTGCACCGCTTGTCATCAAAGCACGTGACGGTTCGCAAAGAACATATGTAACGGACGACAAGGTGACGGATAAGCCGATTCCGCCTTTGCCCGAAGCAGAACTTACCGATAACGAAATCTGTGTTTCAAAAGAGGACAGAGAGCCTGAAACTTATCAGATCGACACGAACGGAAACGTCACCATGAAAATCACACTGCCGGCTATGTCTTATCAGTGGTATGTATTAAGACCGACAGAGAAAGGAAACGCAAAGAAATGAAAAAGATTATTAATGTCGGAGTAATCGGTCTGGGACAGAGGGGTATGCAGCTTATCGAGCCGCTTCTTAAAATGGAGGACGTAAAGATAATTGCCGTTTGCGATACTTATAAAGACAGAGTGGAAAATGCCGCTGAGACGGTTGTAAAAGCAGGCTTTTGCGAACCGTTTAAAACCGATAATTATCAAGAGGTTCTGAATCTGAAAGATATAGACGCGGTCGTCATTGCCACGTCTTGGGAGCGTCACATTGAAATTGCAATCGAAAGCATGAAAAAAGGCATTTTCACTGCCATGGAGGTCGGCGGAACATACAATCTTCACGAGTGCTTCAATCTGGTCAAGGCCCAGGAGGAAACAGGCACACCGTTTTTCTTCCTTGAAAACTGCTGTTACGGTCAAAGGGAGCTTATGTGTCTGAACATGGCAAGAAAAGGAGCGTTCGGAGAAATTGTGCACTGCGACGGAGCCTACCGCCACGACTTGAGAAAAGAGGTGTCTTACGGAAAAGAAAACCGCCATTACCGCCTTTCTCACTATAAAGAGCACAACTGTGAAAACTATCCGACGCACGATCTGGGACCGATTGCCAAAATTCTCGGTATCAACCGCGGTAACCGTATGCTTCGGCTGGTTTCGGTTGCAAGCAAGGCGTGCGGACTTCATGCATATATCAAAGAGCATAAGAACGACGATGAAGAACTGATGAACACGAATTTTCAACAGGGTGACATCATTACAACTGTAATTACCTGCGAAAACGGCGAAACGGTTACGCTGACTCTTGACACAACGCTTCCGAGAATTTACAGCCGAAACTTTACCGTTCACGGCACAAAGGGTATGTATCAGGAGGACGGAGATTATGTTTTCCTTGAAAAAGATTTTACGGGCGATATTGCCGAAATTGACATGAATCCCCAAAAAATCTGGAAGAATGCCGACAAGTATGCCGAAGAGTACGATAATGACTTATGGAAGCATAAATCAAAGGGAATGCTTGAAAGCGGCCATGGCGGAATGGACTATCTCGTGCTGCGTTCTATGATTAACGCCGCAAAGGGCGAAACGCTTCCGGCAATAGACGTCTATGATGCGGCGGCTTGGATGTGTATAACCGCTCTTTCCGAAAAGTCCATTCAAAACGGCAATATTCCGGTTGAAATTCCCGATTTCACAAACGGTAAGTACAAAAATAGAACCGATAAAGCAACAGGAAAATACGCTTTGGATTAAGGAGACACGGAGAATATGAAGAATTTAAAAAAGGCACTGTGCATTGTGCTTTCGGTGTTGTGTGTCGGTCTGACGTCCGCCTGCTCGGCGAAAAATAAAATGAGTGAAGCAATGCCGACACCCACAGGCTTAAGTGTTCCTGAGAAAAGGAAACGTCAGAAAATGCAGGGGGATATTTATGTCTCTCCCGGCGGCAACGACAACAACAGCGCAACCGAGCAAGCCCCGGTGAAAACCGTTGAAAGAGCCATAGAGCTTGCACAAAGCCTGAATAAGAAAGAAAAGGTAATTTCTTTTGCAAAGGGCGAATATGCTGTGTCTTCTCTGAAACTTGGAGAAAAAGACAGCGGTATGGTGTTTTACGCCGAGGACGAGGTTATCTTTAACGGCGGAGTTACGCTCAATGCTTCGGATTTTGTTGAATATAAAGATAACATTAAAAAGCTTGATTTGAAAAAATATGGCGTCACAAAAGAGCAGATCGGGCAGATCAGAGCTTTCGGACAATACAATACCGCCGAAAAATACGGTGAAAGCGGAAGTCTTTACTGTGAGCTGTTTTGCGGCGGTGAAAGAATGACGCTTTCACGTTATCCGAACAAGGACGAAAACCTGAAAACGGGAAAAATCCTCGACAACGGCGATTCAAAAGAGATTTACACAAACAAAGGAACACAACAAAATCCCGATTGGGCAGACATGAAAAATCCGTGCGGCGGAACATTTGCAGCTGACAAAGAGCTGATCGAGCGGATAAAACAATGGAAAAACAGCGATGACATCTGGCTGTTCGGCTATTTTCAGTATGACTGGGCAGATTCTGCAACACCGCTTGCTTCTTTTGATGAAAGCAGTATTACAACAAAATATGCAAGCGTTTACGGCTTTAAAGAAGGTATGCCATATTATTTCTTTAACGTGTTTGAAGAACTTGACGAAGAGGGCGAATGGTATATTGATAAAGAAAATCTGATCCTTTACTTTATTCCGCCTGCGGACTTTGAGCAAAAGCCTATTCTGCTTTCCCTTGAAACCGAAGATTTGATCACACTTGACAAGGCAGAAAGCATCACCTTTGACGGAATTACTTTCTGCGGCACAAGAGCCGGAGCCATAAAAGGCACAGGCAACGGTATCACCGTCCGGAACTGCACCGTCAAAAACGTCGGAGAAAGCGCAATTGACCTTGAGGGCGAAAAAATCTCAGTCGAAAACAATATAATCACCGCCACAGGTAAGGCAGGTGTGGTTCTCACGGGAGGCGACAGACAAACGCTCAGGTCTTCGGAAAATACAGTGACCAACAATTTGATTTATGATTGGTCTCAGGTCTATCAGACTTATCAGGCGGCGGTTTCACTCGGCGGTGTCGGCGGTATTTGCAGTCATAACGAGATTTATGATTCTCCCCATGAAGCCATTACCTATACAGGCAACAACCACCTGATTGAATATAATGTCATTCACGATGTTGTGCTCAAATCCTCCGATGCCGGCGCAATTTATGCAGGACGAAGCTGGAGCTGCTACGGGAATGTGATCCGTTACAACTGCATTTACAATATCGGCTCGGACGGCTTTGCACCGAGCGGTATCTATTTTGACGACGCTCTTTCGGGTCAGGAGGCTTACGGCAATCTTCTTGTGAATATTCCGGGTTATGCTTTCCTTTTGGGCGGCGGACGTGATCTGACGGTTAAAAACAATGTTGTTGTCAACGCCGCGACGCCGATTTCTTATGACGACAGAGCGATTGCAGGCATCAAAAACGGCGGCTGGTTTGCTCACGCAAAAACACCGGGTGAAGGGCTGTGGGCAACGCTTGAGGAGGTTGATATTCATTCCGAAGTTTGGAAAAAAGCCTATCCTCAGCTGTCGATGCTCAGTGACGATTTCAGCGACACTGACAACAAAGCTTTTGCTGCGAATCCTGCAGACAGTATTGTTGAAAACAATGTGATTGTAAACCGCAAAAAGAGTCTGGGCGATATTGAAAAAAGTGTCCGGAAGTACAGCATGATTCAAAACAATATGCTGTATAAATTCAAAAACAGTCCATTCGGGCTTGACGGCGATTACGGAAAGAATATATCGGTTGACGGCTTTGAACTTTTACCCGTCAACAAAATGGGCAGAACTTATCAATAGTTTTATAACGGTTATAAATATGTGCTTATGTAGTTATAAAACCGAATATAGTCAACAAAGGAGACCAGCTATGAAAAAGAAAAAGAATGTTAAAATTGCAGCGGCTGTTACCGCATTGATACTTTGCGCTGCCGTTGCGGTTGTCGGAGTTCATTTCGGCTATGCTAAAACTACGGACGAAACAAAGGAATATACTGTTGAAACAAACGGAAATCCGCTTCGGGTTGCGGTTATCAGCGATTTGCAGCTTCCCGACAGTGAAAGCAAAACCACACATCAGTATGAATCCTTTGAAAAGACGCTGACCATGCTCAAAAACAAGGGTATGGATGTGCTGATCATTGCCGGTGACTTTACCGACCTTGGAACGAAGCAGGCATACGGTGCATTTAAAGAAATATATGACAAGGTTATGGGTGATGCAGCAAAGCCGATTCCGCTTTATATCATGGGCAATCATGATTACTGGCTTGCCGATTTTGTGAAATCATGGGAAATCCCAACGCCTGCAAAAATGCAAAAAAGATTTACTGAATTTACGGGTGAATATCCGTACAGCCACAAAATCATCAACGGCTATCATTTCATTTGCTGGAGTTCATCTGACGGATCGTATGACAAATCCTATTCTGACAAAGAATGGATCAGAAACGAGCTTGACAAAGCCGTTGCCGCAGATCCGACAAAACCGATTTTTGTTATTTCTCACCTTAATCCGTCCGATACAGCTTACGGCTCCGATGAATGGGGCAACGCAGATATTGCAGATGTATTGAAAGATTACAAACAGGTTATTTCCATTTCCGGTCATTCTCATTATTCCCTGATTGACGAACGCTCAATCTGGCAAGGAAACTATACCGCTTTTACAACGCAGAGCCTTGATTATATTGAGCTTGAAAGCGGCAAATTCAACGGCAGTATCCCTGTTGATGCCTACGGAAACACAATGGCCGACAAATTGCCCGGCTGTTTATATATGGAAGTTGAAACTGATAAGGTGACAATAAGACGTCTTGAAGCCAACACCGGAAACGAATTGAAAGAACCGTGGGTAATCAGTGCTCCGTTTGGCGGTGTGGATAGCCTTTCTCAGTATACAAGCGCAAGAGCATGGGATAACAAAGCACCGACACTCAATCTGTTTCTTAACGTTTCGGTCAGCACGATTGCTGATGTCAACGGAAATATACAAAAAATGATTTCCTTTAGCGCCGGCAAAGACGATGATTTTGTTCATTCATACAAGCTGCAGTTCCTGGACGAAAACAGAAACATTCTTGAATTTGACGAATCGGATTATGAGGGAAATGTCATCCGCTATGATGAAAACGGCGCAAAGGTTTCAGCTTCAGATGAGAACTATGCAAATGCAAGTACAAAGAAGATTTCTCAAGTGCTTTATTTCAGTGACTTTGTTCTCGGCCTTGAAAATATGTCTGAAACCGCACAGCTCAGACTTCCTGCAACAATGCCCGAAAACGCCAAATATATTGCTATCACGGCAATTGATTCATGGGGAGCCGAAAGCAATACGGTTGTTCGTAAGCTCAGATAAGAAAAGGAGAATTTGATATGTTTTATCTTTTAAAAAAAATGCTTGCCGTGTTTTTATCTTTGATCAGTGCTGTTTCGGTATATTTCAATTTGAACAATGCGCCGCAAGTGAACGAGAACCGCATTTCCTATACTTGCGAAAACGGCAATACGGCTAAGAAACTTAATGACGGCAATAAGCTTTCAAGTGTCAGGCTTTCCAAAGGCGAAAAAATTGACCTTGATTTCGGCAAGACCGTATGCTTCGATACGGTTGCTCTTTATGAAAACGGCGATAACTGCAATGAATTCAGACTCTATGCCGGAAACAGCGGCGAATGGACGCTTATCTATCAGCAAGACAGAATTCTGACGTATCATCTTTGTTATGTTGAGACTGTTTATGCAGATTCGCTCAGACTTGAAATTGTTGACTGCAATAATGATGTAAAATTAAGAGAGCTTTCGGTATACGAAGCCGAAAAAAGAACGCAGAGCGTGACTGTCACTCAATATCTGCGGCTTGATGCTTGTGATTTTGAAACGCTTTTCGGCGATGAAGGATTCTCCGGATATTATGACGTTGTGACCGATCCGATTTTATTCGGAGAAGTCAGCCTTGACGAAAATGCAGATATCTGCTTCGCTCACGGTGAAGAGTATTTTGCAAAACAGCTTGATTCATTCAGAAAGATAATCGGTGAAAGACCTGTCAGAATACGGTGCTGCATAGTGTTTGACCGGCGCAACGATAAGGGTGTCAACGACATTGAGAAAACAAAAAAGTTTGTCAATGATAATATCGTAAAAATTTCCGCAAGCATCAAAGACTTTGTTGAAAAATATGACCTATACGGTGTAGATTATGATTGGGAGTATCCGCAGAACGCAAGCCAATGGAGGGCATATGACCTGATTGTGAATAAGACTGCCGAGTTTACCAAGGTAACGGTTGCGGTTGCACCCTGGGGTGTTTATTTCAGCAAAAGTGCAAGAAAAAACATTGAGTTTGTCAATATCATGGCATACGATTTGTTTGATAACCGCGGGGATCATTCAAATGCTTATACCGCCGGATTTGAAGCAATTCAAAAATTGCGCCGTTTCGGTTTTGAAAACGAACAAATCCTGCTTGGCATTCCGACTTACGGACGCACAACAGATAAGTCCGCAAGTGCCTGGCCGACGATAAGAAGTGACGGTAAAGATTTCGGAAAATGGGGAAAGCTTATTAAGGACTATCCCTATATTGATTATGAAACGGGCGAAAATAAGACTTGTGATGCTTATCTTAACAGCTATGCCGAAGCAAGAGACAAAACAGCAACGGCAATTGATGAAGGTGTGGCAGGTGTGATGGTTTTCAGAGCTTTTTGTGATGCACCGTATACCGAGCCCTATTGCCTCCAGCGGGCAATAGGTGAGGTTATCGGGCAAAGAATGGGATAATATAAAACCTTTAATAAAGAAGGGGTTGTCGCTTTTAGCGCAGAACAAAAAGCAAAATGAACAAAAATAAAATTAAAATGATTCATTTTGCTTTTTTAAGCGTTTTTTCACCCACTCGCAGTATCTTTATACAGCTTCGGGGTGAAGAAAACGCTTTCTGCATCTAAATGCGACAACCCCTTCAATTTATATAAATCAAATTTTGATTAGTGATTTTTGGATTTATTACCTGTTATCAGGATATTATATTTGTCAACTCCAAAATTCCATATCTTTACAACATGTGATTTCTTTACGAAGAATTTTGGAAAGTAAGGTGTAGATGAATCTTGTAAGCTTTGAGAAAATATTGTCTTTATGGCACGAACAGCTGCATTCGCCTTCAAAATCGCCGCCGCAAACATCACACACACCGTCATTGTCATTGTCAACATGTCCTATTGCAGGAATATCTGTTTGTTCTTTTGTAATCTGACCGCAGACATCGCAATATGCTCCTTGGCTCTTGCCGGCTCTGACGCAGGTTGCTGCGGTGCTCGGAATTATTACAATGTGATGCTCAAGAAGCGGGAAGTATTTTGTCTGGGTTTCGCCGCAACGGTCGCAGGTGCGTGTTGCTTCTCCGTTGACTGTGCAGGTTGATTTTTTTGTGTTTACCCATGAGCCCCAGTTGTGATCGACCTTAGAAACGCTCTGAGTTACTGCTGTGCCGCAAAGCTCACATACACCTGTGTTTATACCGTCTTCGGTGCAAGTCGGTAATTTTGTTTCTGTCCAGTTTGTGATAATGTGTTCAAGTCTCGGAATATCAACATGGTCAGCATCAACTTCGGGTTTTGCGGTTGTCTGGCAGCAGTATGCACAGTGATGTGACTTGGAACCGGTGTTATTGCAGGTAGGTTCGATGTCAATTGTCCATTCAGATGAGAATATGTGATTACCAGACGCACAGTCGTTAAGGTGGTCTACGATTGTGTTAACCTCATCGGCAAAGGCGTCGATTTCATTTTGGCTATCAATATCGGTGGCATTCGGATCATTCTTAATTTCATTGATAATATCCTTGATTTCGTTGATACGAGTCTTAACATCAGATGAAGGAACAACAGTTGTATAGACCTTGTTGTATTCTTTAAGAGCCTGGTCAATTTCAGTGAAGTCCGGTTCAGAACCGCCCGCCGCACCTGCAAGCGGTGCAAATGCCCACGTTGAAATAATCATCAGTATTGACAGTATAATTGACATAGATTTCTTTAATGTTTTTTTCATATGTTGTACTCCTTTTATCATTATTTGAGAGGCGGTTGACCTCTGAGTATACAGATCGCTCGTTTTTTCTGTGCGTTTTTGAAAGAAAAATGAAATCTGTGACCAAGAATAATTTACCACAGATTCAAACAAAAATCAATGTTTTGTTGAAATAGGTGAACTGATTCATATTTGTTTTGCGTAAAAATTTTGCAAAATTATAAGTTGTTACAATTGCAAAATCACAAATTATAAATAATAAAATCAAATTTTTTCTTCCGTGAAATCAATCACGATTTTCTGCTTTTTCGGAGTAATTTTTGTAAGCTTCACTCCGGCGGCATTGAACATTCTTTTTGAAGCTTTAACCATCGGTGTGTCGGCGTATTTGTCGGAAATATAAACGACTTCTTTGATGCCGCTTTGAATGATTGCTTTTGCACATTCGTTGCAGGGAAAAAGCGCAACATAAATTCTGCACCCTGCAAGATTTGCGCCGGCATTGTTTAAAATTGCATTAAGCTCGGCATGGCAGACATAAGGATATTTTGTGTCATAAGCTTCACCCTCTCTTGCCCAGGGAAACTCATCATCGCTGCAGCCGATAGGCAGTCCGTTATAACCGACAGACATAATTTTATTGTGTTCATTGACAATACAGGCGCCAACCTGGGTGTTCGGGTCCTTGCTTCGGTAAGATGAAAGCATGGCGATTCCCATAAAATATTCGTCCCATGATAAATAGTCTTTTCTTTTTTCCATTTGTCCGCACTCCTTTTAAAATTTTTTATTCAACGCCGCGGTAATAAAGACCTCTTGTGAATTCGCCGACGGCGCTTTTTTTGTTTCGGTATGAGTCAAGCACAGTCTGAACCTCGCTGCCGCTTTCGGTTGTGAAATAAAGGGTAAGAAAATCAATGTTTTTAATTTCGTCAAGTCGGTCCGCCAGATAAATCGGGCGCGAATTTAAAATTTCACTGCAGCCGTTTGTGCAGACAACAGGAAACCTGATTCCCATTCGGTCGGTAAGAAAACTTTTTCTTTCGCACTGAGAACAGCTTTTCACATTTTTTATCGGACAGTTTCTTGTCAGCATCAGCGGCAGTCTGCCGTATGCTATAATACCTCGTTTGACGTCACCGCCGATTTTTGATAATTGATCAAGCGTAAGCTCGGGTGACAAGGTGATTGACTTTACATCTAACCGTTCAAGTTCATGTTCGGAAAGGCTGTTCATAACATTCATTGAAAAGCCCGTATGGACGTCAAATCCGGCTTTTTTTGCAAGGGCAACAGCGTCCAGAGTTGAACAATAAGCCGCTTTAAAGCCGAGACTTTTTGCTTTTTCAAGCTGAGTTAAAATTTGGTTTTCAGTGCCGAAAATGCCCCTCGGAATCTCAACGGCAGTGCAAAATGTTGAATTTTCCAAATTTTCAACATACTTTTCCGCATCTTTCAGCGGAATATATAAGTTTTCCACATTGTCG
>JBJEOJ010000028.1:0-3697 GCA_051880655.1 Acutalibacteraceae bacterium | reverse complement strand
ATCATCTTTATCCCGATATGCTCAAGGTCAACAGCCGTGACGACATCAAAAGGTGGTGGGAGGTTATGGACCGCACAACAGGAGAACCTGTTTCCACAGACCTCTGGTCATACGATGAAGAAAGCGGCAATGTTATCATCAGCACAAAGCCCTTTCATGAATATACGGTAAGCTTTCTGGCTTATATCATGTGGGACCCCGTGCATATGTATAATGCCGTTGTGAACAATTGGGATATTGAACCGCAGATTACCTTTGATGTCCGTCAGCCCAAAACAAGGGAGCATTCAATGAAAAGACTGCGCAAATTCCTTGAAACTCACGATTATGTTGATGTTGTGAGATTTACAACTTTCTTTCATCAGTTTACTCTTGTGTTTGACGAGCTTGCAAGAGAAAAATTTG
Organism: Acutalibacteraceae bacterium; assembly: GCA_051880655.1. Classification (GTDB taxonomy): domain Bacteria; phylum Bacillota; class Clostridia; order Oscillospirales; family Acutalibacteraceae; genus UBA6857. The sequence goes on along the minus strand of JBJEOJ010000028.1, from coordinate 3,292 downwards.
TTGACTGGTACGGATATACCGCTTCGGTCAGTCCTTATATTCTTGAGCAGTTTGAAAAAGAGGTCGGTTATAAATTCCGCCCCGAATTCATTATCGATCAGGGCTATATGAACAACACTTACCGCATTCCCTCAAAAGAATTTAAAGATTTTCAGGCGTTCCAAAGACGTGAAGTTGCAAAGCTTGCCAAGGAAATGGTTGACATTGTTCATGAATACGGCAAAGAAGCGATGATGTTCCTCGGCGACCATTGGATAGGCATGGAGCCGTTTATGGATGAATTTGCCTCAATCGGTCTTGATACTGTTGTCGGAAGCGTGGGCAACGGTGCAACACTTCGCCTTTTCAGCGACATCAAGGGTGTAAAATACACCGAAGGACGTTTTCTTCCCTACTTTTTCCCGGACGTTTTCCATGAGGGCGGCGATCCTGTTGCCGAGGCAAAGGTCAACTGGGTAACCGCAAGAAGAGCCATTCTCAGAAGTCCCATTTCCCGAATCGGCTACGGCGGCTATCTCAAGCTTGCGCTTCAATTCCCCGAATTTGTTGACTATATCAAAGACGTCTGCGATGAGTTCAGAACTCTTTATGACAACATCTGCGGCGTAACGCCCTATTGTGTTAAAAAAGTTGCCGTTCTCAACTGTTGGGGCAAAATGCGTGCATGGGGAAATCATATGGTGCATCACGCTCTTTATTACAGACAGAATTATTCTTATTTTGGCATCATCGAAGCATTAAGCGGAGCACCCTTTGATGTCAGCTTTATCAGCTTTGACGATATAAAAAATGACAGCAGTCTCCTTGACAGATTCGATGTTATCATCAATGTAGGTGATGCCGATACTGCGCAGTCGGGTGGTGAATATTGGACTGATGAAGAAATCATAACTGCCGTCAGGAGATTTGTCTATAACGGCGGCGGCTTTATCGGTGTCGGTGAACCTGCAGCTCACCAGTGGCAGGGTAAATTCTTCCAGCTTGATGATGTTCTCGGCGTTGAAAGAGAGAACGGTTTAACGCTTAACACCCGAAGATATAATGTTGAAGAGCACAGAGACCATTTCATTCTTGCCGACGCTGACGGCGATGTTGATTTCGGTGAGGGTAAGAAAAACATTGTTGCCCTTGAGGGTACAACCGTGCTGATTCAGAACGCAACCGAGCTTCCGTTCGCTGTCAGACACGCAGAAGAAGTTCAGATGTCTGTCAAGCAGTTCGGAAAGGGAAGAGGTGTCTATATAAGCGGTCTGCCTTACTCTTTCAAAAACAGCCGCGTGCTTTATCGTGCGATACTCTGGAGCGCATCGGCGGAAGATGAGCTTAACCGTTGGTACTCAACAAACTATAACGTTGAGGTGCACGCCTATGTTAGAAACAGAAAATACTGTGTTGTCAACAACACCTATGAACCGCAGGACACAACGGTATATCTCGGTGACGGCACAAGCGCTGAGCTTCATTTAGATGCCAACGAAATCAAGTGGTTTCAGATCTGATTTTTCAATCTTAATATTTTAATATTAAAATCATTTATAACACTGCTTTTTCATAAGATTAATTATGAAAAACTAATAGGCGGTGTTTAATTTGAAAAAATTAAGATATGTAACAATCCGGCTGAAACAGGTTATTTATATTTTTCTCGCTGTTGTTATCAGTGCTTCTTTTGTTTTTGGGCTTGACTTACTCTATATGAAAATTTCAGCAGTTGAACAGGCAAAGGAACTTCCTGTAATAATCATTGACGCAGGACATGGCGGGGAAGACGGGGGTACATCTTCTTCAAGCGGAATTGTTGAAAAAAATATCAATCTAGCAATTTCAAAAAAGCTTGAAGCACTTTTTAAGCTGTCTGGTTTTGAAATTATTATGACAAGATCGGATGACAGATTGATATTTGATGAAAACAGTTCAACGATTCGTGAAAAGAAAGTTTCCGATATTCATAACAGAATGAAAATTATTGAAGAAAATCCAAACAGCATCTTTTTGAGTATTCATCAAAATCATTTTTCTCAAAGCCGATATAATGGGGCACAGGTATTTTATTCTAAAAATAACAGTGAAAGCGAGAAGATAGCTGATTATATTCAACAACAAATCAAATCTGATTTACAGCCCGAAAATGAAAGGCAGATCAAACCAAGCGGAACTGAAATTTATCTGCTTCATAATGCTGTAACTCCGGCTGTTATGGTCGAATGCGGTTTTCTTTCAAACGCAGGCGAAGCGCAAAATCTAAACGATGATGAATATCAAACAAAAATGGCTTTTTCAATTTATAACGGAATCTTAAATTATCTGAACGGAAAGGAAAAATAAATGGCTCAAAAATCAAAATCCGTATATGTTTGCAGTGAGTGCGGCTATGAATCTCCAAAATGGTACGGAAAATGTCCCGGATGCGGTGAATGGTCAACATTAACGGAAGAAGTGCGTACTGCTTCAAACATAAAAGAAACGGCTGTAAAAACTTCGTCGCACAGTATCAAAGCATATTCTCTTTCAGATATTAAGCCTGATTTAGAAATCAGATATAAAACGGGAATGGGTGAGCTTGACCGCGTTTTAGGCGGCGGAATTGTTAAAGGTTCTCTTGTGCTTATAAGCGGAGATCCCGGAATAGGAAAATCAACAATACTTTTGCAGATTTGTCAGAGACTTTCTGACAGATTAAATATTTTATATGTGTCAGGTGAAGAATCATATAATCAGATTAAGCTCAGAGCGGACAGGCTCGGTGTTTATTCAGAACAGTTATTTGTCTTGTGTGAGACAGATGTTCAAGCTATCAGTGAACATATCATGTCAACAAAACCCGATCTTGTTATTGTTGATTCAATTCAGACAATGAATTACACTGAGCTTTCTTCATCACCGGGAAGTGTTGCTCAAGTCAGAGAATCAACAAGTCTCCTCATGCGTACAGCCAAAAGCCTTTCCATTCCGATTATAATTGTCGGTCATGTAAATAAAGACGGTAATATTGCCGGTCCAAAGGTGCTTGAACATATTGTTGATGCCGTGCTTTATTTTGAGGGTGAAAGAAATCTTTCGTTCAGAATTTTAAGAGCTGTTAAAAACCGATTTGGTTCAACCAATGAATTGGCAGTTTTTGAAATGACTGACTCAGGACTTGAAGAAGTTAAAAATCCATCGGAAATGCTCATTTCAGGCAGGCCTAAGAACACGCCGGGAACTTGTGTTGCCTGTGTGATGGAAGGAACAAGGCCTCTTCTTGCTGAAGTTCAGGGACTTGTTACACCGACAGGTTTCGGCAATCCACGCA
>JBJEOJ010000027.1:0-18283 GCA_051880655.1 Acutalibacteraceae bacterium | reverse complement strand
GCCAAGTGGTAAGGCAAAGGTCTGCAAAACCTTCATTCCCCAGTTCAAATCTGGGTGGTACCTCCATGATTGGTTCACAAAACAGAACCAAAGTCCGAAAACCCTTGTAATATCAAGGGTTTTCGGCTTTTTTTCCGAGCTTTTTTAGTGTGAACCAACACTGAACCAAAATGGCCGTTTTTATCAACTTCTCGGATTTGAACCGGGGAATTCTGCATAAATCAATAAATTCCATACATAAGACCTATTTTCAAGGAAAACTGATTCCAAAAAAATAGGTCTTTTTTTATTGCCCGAAAATCTATCAAAATATTTTACATAACCGTTACTAAGAAAAAAATAGTGACGGTTTTTTTATTGTAAAGGAGGAGAATCCGATGCTTACGACAGCAACCATTTATAACATCGGCAGAGGTCTGGCATTTCATGTTGTGCTTCCGCTTTGGTGCTTATTCAACCGCATAGTAGGTATGTAATCAAAGAACACATACATTTCTTGCAAAGGAGGAATGTAATGCACAGCATAATCTTACACGAATATTAGCAAGGAAAAAGGAGGTAACGCACTTGCATAAATGCAAAGTAATAGCAATCGCCAATCAAAAAGGCGGTGTAGGAAAAACAACAACAGCAGCGAATCTGGGTGTCGGACTTGTCAGACAGGGTAAGAAAGTAATGTTGATTGATGCGGACCCGCAGGGCAGTCTGTCCCTTTCTTTGGGTATCGAAAAGCCCGACAATCTTGAATCAACAATTGCAAATGTTATGGAAAGAATTGTTGAGGACAAAGAAATCGAACCGTGATTCGCTGTTGTTCAAACAAAAGAGGGCATCGACCTGATGCCTGCGAACATTGAGCTTTCGGGAATAGAAGTCCGGTTGGTCAATGTGATGAGCCGGGAAAGAGTATTAAAAAGATATGTTGACACAAAAAGACAGGATTATGATTTTATCATCATAGACTGTATGCCTTCACTCGGGATGATGACTTTCAACGCTCTTTGTTCGGCTGGCAGCGTAATCATTCCTACAACACCTGAGTTTTTGTCTGCCAAAGGACTTGAACAACTGCTGGGCACTATCAACAGAGTAAGAAGGCATATTAACCCCAGACTTAAAATCGACGGCATTCTCATAACAATGGTCGATAACCGAACGAGGTTCGGAAAAGGGTTGACTGACCTTATCAGACAACAGTACGGAAAGTATCCGACAGTTTTTAACACTGTGATCCCCCGCTCTGTGAGAACTGTTGAATGTGCGGCAGAAGGCAAAAGCATCTATTTACATGATAAAAACGGAAAGGTTGCAGAAGCGTACAGAAACTTCACCAAGGAGGTTATGGACAATGGCAAAGAACGACAGCGTATCAAAAATTCATCTGAGCTCGTTCGATGATTTGTTTCAGACCGACGAAAGCCGAGAGGAGCTTAAGCGTGAAAGGTTAATGGATATTCCGATTGCAAAGATCCGTGATTTCCCCGACCATCCGTATAAGGTCAGAGATGACGAAAGCATGACGGAACTTGTTGAAAGCGTAAAAACAAGAGGTTTAATTCAGCCGGTACTCGTCAGACCTGTTGAAGACGGTATGTATGAAATGGTTTCGGGGCACAGAAGAAAAAGAGCCTTTGAACTTGCCGGGATTGAAAAGATTCCCGCAAGAGTTCAGAAGCTTACAAGGGACGAAGCTATACTCTCCATGGTTGACAGCAATCTGCAAAGAGACGAAATCTTACCGTCGGAGAAAGCATTCGCATACAAAATGCGGCTTGATGCGATGAAAAGAATAGGTGGGAGACCAAGTTTAGAAAAAGGTGCACCAGCGGAGCACCCTTTTCTTGGGCAAAAGTCTCGAGATGTTCTTGCAGAGGAAACCGGCGAAAGTCGTGAGCAGATTCGAAGATATATTCGACTGACAAATCTCATACCTGAAATGCTCGACCTTGTTGATGAGAAGCAAATCGCAATGCGACCTGCGGTGGAAATCTCATATTTAACACCCGAAGAACAAAAATGTCTGGTTGAGGCAATCAGCTATGAAGATTGCACACCGTCACACGCTCAGACTTTGCGAATGAGGCGTTTTTCGGAACAAGGCAAACTCACAAATGAAGCAATAGAAGCAATAATGAGCGAAGAAAAGCCCAATCAAAAGGAAAAATCTCCGTTCAGAGACAGTCGGATTGCAAAGGCGATTCCGCAGTCCGTTCCGAAAGAAAAGCAGTGCGATTTTGTTATTAAAGCCATTGAGCACTATACCCGTTTCCTGCAAAGGAGCAAAGACAAGGGAGCAAGGTAAAATCTCTTTTCCCCCTCTCACACTCTCCCCTTTATTAAATACTAACCGTACTGACCGAGAATAAGAATATTTAACTCTGTCAGCAAACAAAGAAAGGAAAACAAAATGAATATCAAAATTGAAATCAAAAAGATCATGAAAACCGACAAGCCCGTAAAGGCTTATGCAAACATCGTCATTGATGATGCCGTTGTTATTCACGGCGTCGCTGTTGTTGAAAGCGAAAAAGTCAGATATATGTCCATGCCCATGACAAGTTGGAAGACGGCAAAGGGTGAAGAAGTGACCAGACCCGTTTGTCATCCGATTTCTTCTTCGGCCCGTAAAGAACTTGAAGAAGCGCTTTTCTCTGCCTATGAGCAGAAAATCAATGAAAAAAATTAAATTCAGGGAGGTGAAATTGATGTCCAAGGTCAAAGCATTCGCAGCAAAGGTTGTAAACAAGGTAAAGTCTTTTTTCTCGGCAAAGGAAACCGAGATTGCGGCAAAGGCTCATGAGGTCCTTGACGGCACGGTTGCCGAAGCGTATGTGGATACCGGTGTTAAGATTCTGATCGCCGTTGTTATCGGTGCACTGCTTCTTGCCGGTCTTTATGCACTTTTCAATACAACGATCATGCCGACGGTTACAACCAAGATCCTGGGTCTCTTTAACTACGCAGGTTAAAGAGAGGCCAAATGCCATTCAACATTCCAAACCTAGAAAGAGCATCCGAAACGGGTGTTCTTGATATTTTCAAGAAAGAGGTAAGTTTTAATGATCAAGAAAATCAAAGCAATGGCATCAGGTATTGCCAACAAGGTTAAAGGTTTTGTTTCGGCAAAGGAAACGGAAATGGTCGTAAAGGCGCACGCAGTTCTCGACGGTACGGCAGCCGAAGCGTATGTTGACACCGGTGTAAAGATTCTCATCGCCGTTGTTATCGGCGCTCTTCTTCTCGGCGGGCTTTATGCTCTGTTCAATTCGACCATCATGCCGACGGTCACAGCCAAAATTCAGGAACTCTTCAACTACGCAGGTTAAGAGTCAATACAAAAAATCAAGAAAGAAAGAGGTAAAGAATATGTTTAAGAAAATCAAAGCAATGGCAAAAGGCATTGCCAACAAGGTTAAGGGTTTCGTTTCGGCTAAGGAAACGGAAATGGTTGCAAAGGCTCATGCAGTTCTCGACGGTACAGCAGCCGAAGCGTATGTTGACACAGGCGTAAAAATTCTCATCGCCGTTGTTATCGGCGCACTGCTTCTTGCAGGGATTTATGCTCTCTTCAACACAACCATCATGCCGACGGTAACCGAGAAAATCGAGGGACTCTTTAACTACGCAGGTTAATCTGAAATCGGGCGGAGCAGACAAACTGCTTCGCCCATATTTGTGAGGACTGATAATATGACAAGCTTAATACAACCAATAGGACCGATAATGCCGATTTCACCTGACAGATTATCAGAATCTGATGCCGGAGCTGCTTTAACAACCATACTGAGGCTCGCTTGTATCTTTCTCTTTTACTGGCTTGTATACAAGATAACAAAGGTGATTGTAAGCAAAACGCCGGGGTTTCAAAAAGAAAGCAAAATAATCCCAATTTATCATTGCATCAGTATCCTTCTTGTGTCAAGTCTGCTGATTGCGTTTGGCTGGTCAATGGAACTTCTCAAAGGCATCCTCTTTTTGCAAATTCTCCTATACGCTTCGGCGTCAGACATACAGATGCACGAGGTGAAAGATTTTGTATCTGTCTGTATTTTCATCACAGGCTTTATCGGCGTCACATTTTCAGAGGTTCCGGGAATGCTTTTAAGCGGTTTGGCAATAGGAGGAGTCCTGCTTTTCTGTGCTATAGCAAGCAGAAACCGATTAGGTGGCGCAGATGTAAAGCTCTCTGCTGCCTGTGCCTTTCTTCTCGGCTTTCAAAAGAGCGTTGCCGGTCTCATTATCGGTTTGCTTGTTTCTGTAATAGCGAACCTGATTATTCAGAAACGAAACAAAACAAAGAATCAACCTTTTCCACTCGTTCCATATTTAAGCATTGGCTTTATGTTGATGTATTTCTGCTAAAGGAGGGATAGCGATGAAAAAGGAACCTGATTTTCTCACCGATTGGAAAATAATCGATGAAAACAAAGTAAGACTTATCTACTCAAACGACAAAGAGTTTACTGTATCAAAGACAGATTTTGACAGGACATTTATAACTTTTGTTACTTCACCTCCCGAAGTAATAGAACGGGATTTTTGTAATAAAGGAGTTGAAAACAAATGAAAAACAGAACAGCGATAGGGTTCGTCTGTATCATTCTTGCGGTGGCAGTAACCTTTGTTGTGTCACCTTTTGTCAATAAGGTTTCCGATAAGAAAGCAGAAGTTGTTCGTTTTGCAAACGATGTGTCGCACGGAACGAGTATCTGAAGAAATTGAATACAAGTTAGGAGAAACAGAATGGCTAAGATGATTGCGGTAATCGGTTCGCCCGGCAGCGGAAAGATAACCGTAACGCTGAAGCTGGCGCAGGAGCTTTATTGTGCCACAACCAACGGTGCGGTTATTTATTGTTTCCCGTCGCTGAAAGTTCCGGCGATAGGCGTTCTTTTCCCGAACTACACCCCCGACAGTATCTTCTCTCTCGGCGAAATGCTGGATAAAACGGACATTTATGAAGAGGATATTCTGAACCATCTTGTAACCGTGAAGTCTATGAACAATTTCGGGTGCCTCGGATACAAGGCAGGAGAGAACAGATTCAGTTATCCCGTCCTTACAGAAGACAAGGTCAAATCGCTTTTCGATGTGCTTCATAAAATGGCAGGATATGTGTTCGTTGACTGTACCGAAGAAGAAAACGACCTCATTTCGCAGTATGCTTTGGGCGTTGCGGACGAGGTAATACTGGTGCTTTCACCCGACCTGAAAAGTATGGTCTATCTTTCGTCAAATGAGAGCATTCTGGGCAGTCACGCAGAAAGAGCTGTGAGAGTGTTGAATATCAACGAGAATGAGCTTTATCCACCTGTCGATGATGTGAAAAGCAGTGTCAGGAATATTTCATTTGTTCTGCCTTACAGCAAGCAGATAAGAGGTCAGCACCTTGACGGTCTGCTCTATGAAAGGGCAAAGGACAAAAAGTATCGCTCTGAGCTTTCAAAAATTGTAAACACGATTATGTAAGAGAGGAGTGTCGGAGAATAACTAATGCAGAAAAACATTGAGTTTGTGCCGCTGCTTTCAATGGTTCAGGAGTATATCTCATCTCGTTATGCGGCGGCACTGTCTGATAAAAACAAACTGCCACAGCTCAGGTCATATATTGACAAGTTCCTTCGTGACGGCGGTTATGTCGTTGAAGGATTATCCCAAACCGAGCTGAGCAATAAGCTCTACTCCGAAATGGCAGAGTATTCCGTTCTGACAAAGTATCTCGGCAGAGAAACAATAGAAGAAATCAACATCAATGCCTGGGACGATATTGCTATTACCTACACTTCAGGCAGAACAATTAAAGCAAAGGAACACTTCTATTCTCCTGCTCACGCTGTCGATATTGTGAAGCGTTTGCTTCACCACTCCGGCATGATTATTGATAATTCCACGCCGATGTCACAGGGGCATTTGCCGAATAACACAAGAATCACAGCGCTGAAAGAGCCTATCGTTGATGAGGAAGCGGGCGTCAGTGTTTCTATCCGACTTTTGCATCCGTCAAGAGTCAACAAAAAACAGATTATCGCTTCGGGCAATGCAACGGAAAAGATGATTGATTTTCTTTGTATGTGTATGCGGTACGGTGTCTCAACCGTTATTGCCGGTGCAACAAGCTCCGGTAAAACCACGCTTCTGAATGCACTTCTTACAACCATTCCCGACGGCAAGCGGGTATTTACCATTGAAACAGGTTCAAGAGAGCTTTCACTTGTCCGAAAAAAGAAAGGCAAGGTTGTAAACAATGTGGTGCATACGCTGTCCCGTCCCTCCGATAACCCTGCCTTTGATATAACGCAGGAAGATCTCGTTGTCGCATCTCTTCGTTTTAATCCCGATATTGTCTGCGTCGGTGAGATGCGAGATTTTGAATGTTATTCGGCGGTTGAAGCAAGTCTGACAGGGCATACGGTTGTTTCGACGGTTCATGCTTCGGCGGCGGATGCGGCTCATATGAGAATTGCACTTCTTTGTCAGAAGCGTTTCCCGATTGACTTCAAGACTTCGCTTATGCAGGCAGGACAGGCTTTTCCCATAGTTGTTTATGCGCATAAGCTTGAAAACAACGAAAGAAAGATTATGGACATTTCCGAGTGTGAGATACTCCCGAGCGGTGACAGAGTTTATCATACTCTTTTCAGATTTCATATAACCAAGAATGAAATCGTAAACGGCAGATATGTAACGGAGGGATATTTTGAACAGCCGGAAATCATGTCAGACAATCTGAAAAAGAAACTTCTTCAGTTCGGCGTTCCCCAGGAGGAGCTGAACAAATTCTTAAATAAGGGAGCTGATTATGAGTGTATCTCCCGTTGATTGCATCCATATTTTTAATCATAGCAATCGTTTGTTTCCTGAATCTGACACCGCAGCAGATTTCACAGGACATCACATCTGTCCTTTCAAAGAAACCGAATCTTCGTGACAGAGCGAAAGCACTGAGAGCAGGAAAAAAGAAAAAAGGGCTGGGTGCAAAACTCGAATATCTGCAATCAGCTTTGGCATCTTGCGGGAAAGAGGGAAAATTTGCTTTTGTCTGTTCATCGGCATTAGTCCTTTTTGCCGTAGGTGCAGTTGTTGCCGTTTTAATAAACAATGTATTTCTGATTCCTGCTTTATCGGTAGCCTTTGCTATGATACCGTTTGTGTATGTGAGAAATATCCTGACCCTATATGAGAAGCAGACAAAGGAAGAGCTTGAAACCACGCTTTCCATTATCACCACCTCCTATTCAAGAGATAACAACATTGTAAAAGCGGTCGAGGAGAATTTACCGTATATCAAGCCGCCGCTCAAGGAATGCTTTACGGCTTTTGTCGGCGATGCGATGGCGGTATCCTCCAGCATAAAACAGGCACTATACAATCTCAAGCACAAGGTTGATGATGAAATCTTCCGTGAGTGGTGCGATACCCTGATTCAGTGTCAGGAAACCAGGAAATGAAAGACACCTTACAGCCCGTTGTATCAAAGCTTACCGATGTCCGTATCGTAAACAGCGAGCTGAATACAATGATGTCAGCCGTCAGAACAGAATACTATACGATGGTAGGTCTTGTCGTTGGCAACATTCCTCTGCTCTATGTGCTGAATAAGGATTGGTTTCATACGCTCATATTTGAAACACCGGGTAAAATTGTTCTCGGTATATGCGGCATCGTGATTGTTGTGACCTATTTCTTCATGCTGAAATTCACAAAACCCGTAGAATACAAACGATAAGGAGGCGGTCAGATGATAACAAAAATAGGTATCGGTGTTCTTGTTGGGATCGGATTTTTTATGATACTTGCTGACTGTTTCCGTATTCCGTATATGAGAACATCAAAGGCAGTCAACAATCTTGCAAAACAGCAGAAAGAGAAAACAAGCAGTCTTGATGTCTGGCTTTCGTCATTCGCTTCCTTTATTGCGAGAAAGCTGAAACTCAATGAATTTAAAAGAGCACAGCTGGAGTCGGATCTGAGAACGGCACAGATGGATATATCGCCGGAAATGTTTATGGCAAATGCCATTGTAAAATCGCTTATTGTCGGCGTCCTTGCCGTTCCCGTGTTTTTCATTCTTCCTGTTCTTTCTCCGATTATTCTTTTCCTTGCTTTTATTCTGTATCGAATGAATATGAAAGGAATTGCAAACCGGATAAGGAAAAAGCGAGCCGGAATTGAATATGAACTGCCGAGATTTGTGTTTAAGATTGAAAAGTCCCTTATGCACGATAAAGATGTTCTCGGAATGATAGAGTCCTTTGCCCGTAACGCCGGACCGGAACTCAAGCACGAGCTTGATATTACCGCCGCCGATATGCGTTCGGGCAATACGGAAATAGCCATCACAAGACTGGAAGCAAGAGTCGGTTCTCCTTTAATGAGCGATGTTTGCCGAGGTCTCATTTCCATCGACAGAGGCGATGTCAACACGGTTTACTGGAAGTCGCTTTCCATGAAATTTGCCGACATTCAAAGACAGCAGCTGAGACTTGAAGCACAGAAGATACCGAAGAAAGTCAAACGGCTTTCGATGTGTCTTCTGTTTTGTTTTATGCTCATCTATATCGTTGTAATTCTTGCGCAGATTATGAACTCCGTCGGTGTTCTTTTCGGTTAACGGAGGTGGTTGTATGAAAAAGATAATGACTTCCAAAAAAGCCGAGGGATATATTGATGTTGTTGTCGGTATCTTCGCTCTGATGATGGTACTTGTCGTGACCCTCAACATTTACTCCTTCTTCACCTTGAAACAGGATATGGACGAAATCTGCGGTCAGCTTATTGAAACAGCAACCTTTAACGGCTGTTTTGACAGTGAATTTGATGAAAGAGTCGGCTCTTTGCAAACACAATTCTTTGACTTTGATGTCAGAACCAATGCGGAAGAATACTACAATGCTACCTATGAGCGAGTTCAGCTCGGCGACAGAATGGATGTATATGTGTCCGTGAGGACTTATGTGCAGGGGCTCGGTATGTTCAGAATACCCGTAACCGTTACAAGTCACCGGTCGGGCATTTCGGAAAAGTATTGGAAGTAGGTGAATGAATATGAAAGTGTTGAAATCGAACAAGGGCGACGGATACGTCACCACCTGCGTTTTTGCCGTCATTTTTGTATCTATTTTCTCTATCATTTTTACCTATGCCTCTGCTGTTTCAAAGGTTGAGTTGATGAGGGAAAACACAAAGGTTGTGCTTGACAGCTTTGTTACGCAGAACGCAACTGAAATATACAACAGTATCAAACAAGGTAATGATTATACCGAGTCGGTTGATACCGAGGAATTTCGCACTGCCCTTATCTCTTTTTGCACATTGGAAAGCGATGACGGAAAGCTATATAGTATCAATGCGGACGGAAAAGAAAAGTTTCACATAACTGAGCCTGAACTCAGATTTCGTGAAGCAAACGAGCTTGAACTTGTTGTGACCTACACGGTTTCACTCCCGATGTGGTTTGCAGGAAAACAGTTCACCGCCGCTTCCGTTCCCATTGAGGTCACATCAACATTAACCGAGAAATTCTAAATCACAGGAGGAAAGAAAATGATGATTGTAACAAAGAACCCTGACAAGAAGGGAAACAAAGAAAACAAGATTATTGCGGCTCTTGTTGTGGCGATTGTTGCGGTGTTAATCTTCATCGCCGTTATGATCGGCCACTTTACAGGAAATAACGCAAACGAACCTGTTACAGAGCAGACAACGCAGACGGAAGAAGCGGCTTCCGAAATCGTGATTGAAAATCACATCACAGAAAACACCGAGGAAATAAAAGCAACCGAAAAAGAGGCAGAGGTTCTGAAGCTTCAGGAGCCGCAAACGACAAAAGCCGCCACGCAGAAGCCGACACAACAGCCTACAACAAGCAATGTCAAACCTGCTGAGCCCGTAAAGCCGGCGAATCCCGGCAGTACACCGTCAAAAGGCGGCGAAGTTGTTGTTGACGGAAATGACAGCGTGAAAGAATACTGCTGCGGTGTCAAAGGGCATCACTGCGACAGCAAGGAAACGCACAACTTTATCGTGAGCCTTGAACAGAAAGGCTGTCCTTATTGCGGCTCTCATTCCTGCAAGAGCTTTTACACCTATGACGAATGGGGCAATGCCTGCTATGATCCGACAAAATGTGAAAGCTATTCTGTAAAAAATGACCCTTGTGAAACCTGTCAGGAATGCGGCAAGAAGGTCGGAGACGGCTCAAAAGGCACATGCGTCCGATTTAATGTCGATATGAAATGCCCTGTCTGCGGCAAAACGGTGAAAGCCAAAACTTGCCATTCACATTAAATCAAAAATCTTGCAATTCACTTGCATATCGCAATCAAAAGTGATATACTAATAGCGAAAGGTGTGATAATAATGGCAAGAACATCAAATGTATTTGCTCGTGTTGAGCCCGAAATTAAGCAGGAAGCCGAAGAAATACTCGATCAGCTCGGCATTCCGATGTCAAATGCGGTAGGAATGTTTTTAAGACAGGTTGTTATGCAAAGAGGAATTCCTTTTGAAATGAAGCTTCCGAAAGAAAAGCCGCTTGCATACGGCTCCTTGACCAAGGAAGAATTTGACAAGGAAATCGAGAAAGGAATTGCGGACATTGAAGCAGGAAAAACCTTTACTGCTGATGAAGTGGAAAGAATGTTTCAACGCAAGTATGGGATATGAGCAGTTGGAAAATAAAGTACTCAGATAAGGCTCGCACAGAAATAGATGATATCTTCGACTATATCGCTGATGATTTGCATGAGCCGTTAATTGCCAAAAATCTTGTACAGTTGATTTTTAAAGAAATACGTTCATTAGAAACTATGCCCGGAAGATACCGTCTTTATGAAGATGAACCTTGGCATAGTTTTGGCTTGAGAGTACTCCCTGTAAAAAAATATCTTGTCTTTTACCTTGCTAAAGAGGAAAGTCAAACCGTAGAAATTGTCCGCGTTATGTACGGTGGCAGAGATATTGCAAATCAACTGAACGAAAAAGATGTAAACTGAATATCAAACAATCATGCTCGGCTTTTTCACAAAGTCGGGCTATATTTTTTTAGGAAAGGATGATGATAGATATTAAGAAAGTAATTTCAATCCTCCTTGTAATCTGTACCTTGTTTTCCGCACTTCCGATTGCCGCATTGGCATTGTCCTGGGACGGAAGCTCAGCAGGCGGAAGTACCAACGCCGTAAACGGAAGTTCAACGGGCTATGTTATCCGCTCTACCAATGATTCAAACTGTGTTGTCGGTTACCGATTCTCTGCTGTCACCTCATCAGGTGCGATGAAGGTGACGAAGGTTATTGATGTTTACCGAAACACAACGAACGGAAACAATGCCTACTCAACCTCGGCAAAGTTTTCAACAAAGTACAACAAAAAACAAGTAATCGCAAACAAAAATGCAAAGCTCACAACGACCTCGAATACCACTAACTGCTATAAAGAGAGTGCAATGGGCTTCACAACCGCCTTACCAAATCCTGACGGCGTTAAAACATGGCAGGCATACGAAGCAAATATCAATAAAGTGCTTTCAACAATCGGCGTTGGAAGTGTAGCTAATATGAATTACGGCGATAAGGTTATCATTGAACCGCTTTTTGATGTTTGTCTGGCAGGTGAATATCAGGCGTTGACGGTTTCGGAAATTGCCTACTGCGGACGAAGCGTTCTCGGTGGAAGCTCAAACGGCGGCACAAGCAACGGTACTTCTTCTACTTGGGGCTTTATTTCAAACTACACGAACCGTATCTGGCCGAATAAGCTGTATACGCCTGACGGACAGGGCTTGTGGACGGGCGTCAGTGCAATTGGAAGTTCAACTAAGGAACCCTTTGAAAACATTCTGACAAAAGGCTACGGAGCCGGTATTGCATATAACGAGACAACGAACAAGACCTATACCATCAAGTTCAACGGAAACGGAAATACGGGCGGATCTACTGCTTCGATAAGTATGACCTACGGTGTGGCGAAGAACCTGACAGCGAACGGATTTACAAAGACCGGTCACTATTTCACCGGGTGGAACACAAAAGCCGACGGAAGCGGTACAAGTTATTTCAATCAGCAGTCCGTAAAGAATCTGACTGCAACTAACGGTGGCACCGTCACTTTATATGCTCAGTGGTCAACCAACTCCTATACCATCGCCTTTGTCGGTAACGGAAACACCGGCGGTACGACTTCAAGTATGACGATGAAATTTGATGTTGCCAAGAACCTCAATAAGAACTGTTATACGAGAACAGGCTACACATTCTCGAAGTGGAACGCCAAAGCAGACGGTAGCGGCACAAGCTATGCAAATCAGCAGAGTGTCAAGAACCTCACAACCGTAAACGGCGGAACTTTTTACTTGTATGCTCAATGGAACCCGATAACCTATACAATCAAATTCAACGGTAACGGAAATACAAGTGGTTCAACTGCATCAATGTCAATGACTTATGATGTAGCAAAGAATCTTACCGCCAACGGATTTAAGAAAACAGGGTATCTGTTTAATGGCTGGAATACCAATTCAAGCGGAACAGGAGCAAACTATGCCGATAAGCAAAGCGTTAAAAACCTTTCATCAACAAACGGTGCAACAGTAAATCTTTATGCAAAGTGGAAGCCGATAACTTACACAATTAAGTTCGACGGGAACGGAGCAACAGGCGGTTCTACTGCATCTATGAGTATGACTTATGATGTAGCAAAGAATCTTACGGCAAATGGATTTACAAGATCATCATATAAGTTTGTTGGGTGGAACACAAAAGCAGACGGAACAGGAACAAACTATACCGACAAACAGAGTGTCAAAAATCTTACAACAACCAACGGAGCGACGATTACTCTTTATGCAAAGTGGGAATATGATCCTGCACTGAAAGTAAACGAATGTGATGTTTACAGCGGTGCAAAAAGTAATAAAGCAACCCTCTTCGGTATCACAACGGGCAATGTCTTTGATGATTATATGTATAAGACAAACTATCCGACAATCGGAGATACCATTTGGTACAACATCTATTTCCCGGCAGAAACAGAGAACATTAAGGTGAGACAGTATGTAAAATACAACGGCGGTTCTTGGACAACAAGAGATGTTACTCTCAGTAGTTCGAGTTCTTCATCACAATGGTTCCCGGTTCAGTTTACAGGTGATTATAAGACGGTATCGGCAGGAACAAAGTATTATGAGATTCAGGCTAAAACCGATTGGATTGACTCTGCGGGAAATGTCCTGAAAAGCGGAACGGTCAAAACCTTCTATATCCCCATCAAACCTGTTGTTTACAGAACGCAGGTTCAGGCGAGGGGTTATGAAGGAAATGTTGTAGCATATAACGGAACGTCAGGCTCAAGCGGCGCTGTTTACTCCGGTCAGCATATTAAGTTGACATATAAGTACACGGCGGATAACACATGGTTGGCAACGGAATATTTAAGAGGCGCAATGTATTATCATAACGGCTCAAGTTGGGTAAATGCTTACAATGCTAATGACGGATTTGACGCCGCAAAAAACAAAGCAAGTATTTCAAAATCCTTGCCGGTATCATTATTAAGCTCAATTGGCACTTACACCGTACCGAAAACCTCTCAGAACAAACTGAGATTTAATCTTCAGACTTGGTGGGCAAGCGATAAAACGCACACCTATGAGTCTTCTTGGATAGATCTCCCCGTATTGCCTTGTGATATAGAGTTGAAAGAAATCCGTCTTGTTGATTTAGGCGGACATATTCTTGATCCGCTGAATCTTGAGGCCGGTCAAAAAGTGAAGGTTCAGTATATCTATAAAAACAATACCAATGCCAGAGTATATACGGAAGCATATGCTGACGATAAATCAAAAATCAATAATGCAGTGTACTCAATAGACGCAAATCAAACTGCATTTTTACCGGGTTATGAGTTTACTGTACCGAACAAGAGAACATTTACCCTTTGGGGCGGTATTTATCTTGAAGGTATGGGTATTTATAACACGGAGTATGAAACTAACGGCAGCAATAACGCAAAAACGCTGAATTGCAAGGTCAAGCATCCGCTGACTCTTCAGCCGATTGCACAAAACGCCGACTATCGTGAAAACACGGAGGTTATCACGAGCTTCTGGGTAAACAACAATTACTCTGACGATTACAGCAATGTCAACTCCGATATCAAGGTGAGATTTAAGGTGTATAACGGCAGTAATGTAATTGCAACCTATACCAGAAATTATGTTGTTGTGCCGGGTAACGAATACAACTTAGTGCATTTCAAGTGGAAAGTCCCGACGGGACTAAACTACGCAAAGGTTAAAATTATAGGTGAAATTATTGACGGCGGTGTGGCGTATAACCCCAACAGTGCATATTACTCCACAACGCCTTATGTAACCTCAACTACTCCCGATACGCAGTTTGAAAAGAAAGCTCCGTCAGATTTCAGCATCAAATCTACCCCTGCAACAACAAATCAAACAGCTGAATGGTGGCAATGGACTTGTGACAGTAACGGCAATTTTTCAAAGGTAACTTACGGTCTCGACATTTCGAGTGCATCCGCTTCTGTTACCCCTGCGACGGGCAGCACGGCAAAACGGGAAGGCACAACTTGGTTTATGAAATCAGGCTATGGTTTAAGCCTTGATTTGAACTGCGGAGCAAGATTTATTTCAGGTAAAGCTTATACTACTGTGGATGCGTTCACTTTCCCGCAGTATGCGGTTGCAAGGCTCCCCGAATATGGATATTCCCTTGCAGTAGGTGAATGCAAAACTCTTACCTTAGCATCAAAAAAGTGGAATTTCCCACAAAACGGCTCATACGGAACCGTTCACTTTACTCCGCTCTGGTATCCGAACGGCAACTATATCGTCAGCATTACTCAAAGCGATATGTGGACACCGGCAGGTATGATTAGCAAAACAATGAACACAAACACAATTAAAATAACCGATTCTGCTTATGACGATTGGCATGCAGGCAGGTAGAAACCAAAAACATTGCATTTTTTTCAAAATGGGTGTATACTAATACTGATGAAAGGAGGAATGGCAATGTGTATTGAAAATCAACTTCAAAAAGTTCTGTCAATTGTGGCACAGCAAGCAAAGACTTTATTGTCGGATAGACTTGATTGTGTAATTTTGTTCGGTTCTTATGCTCGTGGAGATTATGATGATGAATCTGATGTCGATATAATGATACTGGCAGATATTGATAATGCGGACATAAACGATTATACAAGACAGATTTATGACAAAATTTATGAGCTTGAATTAGAGTTTGACTGTGTGTTGTCTTTATGTATTGTACCACAGGATAGATTTTACAAGTTTAAAGATATTTTGCCATTCTATCGTAATGTGGACAGAGAGGGTGTTAAAATTGCAGTTTGAAGATAAAGTGTCTCTGTCAAAAGTAAGGTTAGATACGGCGAAAAACTGTCTTAGGGATTCGCAGATTTTAATAAACTCGGAAAGTTTCAAGGCATCTGCCAACCGTTCGTACTACGCTGTGTTTCATGCGATGAGAGCTGTTTTGGTTTTTGATGAATTTGACAGCAAAAAACATTCGGGAATAATCTCTGAGTTCAGAAAAAGGTATATTAAAACGGGGATTTTAAGCACTGAAATATCTAAAATTATTGATATTCAATTTAGCGTAAGATCCCATAGTGACTATGATGATTTTTATGTTATATCAAAAAATGAATCGATTAATCAACTTCATGAAGCCGAAAAAATGGTTAGCGAAGTTGAAAAATACTTGATAAAATTATACAACGAATAAAAGTAAATAGACACTTAGAGCTGTTTTTGTTTCAATACAAGAACAGCTCTTTTTATTTTGAAAGGAACAATTATGGTATGCAGTAATAAGAGGAGATGAAAAAGATGACAGAAATAAATGTGACACCAATCACTGAAACCTTGGAAAAGTACACCTTCAGACAGAGTAATCAGTTGAATCAGCAGACAGGCTGTATCGGCTATCTTCGTGCAGACTTCGGCTCAAGCGGGAAAGAGTTCTATTCAACCTGGAATGACATCTGCACATTCTTCAAAACCGATGAGTTTAAAAAGGAGTTTGATGATGTCATCAATGCTCTTCGATTTGACGAAACCTACGGCAGACTGCTCAATGACCGTCCGAGACTGGGTCGGTATTGCCACAGTAAGGCAAAACAGTACAGCGGTGCCGATAGTCAGTATTACGGAGTAAGAGTTGACACGGATAAGCACACATATCTGTTAAGACTCAACCCCGACAGAGGTGAATACAACCTTTATTGCTACTGTTATGTCAAGGAATATCTTGACACTCATGTTCAAAATGCGAGCAAGGGAATCCGCTTTATCAACCCTCACTACAAAGAGCTTTTCAGGATTCCGGACGGAGATAAAATCAGAATTTTGAGAGCAGACGGAGAAAAGGTTGTTAAGTCCTGCCGGTATATTGATGATTATCACACCGAGGTCGGCGACAGGCTTTATCATATCTGTGAATTTGCAGAGATCATGGAGAATAACGGCAGTAAGGTCGAGCCGATTGCCGGAGAGGAATGTGTGAACAGCAGAAGTCCCACCCGACCTCATAAGGAGCGAGGTGAAGCACGATGATGTTCATCGTCAGAAATGAAAGTTGATGAAAAGAAGCTCGGCTGTAAAAACTGCCGATACCGAAACGGTAATGTATGTGATATATGCTACAGGAAAGTATGTGAAAATTTTATGGAAAGGACGGAAAAAACAAATGGCAAAGCAAGTAAGCGAAACGCAGAAAAGAGTGAAAATCATTGAAAAGCTCATAGCCTTAGGCGTTACTTCCGAAGAACAGGTGAAAAAACTGACGCCGAACGATCTGGTGAAATCCGAGAAAATGAGTTTTGCGGATATTCTGCTCATTTATGAATTGCAGGACTGTGTTAAAAACAACAAGGTGTTCTCGTTCCTTGCCAAAAACGATGAATAATGGGGTGATAACGAATGGCAAGTAAATTGCAGATTATCACGGCTATGTTTAACGACGAAATCAGTAAGGTTACGAACAGTTACGAAAATTGGACCTCCTTTTTGAAAACCGCTTCCAATAACTTTAAGTATAACTTCATTGAACAGGTTTTGATTTATGCGCAAAGACCTGACGCAACAGCTTGTGCGGAAATCGGGGTCTGGAATGAAAAACTGAACCGCTGGGTCAACAGAGGCGCTACGGGTATTGCTCTCTTTGATTATTCGGGAAGCTACCAGAAGCTTCGGTATGTCTTTGATGTTTCTGACACCAATTCACGTAAGGGACTTGAAGTTCCCCGTTGGGAAGTGAAAGAAAGCTACAAAGAAGAAGTTGCACAAGCGCTCTCCAATGCGTTCGGCGATGTAGCCGAAGGCGGACTTGAAAGTGTAATCGACGATACGGCAAGGAATATGGTTGAAGATAATGTTCTTGACTATATCTCGACTTTGAATGACAGTAAATACGGCAGTTTTTTGGAAGAGCTTGACGAGGATAATATCTCGGTGATATTTAAAAATGCCCTGACCGCAAGTATTGGATATATGATGATGGCAAGGTGCAAAATCAATGCAGATGAGTATTACGACCGTGAAGATTTTCGGGATCTGTTTAATTTCAATACGCCTTCCGCCGTAATATCTCTGGGCGTTGCCGTCAGCGATATAGCGGAAATGGGACTTCGTGAAATTGAAAGCACCGTCAAAAGTATTCAAAGAAATGAGAGAAAACAAATTCGCACATTTGTCAAGCCAAAAGATAATGAGTATGATGAGGGTGCAAAAGAAAATTTACACACCGAAAGGAGCACTGAAAATGGCACAGATGACTTACAGACAAGTGGGAGATTACAAAATCCCGAACCTGACCTTGCCGGCAGAGGAGAACGTTACTCTTGGTAAGTACGGTATGATGAGAAAGAAGTTCCTGATGGAAAACAGGAAAGTCTATTTCACGAGCCTCGTGTCGAGGGGGATTCTGATGAGAAACCTGAAAGAGACGGAGATGCAGGCTCAGGAGATGCTGGAGCGGCTGACCGAACAGATGATGAAAATGCAGGGCGTGACGGAACAGATGAAAGAAACCGACCAGATGAAGTGGGTGCAGCTGATGAACAACATCAGGTGCTCGGCGGAGGAAACCGTCCTCAAGGAGCTGATTTACAGCTAAGTAATCATAACTTTGACGGCGGCGGAAACGGCATTGACTATTTCCACCAGGACAAGGAGAAAAACGAGCCTCTTCACGGAAAGCTGGGGAATAAACAAAAAAATAAAAAATAAATATTGAAA
>JBJEOJ010000026.1:0-3865 GCA_051880655.1 Acutalibacteraceae bacterium | reverse complement strand
CTTTTCAATGGCTCGCATAGCATCATCAATAACGCTACCGATTTCGGGCGTATGTGCCGCAGAAGCAATTTTGCCCCAACGGGCGTCCTCAGGAACAAAAAACACATTTTCTTCTGCATAAGCATCTCGGTCGTCCTCGAATCCGTCACCCTCGGCAACGAGAGCCTGATAGCGTTTTTCAAATGCACTTGATATGTAACGCAGGAAAATGAGACCCACGATAACCTTTCTGTATTCCGCTGCGGGGATATGCCCCCAAAGAACACACGCTGCGTCCCAGATTTGCTTTTCAAAGCCGATGTTTGCACTGTTTTTTTCTGCCATGGCTGACCTCCTGAATCTTATACATTATTCAGAATTAAGTATATATCATTTTTTCGATAATATCAATGAGTATCAACAAAAAATGTGTAAAAATATATCATTTTTTGTTGGTAAACACCAAACCCCACTGCTACAACAAAGTAACAGTGGGGTCGAAAACATTTTTGAACTCAGCACTT
Organism: Acutalibacteraceae bacterium; assembly: GCA_051880655.1. Taxonomy (GTDB): domain Bacteria; phylum Bacillota; class Clostridia; order Oscillospirales; family Acutalibacteraceae; genus UBA6857. Next base: position 3,362 of record JBJEOJ010000026.1, on the reverse strand, counting down.
TTCTTGAATATAACTAATCAGATCTCCAACGGTAACAAACCGTCTTAATGCCTTGTCAGGAATTTCAATATCAAATTCATCTTCAACGCTACAAACCAGTTCAACCAGATCGTATGAATTGATTCCCAGGTCTTTCGTTAAAATAGAAGCTTCTGTCACCTCGATATCCGCATTTCCGGTTGCTTCAATCAGTATTTTTTTGAGTCTCTCAAGCATTTTCTGTCACCCCGCTATAATCTCTTTTGATTTTCTTGGTTGTTGTCTTTTCAAACTCGGTTTTTCTGAATTTCGCATCGTGAATCCGCTTGTATACCGGCTGAGTTTTGTTGAACTCAATTATTTTCTGATTGATAACACTTTCAACATCAGATATGTCGTAATCCGGGTAGATTTCAGCAACAATGCAATCGTTTTCTGCTTTAACAACAACCTCTTTGATTTCGGAAATCGAATTTGTTAACGCCAGTTCCAATTCTTCGGCAGAAACGTTTTTTCCATTTGAAAGAATAATCAGGTTTTTCTTTCTGCCTGTTATGTAAAGCATACTGTTTTCATCGACGCTTCCGAGATCTCCGGTTTTGAACCATTCGCCGTCAAAGGCTTCTGCTGTTACCTGCTCGTTTTTATAATAGCCCATGAAAACAATATCGCCTTTTACCTGTATTTCACCGTCAACAATCCTTACCTGCGTCTGCGGCTGGATCGTTCCGACACTTGCCGGGTTATAGTGCTTGTTTCTCATAGTGGTGATAATAGGAGAACATTCCGTAATACCGTAACCGTTAATTACAGTTATACCGATGTCACGAAACAGCTTGATGTATTTCTCGTCAAGCGGCGAGCCGCCGGATATAATCATCTCTAACTTTCCGCCGAAAGCTTCAATGACAGACTTGAAGAGTTTTTTTCTTAAATCAATACCGAGAGAAAGCATGGCGTTGCTGAATTTCACCAGCATCTTAAAGGCTTTTTCCTTTCCGCTGTCTTTGATGTTTTTCCACATTTTTTCGTAAATGACGCTGACCAAAAGCGGTACAACAGAAATGTGTCCGGGCTTTGCTGTCTTGATATCATCAAGTACCTTACGCAGACTACTGCTGATAAACACCGGATAGCCTCTCAGTATCGGGCATAAAACGCTGGCCATAAAGCCAAAAGTGTGGTTGATGGGAAGAACCAGAACGGTTCCCTCCGGCAACAGCAAATTCTCGGAACTGACAATAGCGTCCGTCAGTAGGTTTTTCTGGCTGAGCATTACGCCTTTCGGCTTTGATGTTGTTCCGGACGTAAAGACGATTGTGCACATTTTCTCCGTGTCAATAGCAACAGCGGAATAAAGATTATTTCCCGAAGCTGTCAGCTTCTTTCCCTCGTCTATAAATCCGCTCATGTCTTTCATGTTGAACAGAGAGATTTTGTTGATTTCGGCTTCTTCGGCGTATGTGTCGGAATATATGATTGCTTCACTGTCGCTTTCGCTTACAATTTCTTCAATTTCTTCCGCAGAAAGTTCCTTGTCAATCGGAACAATCACGCTGCCGATGTTTACAACGGCAAAATAGGAAACAATCCAGTTGTAGCTGTTTTCGCCGAGAAGTGAGATATGTGCACCGCCAAAGCCTTTGCTTAACAAGAAAGTACCGAAATTTTCAACATCCTGTTTAAACTGCGAGTAAGTCACACTGATATCTTTCTTGCCTTTCATATATCTGAAAGCGGTTTTGTTACCGTATTCCTTATCACAGTGTTTCAGCAACTCTCTGAAGTCATGAGGCTTAGCAACGTCATAATAGGGATATTTTTTATTTTTCATCATCAACCCTCCAGATACCCGATTGTTTTCAGATACTCAACATATTTTCTGATATACTCAAAATCAATATCGTTCCATTCGAAGCCAAGCTTTCTTAAATATTCAACCGTGAAGTCGTTTTCGATTCTGATATTGCTGTCGTAATTCAGATGCTCATTTTCGTCCATATCACCGATGAAAGCTTCGAAAATATGCTTGCTTTGAGTCTGCTTCATGGTGTCTCTCAATGTTGCAGTAAACTCCGCTTCGCTGACAGCTTTCACCGGAACGCCAAGCCTGTTCATATATTCAAGAAGCCTGTCAAGGTAAACAACCTTAGTGCTGTTGATATGGAACACATTGTAATCGGGCGTAAAATGCCGTGCGATTGTCATAACGGCGTTTGCCGCTTCATCTATCGGCGTAAATTCCGAATACAGGCTCATCAGATAGTCCGGAACGACTTTAAGATTCATAACCGCCCGTAACCGTTGCAGGAAAGCGTTGCTTTCATAGTTTTTCTGGAACTTGCCGTCACAAAAGCGGTTTGTCAGATTGCCCATTCTCATAATCTGTGCCGGAAGACCGTCTGCAATCGCTTCGAGTACGGAGATTTCCGCTTCAAACTTGCTTCTGACATAGACGTTTTCAAGAGACTGCCCGATATACAGACTGCTTTCGAAAAAGTGCTTTTCCGTTTCGCTGACATAGCCGTCAAAATCGTCGGCAAAGCTGTTTCCGGATACGCTCAGTGTTGAGGTGTGAACCAGCACCGCTTGTGCCTGCTTGGTAAATTCAATGAGTCTCTTTGCTGTTTCGACATTCGCCTCATAAAAATACTTGTAGGAGCCGTAATGCTTAACACTTGCGGCACAGTTGATGACCGTATCAACCTTGGCGAGCAATTCGCTGTATTGTTCTTTGGACAGCCCGAAGAAATCCCGCTGCAAGTCCGCACAAATGACAACGATTCTTTCCGAGCCGACATATTTTTCACCGAAATAGAATTCAAGAAGCTGTTTGAATCTCTGCTTGCTGTCTTTTAGATTGTCTCCTCTGACAAGGCAATAGGCGGTTCCGCTGTCATGCGTGAGAAAATCGTCGAGAACATGGATACCGAGATAGCCTGTTGCACCGGCAAGAAGAATGTTCCCGATTTCACGCTCTTCGGGAGCCGAAAGCTGTTCAAGTGTATTTCGACCGAGTGCTTTGTTGACTTTTTCATAATCATAGTCGGCAAAGTCAAGGGTTAACTTGTCGCCGTTTTCGATAAATTCACAAAGCGTTTCGACCGTCGGATAATCAAACACATTCTGAAGAGCAAAGTATATGCCCTCACTGTGAGATTCCGAGACGAATTCAATGACTTTGAGACTGTCACCGCCGAGATCGTTGAAGAAATCATCGGTAATGCCAACCTGTCCGACATCAAACACTGTTTCAAGGATCCGGCAAAGTGCTTTTTGCTTCGGTGTTGTCGGCTCCACATATACCCTCTCTGTTTCAAGGCTTGCAAAATCCACCTCCGGAAGTGCCTTGCGGTTGATCTTTCCGCTTGAAGTCAGCGGCA
>JBJEOJ010000025.1:0-19663 GCA_051880655.1 Acutalibacteraceae bacterium | reverse complement strand
GACAAGCATCATTTCGTTTTGCGCACAAAGCAAAGACAGTCTGCACGCCCTTGCAAGCATAAAGCTGATTGCAAGAGCATAAAACAAAACAGGAATTGCCATTTCGCCGAGCTTGATTTCAGCTTTCTTTTTAACAATCAGGCAAACTATCAGCATAATTATGACAACTGCAATTTCAAACGGCTTTATCATTGCACTTTTGCTGATATCCGAAATTGAGCGGCTGAAAGAAATTACATACATAACATGAGCAAGAAGAAAAGAAGCAAGACCCAGAATGAAAGGCGTTCCTTTTAAGCTTACGGCAAGGAACAAATCACCTATCCAGGACAAAACAAGTCCTGCAAGCATCAATGCGCTGAACACCGAAAAGCCGCCGTTATAAAGCACTGCCGCCAAAGCCTGCAGAAGAAAAAGCGAAGAGCAAATCATTTTTTTCAGCTTATAAGGCTTTTTGTTTGAAAGACAGTTTACATAAACCGGAACAAGGACGGCTAAAACAGCCGCACAAACACAAAAAACAGCTATACTGAAAACATTCATATCGAACCCTCCAAAACAACAATCAGTCAAACGCAAACTTGCGGCTGACTGATTTATTTATCCTTTTATTCAATTACAATTTTGTGGAATACTTTTTTGCCCTTTTTGATGATTACATGACCCTTTTCAAAATCTGAAGTTTTAATCACGGCTGCGGCATCGCTGACTTTTTCATCGTCAACGCTGACACCGCCCTGCGTGATAAGGCGTCTGCCCTCACCTTTTGATTTTGTAATTCCGGCTTTCATCATGGTGTCAATTACACTGATTTCGCCGTTTTCAAAATCGCTTTGCGTAAGTGCGGTTGTCGGCATATTATCCGTGTTTGCACCGTTTGAGAAAAGAGCACGTGCTGCCTGCTGAGCCTTTGTTGCTTCTTCTTCACCGTGAACAAGCTTTGTAAGCTCAAAAGCGAGAATTTCTTTTGCTGTGTTGAGCTGACTGCCTTCCCATGAATCCATTTTGTCAATTTCTTCAAGCGGCAGGAAAGTGAGCATTCTGATGCATTTGAGAACATCTGAGTCTGCAACATTTCTCCAGTACTGATAAAATTCATAGGGACTTGTTTTTTCGGGATCAAGCCAGACGGCGCCTTTTTGGGTTTTACCCATTTTCTTGCCTTCGGAATTGAGAAGCAAGGTAATTGTCATTGCATAAGCGTCTTTTGAAAGCTTCTTTCTGATAAGCTCCGTACCGCCGAGCATATTGCTCCACTGATCGTCACCGCCGAACTGCATATTGCAGCCGTATTTTTGGAAAAGCTGATAAAAGTCATAGCTTTGCATGATCATATAGTTAAATTCAAGGAAGCTCAGACCCTTTTCCATTCTTTGCTTATAACATTCCGCAGAAAGCATTTTATTAACGGAGAAGCATGCACCGACGTCACGAAGCACCTCAACATAGTTAAGGTCAAGCAGCCAGTCTGCGTTATTAACCATTATTGCCTTGTCATCCGAGAAATCAATAAAACGGCTCATCTGCTTTTTGAAGCAGTCGCAGTTATGCTGAATCTGCTCTTTTGTCATCATCTGTCTCATGTCGCTTCTGCCGGACGGGTCACCGATCATCGCTGTTCCGCCGCCGATTAAAACAATCGGCTTGTTGCCTGCCATCTGAAGTCTTTTCATAAGGCAAAGCGCCATAAAGTGTCCGACATGAAGGCTGTCGGCTGTCGGGTCAAAGCCGATATAGAAAACCGCTTTTCCGTTGTTGACAAGCTCTCTGATTTCTTCTTCGTCCGTTACCTGTGCAATAAGTCCTCTTGCAACAAGTTCTTCATATATCTGCATTTTGATTATTCCTTTCAGTTGATTTTTATCTGTCACGGTTCATAAAAACCGACGATTAATATAATAAATTGAATTTTTGATAATGTCAAGGTGTATTGGCAAAATCAATCAGTTCACATGCAGAAAGCATTGTGGTTTTTGTGATTACATCGCCGCCTATGATTCTTGCAATTTCATAAATTCGCTCATCATCAATCAATTTTCTGACTTTTGTTGCCGTAACACCGTCGGCGGTTGTTTTTTCAATCAGCAGATGATTATCCGCTCCTGCGGCAATCTGTGCAAGGTGGGTTACGCAGATAATTTGCTTTTCAGCGGAAAACTGCTTGAGCTTATAGGCAATTTTGTGCGCCGCTCTGCCGCTTACGCCGGTGTCGATTTCATCGAAAATGATTGTTTCGGCACTTTCGATTCCCGAAAGCACACATCGGATGGCGAGCATAACTCTTGAAAGCTCACCGCCCGAAGCGATTTTTGAAAGCGGCTTTGGTGACTGTCCTGCGTTTGCACTGATTAAAAACTGAACGTCATCAATTCCGTTTTCGCCGAAATCACAAACAGAAAACTCAACGGCAAACCTTGCGCCTTTCATATCGAGATAGTTAAGCTCAGCCATAACATCTTTTTCAAATTTAAGCGCATATTCCTTACGTTTTTTTGAAATGATTTTTGCCCGTTCGGCAACTTCATCTTTCAACTCTTCAATTTCATCTTCAAGTTCTTTTATTCTTTCGTCACTGGTCTGTATATTGTCATATTCTTCTCTGATTTTATCAAGATAAGAAAGCATATCCTCTTCCGTTTCGCCGTATTTTTTTGAAAGACGATAAAGCAAATCCAGACGCTGTTCCACTTCGTTTATATCGGTTTCATCTTCGTCGATATTCATAAGTTCATCGTTAACGGCAGAAAGACATTCTTCAATTTCATAACGGAAGTTTTCCGCAGACTGCGCAAATTCACTGAAATCATTGTTATAATCACTGATCTGAGATAAAAAGTTATTCAAATCATATAATGCGCTTTCAATTCCTGCCGTGTTTTCGTCTCCGCCAATGCATATTTTTGCACCGTAAAGCGAAGAAAGAATCTTTTCGCAGTTTTGAATTTTTTTCTTTTGTGCAACAAGCTGTTCTTTTTCACCGATGATAATATCAGCGCTTTCAAGTTCATTGATCTGATATTGCAAAAACTCAAGACGCTGCTGTTTATCAGTGTTATTTTGTCTCAAATCAGACAATTTTCTTTCTTTTTTTCGAAGCAGATGATAAACTTCTCTGTATTCATTCAGCTGCGCTTCATTGCCTGCAAGGCTGTCGATATATCCGATATGGTTTTCTTTTTGAAGAAGCCGCTGACTGTCATGCTGACCGCAGATGGTTATCAGTTCTCTACCGATCGAACGAAGCATTGAAGCCGTAACAGGCTGACCGTTGATTCTGCATGAGCTTCTTCCGTCTGCATTAATTGTTCTTGTTATCAGCAAAGTGCCGTCTTCTTCGCTTTCAATTTCAAATTCTTTAAGCGTGCTTTCGGCTTCTTTTGATATATTTTCAAAAAAGGCTGTAATTTTTGCGCAATCCGTGCCGTCACGCACCAATTCTTTTGAAGTGCGCTCACCGATAATTGCATTAATTGAATCAATAACAATTGACTTTCCGGCACCCGTTTCACCGGTGAGAATATTCAGACCGCTTTCAAAGTTGATTTCTGCCTTTTCAATCACGGCCACATTTTCAATTTTGATATTCGTCAGCATAGTTAAAATACACAGCAATCGTCCGTCTCAAACGAAACAACAATCCTTTTCCTTTCCCGGTATGTCGGTCGAATGTCGACTCCAATCCCGATATAGTCATCACCAATTTTATACTCGTCTGCCCGAGCCGTAAATTCAGTGTTAAATTTTACCCGGTAATCAGCTTTTGAATCATCGCTTTAAATTCAGCTGCCGATTTTTCATCTCTGCAAAGAACAAAAATCGTGTCATCTCCTGCGATTGTTCCGACAATTTTATCTGAAACAAGATTATCAAGAGAAGCGGCTGCCGCATTTGCCATTCCGGAATAACACTTTATAACAACGGTATTCATCGCATAATCGACCGAAGTGATTGAATGAGACAAAATTGAATGATATTTATCGGTTATATCCTCCGATTCTCCTCTTACATAGGAATATTTATACTGACCGCTTTTAACCGGTGTTTTGACAAGCTTCAAAGATTTTATATCTCTCGAAACCGTTGCCTGTGTTACTTTATATCCCATTTCGTTAAGCTTGTTCATAAGCTCTTCCTGAGTGCCTATATCTTCCTTTTCAATCAAAGCAAGAATTGCATCATGTCTGTTTTTTTTCATGACATTTTCTCCTTTTATTTACTTCTTTCCGTAAGTTTATTTTTGAGAATATCCGTAAAGCTGTCAGATTTAATTCTGATTATTTTTGAATACCTGTCGGCACGCCTTATACGAAGCAGACTGTTTTCGGTAAGCTCAACTGCCTCTTCCCCGTCACAGCTTATAACCGGCAGACAAAGATGTGAATTGGTAACTTTCAATTCAAGAACGCTGTCAGCACGGAAAATTACCGACCTTGCAACAAGTGAATGTGTGCAGATAGGAGTTAATATTATACTTTCGATTGTCGGATCAACAACCGGTCCTCCCGCTGAAAGAGAATATGCCGTTGAGCCGGTGGGTGTTGAAATAATAAGCCCGTCGCAGTAAAAATCATCAATTTTCTGTTCGCCTCGCGAAACCGTAATGTTGCAAAGTCTCAGCGACATACCTCTTGCAACAACAACATCATTAAGGCAATGATATTTACCGACGAGCTTTCCGCTTTCATAATGCTCACAGCAAAGCATCATCCGGTTGTCAAGTTCATAATTATTTTCAATCAGGTTTGAAAGCAAAGAAAGCTCCTGCTTTTCAAGTCCTGCAAGAAAGCCGAGATTTCCTGCATTGATTCCGAGAATTCTTTTGTTATATTTTGCAGCAACATGAGACGCATGAATAAAGGTTCCGTCGCCGCCGATTGCAATTAAAACGTCGCAAAGCTCCACAGCTTTTTCTTCGTTTATATATGAAACTTTTAAGCAGTCAAACTTTCCTTTATATTCATCTGACATCAGAATTTCAGCACCAAGATTAATCAGCTGACGGCATACATCGCAGGCTACGCTGTGTGCATGCTCTCTTGTCAGATTAACGTGAACGGTAATAATCATTGCTTGTCGCCTCCGTTTAGCGTTTCGTGTGAACGCTCAACAACTGTTTCAGGTGAAACATCAAGTTTACTTTCCGACTCTGCCGACTTTTGAATATAAATAAGATATTCAATGTTACCCTGCGGTCCTTTAATCGGCGAATAATCAAGGTTAAGCACGGAAAATCCGTTTTCCAAAACATAATGATAGATGTTTTCAACAACTTCAATATGTGTTTCAAGTTCTCTTACAACGCCGTTTTTTCCGACTTTTTCTCTTCCTGCTTCAAACTGGGGCTTAATCAGACAAACCGATTTTGCACCGTCTGCAAGGAGCTGCCTCATAACAGGTATTATAATTTTCAGTGAAATGAATGACACATCAACGCTTGCAAAATCAATTTCTTCGGGTATCTGCTCATGTGTTACATATCTGAAATTCGTTCTTTCCATGTTGACAACACGTTCGTCCGTTCGAAGCTTCCACGCAAGCTGACCGTAGCCGACATCAATTGAATAAACCTTTTTTGCACCGTTTTGAAGCATACAGTCTGTAAAACCTCCGGTCGAAGCACCGATATCCATGCAAACGAAGCCGTCAAGTTCAAGTCCGAATTCTTTGATTGCTTTTTCAAGCTTATATCCGCCGCGGCTAACATAAGGCATTTTTTCGCCGCGAACTTCAATGCAGTCGCTTTCTTTAACGGCAAGCCCGGCTTTGGTTGATTTGTTGTTATTGACATAAACCTGCCCTGCCATTATCAGCGCTTTCGCCTTTTCTCGGCTTTCTGTCATACCTCTTTCAAAAAGAGCAACGTCTAATCTTGTTTTATCAGCCACGGGAATTTTCCTCGCTTATAATTTTAATCATGCCTTTCGTGTCAAGCATATATTCTTCAAGAAGCTGTGAAACAGATGCCTGACTTACGAATTTATCGTTAACTGCTGTCAGTCTGAAGGTGTTTTTATAGCCTTTTTCAAGAAGCTCGAGAGCAAATTTTTCACCCACTGAGCCGCTTCTGATACCCTCTTCAAAGAAAAAGATTTTTTCGCATTTCAAAGCCGCTTCAACAGCTTCTTGCGGTATCGGTTTAATTTTATTCAGTGACAGAAGATAAATATCAGTGCCACGTTCGTTAAGCTTTTTAACAGCTTCAATCGCCTGAGAAGTTATTCTTCCGTAAGTTATAACAACCTGATTTGCGTTTTTGTTTCCAAAGGTTGAATATTCAATACATTCATAATTGAGCACACTGACATTGTTGCTCTGACCGCCCCTCGGGTATCTTACCGCAACCGAATATTCGTCAGCATAAAGAGCATTGTTAATATCTGCGCAAAGAGAACGGAAGCAGCAAGGCGAATATATGACGATATTCGGAATCGTGTTCAAAAACGGAACATCAAGAAGTCCGTTATGCGTTTCACCGTCCTCACCGACAAAGCCTGCGCGGTCAATCGCAAAAATAATTTTAAGTTTCTGAAGCGAAATGTCATGCACAATCTGGTCATAGCATCTTTGCAAAAAGGTTGAGTAAACCGCAAAAACCGGAATCATACCGTTTTTTGCAAGACCGGAAGCAAAGGTTACTGCGTGTTCTTCGGCGATTCCGACATCAAAAAACCTTGTCGGAAATTCACGTCTGAAGCGTTCAAGACCCGTTCCGAGACCCATTGCGGCTGTTATGGCACAAATGGATTCGTCTTTCAGCGCATGATCGCAAAGAAAATAGCCGAATTTTGAAGAAAAGCTTTCACTGCTGAGCCCTGTTTCACCTGTGTCTGCATTAAACGGGGATATTCCGTGAAAAATGCTCGGTGATTTTTCCGCAAAATCATAGCCTTTGCCTTTAACGGTTAAAACATGAAGCAAAACAGGTCCGTTAACCTTTTTTGCCGCTTCAAAGGCATCGCAGAGAATTTCAATGTTATGACCGTCAATCGGTCCCATATAGCGATAGCCCAGGTCTTCAAAAAATGTGCTTTGAGAATAAAGCCTGTTTTTGATGTCGGTTTTAAGGTCATAAATCTTCTTTGAAATTTTTGTTCCGATGCCGGGAATGGTATTGATTTTTTCTTCAGTAATAGCTTTGAGATTATAATATTCCGGTTTTGAACGGATAACGGCAAGATATTTTGCAAGAGCACCCACATTTTCGGATATAGACATTTTATTGTCATTGAGAACAATAATGTGCTTCGTTTTGCTTCTTCCGCCGTTATTGAGCGCTTCATAAACCATTCCGCCCGTGAAAGAACCGTCACCGATTACGGAAACAACATAATGTTCATCTTTTTTAAGCTTTTTTGCCTGAGCAAGTCCGAGTCCCGAAGAAACTGAAGTTCCGCTGTGACCGCTGTAAAAAATATCATGTTCGCTTTCATTCGGTCGGCAAAATCCGGAAAGTCCGTCTTTTTTCCGAAGTGTATCAAACTTATCATATCTTCCGGTCAGAAGCTTATGCGTATAGCACTGATGACCGACATCAAACACAATCTGATCTTTCGGTGAATCAAAAACACGATGAAGCGCAATTGTCAGTTCAACAACGCCCAGATTGGAAGCCAAGTGCCCTCCGTTTTCGGAAACGGTTTCAACAAGCTTTTTTCTGATTTCATCGCTGAGCTGTGAAAGTTCTGAAAGTGACAGCTTCTTTACATCATCGGGACTGTTTATTTGTTTTAAAATTCCATCTTTCATATTTATCAGTCAATTCTTATTTATTTCTTTTTGCAAGTTTGAGAGCAAGCTCTTTTAAAAATTCGCCCTCACTGCCGAATATTTCAAGACTTGAAATTGCCTTTGCAGTCAGTTCATCGGCACGCCTTTGCGATTGCTCAAGACCCAGAAGAGATACATAGGTTGATTTATTCTGCTGTTTATCGCTTCCGACAGGTTTTCCGAGTTGTGCTTCGTCCGCAGTGACATCAAGAATATCATCAACAATCTGAAAAGCCTGTCCGATGTTTTCAGCGTAATCTTCCGCCGCTTTTTCAAATTCAACTTTTCCGTTTGCGGCAATTACACCGAGCAGACATGAAGCTTTGATCAGTGCTCCGGTTTTGAGGCTGTCCATAACCTCAAGCGTTTCAATCGGTACGTTTTTACCTTCGCTTTTGAGATCAACAACCTGTCCGCCGATCATTCCGTTAACACCTGCAAGATCGGAAAGAACACCGATTGCTTTAACCGCACATCCGGGATTTTTCTTTGCAGCTTCACTTTTTGCAATCACGGCAAATGCCTGAGTTAAAAGTGCGTCTCCTGCAAGAAGAGCATAATCTTCACCGAATTTAATATGGCATGACGGCTTTCCCCGTCTCATGTCATCATTATCCATGCACGGCAAATCATCGTGAATCAAAGAATAAGTGTGAATCATTTCGACAGCGCATGCAAAATCGAGCGCATCGTTTATATCTCCGCCGCAAACTCTGCAAAATTCAAGAGTCAGAAGCGGTCTGATTCTTTTACCGCCGTTTTCAATGCTGTATTTCATGGCATCCGAAACAACGCTTTCATTATAACAACTTTCGGGAATCAGTGCTTTCAATGCGTTATTGATTATTTCGGCATATTCATCTTGCGTATATTTCACGTTCATTTTTCTTCATCTCCGCAAAGCTTTGAAAGTTCGGTTATTTTCTGTTTTGCATCAAGCAGTGTTTTGTTGCAAAAAGCAATCAGTTTCACGCCCTCTTCATAAAGCTTCATTGAGGTTTCAAGGTCATATTCGCCGCTTTCAAGGCTTTCGGTGATTTCACGAAGTCTTTCCATTGCGGAATCAATTGTATATTTTTCCATTTATCATGTTATCCTTTCTTTTTATGTATCATTGGTCTTGCTCTTTCAATTCAATTTCGTCTGCGGTGCAGGAAACTCGTCCGTCAGAAAAAATCAGACTGAATTTTTCACCTTTTTTTATTTTTGAAGCGGACGAAATCGTAAACTCGTTTGTGTCCGCCGCAATGCAATAGCCTTTTGACATAATTTTAAGCGGACTTAATGAGTCGAGCTTTAAAGAATAAGAAGCAAGCAGATTTTCATAATTACGCAAGCATTCCGAAGCTGATTTTTCAAGCTTATCCGACAAAGCTTCAATTTTTTCGGAAAAATTATGAACAACACTTTCGGGGCTGAGAGCAGACAAAAGCTTTTCGCTGTTTTGCAATGAAGATGCATAACCGTTATATACCAGACTGATTGAATTGTTGATTGATTCAGACATTTTGTCAACGGAATAAAGCACCTCACGCCAATCGGGAACTGCAATTTCAGCCGCCGCTGACGGAGTTGCCGCTCTGACATCGCTGACAAAATCGGAAATTGTGAAATCTGTTTCGTGACCGACGGCGGAAATGATCGGTATTTCACTTTCGAAAATGGCATAAGCAACCTTTTCTTCGTTAAACGCCCACAAATCTTCAATGGAGCCGCCGCCCCGACCGACAATCAAAACATCGCACGCGCGATAACGATTGAATTTTTCAATTGCATTCACAATTTCATCGGCGGCGTTTTCGCCCTGAACCCGGACGCCCTCAAGCACAATTTCGGCAAGCGGATAGCGCCGTTCAAGAACGGTCATAATATCGTGAACCGCCGCACCGGTCGGTGATGTAATCACACCGATTTTCCCGGGGAAAGCCGGAAGCGGCTTTTTATGCTCGCTGTCAAACATTCCCAAAGCCGAAAGCTTTTCTTTAAGCTGTTCAAAAGCAAGGTTCAGCGCACCGATTCCGTCCGGCATCATGTCTTCGGCATAAAGCTGATATACGCCGTCACGTTCAAAAACGGAAATGCTTCCGCGTATGATAACTTTCATTCCGTTTTCAACATTGAAACGAACACGCTGTGCGCTTGTTCGAAACATCACAACCTTGATTGCGGCATTTGCATCTTTGAGCGTAAAATAAAAATGTCCGGTTCTGTAATGATTGGTAAAATTTGAAATCTCACCGCTGACATAAATGTTTTTCAGGTTGTCATCATAATCAATGATTGATTTGATATAAGTATTTATCTGTGAAACAGTCAAAGCTGCTGACATTATCTTTCCTCATTCTTTTTTTGCTCGGATTTTGCCGCCGGTTTGTTTTTCAGATAACACATAATTGCAGTTCCTGCGGCATTATCCGATGAAAACTGTGAATCGGCAAAAAGAGCATTATATTTTTCTGTGAATTTTTCTCTGATGATACTGTTTGACATGACACCGCCGGCATAAAGAAGCGGCAAATTGCCGTATTTCAGAAGTAAAAGATCCGTCATTTTTTCAAGGCTTTTTGAAATATATTCAATGCAGAACCTTGCGGTGTCTTCTTTTGAACAGCCCCCGGAAATCATATTGCGGCATTTGTTTTCAACACCCGAAAGCGAACAGTTGCCGTCAATAACAGACGGCTTAATTTTAAATTTACTTTCACTTTTTTGTGCAAGCTCATCAAGCTTCGGTCCGCAGGGGAAATCAAGACCGAGCATAAGTCCCACTCTGTCAACCGCCTGACCGGCTTTTAAATCAAGAGAGCTTGCAACAATTTTGCAGGAAAAAACATTTTCTTCATCGGGTGTTACCAACAACGCTTCCGTGGTTCCGCCCGAAACATGAAACGCTATAAAATTTTCCCGGATCAAATTGAGCCTTCCTGCGCTGAACAAAGCGGCAAGAATATGTCCATGCTGATGAGATGTTTCATAATAAGGTACTTTCAACGCACTTGCAACACATTCGGCAGCGTTTTTGCCGACAAGAAAGCACGGCATATATGAGCCCTCGGCAAGTCTCGGATAAGCCGAGGCGCAAACAGCCTGTGTTTGAAAATCTTCTGCTTCATAAAGCTTTTTGCAAAGCTTTGAAAGAGCCGCAGTGTGATGAAAAACCGCATCGCTTTGCCGAAGTCCCTTTTCTCCGCTTTTTACGGGCAAAAGCTTTTTAAACTGAACAATCCGGTTTTCTTCGGGAAAATATGCTGCAACCGAGGTTGTGTAATTGCTTGTATCAAAACCGACAAAAGCCATTATTCTCTGACCTTTCCGGCAACGGAAGCAAGCAGACCGTTTATAAAAGAAGCGTCACGCGGTTCGGCATATTTTTTAGCAAGCTCAACGGCTTCATTAATCGCAACCGCAACGGGAATGTCGGAATATTTTATTTCGCCGACTGCCATTCTGAGAATTGCTCTGGGCACTCTGGCAATTCTGTCAGGTGACCAGCGAACAAGATTTTCGTTAATTAAATTGTCAATTTCCTGCTCATTTGACACTGTAGTCTTGGCAAGATTTTTTGAAAATTCATCTGTTTTAAAAACTCCGGATTCATCGGCTTGCACAATAATCTCTTCAACGCTTTTTTCGGCATTGAACATTTTTTCAAAAATAATGATAAACGCCGCTTCCCTTGATTCATGTCTTGTCATAAAAATGCCATGCGATACAGAACATCGCTCAAAAGAAGATTATCCTTTTTGCTTTATCCGTACCGTTTCCTTTCAACTTGTTTTTTTACTGCCTTTTGAAAATACAAAAGTATGCAATTTTATACATTTAAATTTATATATTTTCATTGTATTATACCATAAAAATTTAACTAAACAACTATTTTGTTTCAATTATTGTCAAATTTTCTGCCGAAATATCAGTATTTTTTTCAAAAATTTCTGTAATCTGAATTAAAACAGAATCATTGAGCGTTCCTTTCGGCAAAATTACCTGTGCAGATGAATCGTTGATAATCACAAGACACTCGCCTGCTGTTTTGGCTTTAATCAGATTTTCGGTGTCTGTTTCCGCCTGAAGTTCGTTTTTAAACTGCGTTAAAAGTGAAGTAACCTTGCTTTTGTCCTCCTGCGAAAGGTTTTCGTTTTCAAGAATTTCTTCAATTTCTTCAACTGTTTCATCATGCATATTGGTTCTTTTAAGCTTTGCTTCGGCAAAATATTCGCTGTCGTCAACATTATCCTGAATATTGGTTGTTTCTTCTTCGGACGAAGTTGCTTCCTCATTCTGAACGCTTCCGGCGACCAGCATTGTATCACCGAGATTTACCTGCGCCGTTGTTGTTTGCGTGCTTTCGGCGGTCGGACGTGAATAATACCAGTTAACGGCAACCGCCGCCGCAAGTGCAATTAATAAAGTTGCGGTTAAAACTTGTTTCTTTTTGAGTAACATCTGAACATTTCCTCCTCATGCCGCTTTTGAAGCGACACTAATTTGCGTTGAATTTATATCAAAAAGAGCGCAGACAGCTGACACAATCTGTTCTCTTATTACCGGATTATCGGCATTTTCGCAGATTACTGCAACACCGCGCACCTTTGGATATATTTGCTTGACCTCAAGACCGCTTTCGCCGCTGTCGTTTTTAATAATTATATGCTCGCTTTTATATTTTCTTTCCTCATTTTGCGCCTGAGAGGACGAATTTTCCTCCGTGTCCTTTGCATAAACGGTTTCGGTGTCTGTATCAAAGGTTATCATAACATTGACTTTTCCGGCACCGTCAATGTTTTCAAGAAAGCTTTCAAGCTCGTTCTGAATTTCGGCGGCGCTTTGGCTTAAACTTTTAGATTCATTTTCCTGCGTTTTTGCTTTTTCGCCTGTGTTTTCAATGCTGCTCAGAGCAATCAGAAGAATGCCCGCTAGACCTGCGGCAAGAATTGCTGTGAGCTTTTTGTTTCTTATAATTTTATCTTTAAACACTGTCAAAACCGCACTTATACCGGTTTCAGCCATTTTTCTCATCACCGCCCGAATAAATGATATGAATTTTTTCTTCAAAGATTTCTTCAATTGTTTTACCGATTAAATCTTTTTCTTCTTTTGAAAACTTTCCGTCAACGGTTATGTTTTCAATTTGAATCTTTTCGTTTTTATATTTACATTTTACGGTTATATCTTCGTCTTTCACCGAAAGCCCGTTTTCCGTAAGTTTGTTTAAAAGAACCGTTTTACAGCCGTTTTCCGCTGCTGTTAATGCTGTTTCTTCGGCATTTTCTTCAAACGATTGCAAAGCACTGCTTTGTGATTTTAATGCGTCCGTCAGTTTTGAAAAATCAACCTTTGAAGTCATGAACGGCAAAAGAAAAGTATAAATCATGACTGCGGCGCAAAGATAACCGAATGCTTTTGAAAGTGATGACTTCGGAATGATCATTGCAATTACACTGCTTATGACGGAAACAGCGCAGATAAGAATAATCCAGCTTTTTGAAAAACCCATCTTCTTTTCCTCTTATATCGTATTTTTAATCATCAGCATAAGTCCCGTTGAAATGATCAGAATAAACATTTCAAAAATTACGAGCAAAAGCAAAAATTTAATTCCGGTTGCAAACGCTTTCATTACATGGGAGATTTTTTGCATTGATGCCGCTTCGGCAAAAAATGAAACGCAGCTTAGCATGATATAATATAAAACACCGCAGATAATTGCCGGGATATTGATAATCAGACAAACGATAATTCCGACTGCGGCAACAGAGCTTTTTATCAGTCCGACGCTTCCCACAAGAGCGGAATATGCTTCGCTTATGGCGCTTCCGACAACGGGAATCATGCTGCTTAGCATAAAACGGATTCCCTTTGCCGAAACCGAATCAAGGCTTACCGACATGATGCCTTTTATGGATAAAAGTCCCGCAAAAAGCGAAGAAATCAAACCCAGAACAACCGATGAGGCTCTGTTAAAGGCGGAAACAAATCGTGACAGGTTCATGTTTTCATTAAAGGAAAAGGCAATGCTCAGGCAGTAAAATCCGCCGACAACCGGGATGGCAAAGGAAGAAGAAAATGCCGAAAGTCCCTGAGCAAAGGCCAAAGCAAGTGTGTTATAGGTCAATGCGCCGGAGGGATTGCCGCTGAAAGCCACAAGTGCGGCAAAAATCGGTATGTATGCCAAGAGAAATTTTGCACTCAAGTTCACAACCGAAAGCACTGTATTAATTATTTCGCTGAGTTTGCTGACGGTAAAAATAATCATAACCACCGTGCATAAAAGCTCAGCTGTTGTGCTGTTTGAAGATGAAGGCACAAGCGTCCGAACAGCGCAGAGAATCAGCAGTACACCCGAAAGCAGCATAAAGGTTTTTATTGTCTCGTTTGCTTTTTCACTTAAAGTTCCAGAAAAGAATTCGCCGATCTGCGAAAATGAAAAAGAATAAATCTTGTCATAGTCAAGGCTGTCAATTCCGAAAGCACCAAGAATTTCTTTTGTGTCATCGTCGAGCGCACCGAACAGTTCTTCCTGAGTATTAGACAGCAGGCTGCCTTGTTCGGTGCAAAAGCATGTAACAGACAAGCTTATAAGAAGGAAAATGATTACAAAGGTGAAGTAAATTGTTTTTTTCATATCAGTTTATAAATGAAACAGCTGTTTTTAAAACGGATTCAATCAGCGGCAGTGAAAGAACAATAATCATCATGCGCCCGGCAATATCAACGGCACTTGCAAGCGCAGTGTTTCCGCTGTCTTTGCACAAATCACGCACAAGCTGCGTCATAATACAAATCAGCGCACCTTTTAAAAGGACAGAAATAAGACCATAAGTTTCGCTGAGATTTTCAGCACTGCTTAAAAAAGAGCTGAGTTTTCCTGCGGTGCTTTTGAATGCTACCGTGCAAATCAGGCTTATACCTGCAATGATTATTAAAAGTGAATATTCCTTTTTGGTTTGCGAAACCACAACACTCAGAATCAGCGTTGCAACAGCAATCAGCAAAATTTTTATTACCGTTTCAATAATTGATCATATCCTTTACTGTTTCAAAAAGTTCACGGATTTCGGGAATTATCATTAACAGAACAATCACAACACCTATCAGCGTTGTAAAGGTTGCATATTCACTTTTTTCGGCTTTTATCAGCACCTGATTGAGGATTGAAACTATGATTCCTATGGCGGCAATTTTAAAAATCAAATCTATTTCCATATCATTTATTTACTTGCCGAAGTTCGCAAGCTTCTCCTTTCGTCCGTCTGCTTTTCAAATGAGTATTACAAAAATTCCGAAGCCTGCAAAAATTCCGAGCAAAACCGCACTTTCACAATATTTCTCGCTTATTTTACACGCCGCTTGATAATATTCTTCAAAATATTTTTCATATGCGCTAAGCATACTGATCTGACCGTCGCTGTCACTCGTTCCGAGAAAGTCTCCGAGTTCAAGCAGTTTGCTTTTTTCGTTTTGACTGTAAAGCGGCGACTCACTCACGGTTTTTTTCCAGGCTTGCGGAAAATCCGTGCCTTTTTTAATTTCATCATAACACTGTCTTATAAAATAAATTGACGAATATGTTTGGTTATCGGCATATTTTTCAAGTATTCTGTCAAGCGGCAAAAACGAATATTCAAAATCAAGCTTCATAGAGCTTAAAAAAAGCAGGGTTCTTTCAAGAAGCTGTCTTCGTTTTTTAAGATGCGAGGAAATCATGATCCCCGTTGCACTCATAACCGCAAAGACCAGCACGGCGCCTGTAAATTTCATCAATCAGTTCTCCGGCATCATAGGTATTTTTGATTTTGCACGGCTGAGAGCCGCCATGAAGCATCACAACGCTGTCAAACGAATAGGTTTCAAGCAGTCTTTCAATCTGCGGTCTTGAAACAAGCTCGTCAAAATCGGAAGCATGAATCGTAACAATGAACCGAACGCCTGTATTTACACCGTGCCTGATTGCATAAACCTCGTTATCTGTTCCGATTTCATCACAGACAATTATTTCGGGTGACAGTGTTCTGACCGCCGCCATGATGGCTTTTTCTTTCGGATATGAATTTAAAATGTCACAGTTAAAGCCGACGCTTCTTCCCGGAATTCCGCTTTCAACCGCCGCAAGCTCTTCTCTTTCGTCAATCATGCAAACCTTAAAACATCGGCAGCCGTCACCGCTTGAAAGCTTTTTTGCAAGGTCACGCAGAATTGTTGTTTTTCCGCTTGAGGGCGGACCTGCAATAATCAGGCTTTGGGCACCGGAAGAAAAAAAGCGGCTTACAATTTTTTCACTGCAGCCCTCGGCTTGTCTTGCAATTCTGATGTTGAGTGAAGAAATATCTCTGATGCTGATTATTTCGCCTTTGCTGTTGCAGACAGCCGTTCCGGCAACTCCGGCTCTGTGTCCGCCTTTCATTGTTACAAAACCGTTGTTTATGCTTGTTTGGTGGGTATGTATCGAATAGCCGCAAATCCGGTTGAAAGTGTCGCTGAGTTCCTGAGCGCAGCAAATATATGTGTTGCTTTTTATGGTTTTGCTGACTGTGGAATCACTGCAAAAAAACAGACTTTCGCCCGAAGCAAAAAGCATTACGGGACGGTTTGCACGAAGTCTGATTTCACAAACGGTTCTTTTGATGTTTTCATTCAGGGACAAAAGAGCGTTTTTCAGATTGACGCTTATCTGAGAAACCGCTTCATCAAAGGCATTTTCATCTTTTTTGTTCATGGTATTCATTCTTCCTTTTCTCATTTTTTCGGATAAGCTATCCGTCTACATTCAAAGATTATGTCGGCGTGTCCGAAGTTAGAACAAAAAATATCTTTCAATTTTGTTAAAGTCCTTGAAGTATTTTTCTAAATATTGTATTATTACTAAGTGTTATACCGCTGAGCTTATAATTGACATGTATTGTTTGCCGATTAATTTGTTAAGGCGGTTTTAAAAACTACCTGTTAAGAATTTCAAAGCAGAAAGAAGGCTAACGATGAAGAACAAAAAGAAAGACAATCTGTTTTACAGAAACCGATTTGTTATCATCTCATTTCTTGTCACTGCGGGAACAATGCTTATTCTTTATATGATTACGCAGATTTTTCCCTTCGGCGACAACACCGTTTTAAGAATGGATCTGTATCATCAGTACGGTCCGCTCTTTTCAGAGCTTTATGACAGACTGATGAATCATGACGGACTGACCTATTCCTGGCAGTCGGGTCTCGGAAGCTGTTTTTTAGGAAACTATTTTAATTATCTTTCAAGCCCGATCGGTGCAATTGTTGTTTTCTTCGGTCATAAGCATGTACCCGAAGCCATTGCGGCAATGATTCTGATTAAAGCGGCACTGTCATCGGCAACATTCACTTACTATCTGAAAAAATCTCAACACAGCCACAGCATTATGGGCGTTGCATTCGGCGTTCTTTATGCTTTTTGCGCTTATATGCTTGCGTATTACTGGAATGTTATGTGGCTTGACGCAATGGTTTTGCTCCCGATTGTTTTGCTCGGCATTGAAAGAATCATTGACAACGGAAGCATCCGGATCTATGTCGGTTCCCTTGCGCTTTCGCTTTTTTCAAACTACTATATGTCCTTCATGCTCTGTATGTTTGCGGTTATCTATTTCTTCTATTATTACATCATGAGATATCCGAGAAAGGCGGTTATCAGCGAACAGTTCCGTGACGAACACCCGAAAGGAATCATAAACAAACTCAAAAACAGCCGATTTTTATCAAGCGGTTTTCGTTTTGCGGGCGCTTCCCTGCTTGCCGCAGGTCTGATTGCTTTTGCGCTTATTCCGACTTATAAAATTCTTCAGACCTGTTCTGCAACCTCGGGCAGTTTTCCCGATGACCTCAAATCCTATTTTAATTTCTTTGATTTCTTCGCAAATCATCTTGCCGCTCTTGAAACAACCATCAGAAGCAGCGGCGATGATGTTCTTCCGAATGTATATTGCGGAATGCTTGCCGTGATTCTCGCACCTTTGTTCTTCTTCACAAAGTCAATTTCAAAGAAAGAAAAGCTGACAACTCTCGGACTTCTTGCTGTTTTTTATATCTCTTTTAACTGCAACTATTTCAACTATATATGGCACGGAATGCATTTTCCGAATGATTTGCCCTATCGCTTTTCATTCATGTATTCTTTCATTCTGCTTGTTATGGCATATAAAACTTTTGTCCGCCTTAATGAGTTTACGTCAAAACAAATCGGCGTTATCGGCGCGGCAATACTTGCTTTTGTGTTCATAATCGACAAGGTTGAATCAAAAAATGTTGACAGCGCAACAATTTATGTTACACTCATTTTCACAGTAGTTTATGTAATGATGCTGACGCTGTTTAAAGACAAAAAATATGAAATTACATCCGTTGCTGTTTTGATGTGTGTTTGTGTATGCAGTGAGGTTATCATCGCCGACGTCGGAAGTTTTCCGAACAACATCAACAGAGCTTCCTATGTTTCCGATTATGACGATTTCAGAACCGTTAAAGAAAGACTTGACACAATCGAACAGGATAATTTTTACCGCATGGAGCTTACGGATCTGAGAACAAGAATGGATCCGTGCTGGTTCGGCTATAATGGTGTTTCGATTTTCTCTTCAATGGCATATGAAAAGGTTGCAAAGCTTGAAAACAGGCTCGGTATGATGAGTAACGACATAAACAGCTACACCTATAATCCTCAGACACCCGTTTATAACATGATGCATTCGCTTAAATATATCGTCAACAACGAAACGCCTAATGTTCTGAGTAATAAATATTACAAAAAGATCACTTCGCAGAGCAAATATACTGCTTATGAGAACAAATATTATCTTCCGATTGCTTTCGGCGTTAACACCGACATCAAAAACTGGGACTATAAAGACAGTATAAGTGCAAAAGATGTCAATCCCTTTGAAGTTCAGGGTGATTTCTTTGAAAAGGCAACAGGCGTTTCAGATCCGTTTGAAAAGGTTTCGGTTTCATATATTAACTATAACAATATCAACGCTTTCCCCGAGATTACAGAAAACGGAATTTACAGTTATACAAAAACAACCGCCGACAGCGACGGCAGTGCAACGTTCTTTATCACAACGCAAAAGAAAGGCAACATCTATATTTATTACAATGTTGACAATGCCAGCGAAAAAGATATAACCGTTAACTCTTCAATCGGAACAATCACTCACAGCGCTTCGCAAGACTGCATTCTTGACCTCGGAAGATATGATGCAAACGAAACAATTTCAATCAATGTTCCGTTTGAAGGTAACAACGGAAACTTAAGATTATATGTTTACACAATCAACGACAGCATACTGAACAAAGGTTATGAAAAGCTTTCAGACCGTGCTTTTAATGTTGAAAAATTTGAGAACACATTAATCGAAGGTACTTTTTCAACCAAAGAGGACTGCGTGCTTTATACTTCAATTCCATATGACGCCGGCTGGTATGTTTATGTTGACGGCGAAAAAGTTGACAACGACAGCCTTGTTGCAATCGGAGATGCTTTCCTCGGAATCAACATTGAAAAAGGCAATCATGAAATTAAGTTTGAATATCATGTTCAGGGACTTTCAACAGGTCTTAAGATTTCTGCAGGTTCGCTTGTAATATTGATTGCGATCATAATTATTTCCATTCTTCGCAAGAGAAAATCTCCGAGCAAGAAACGACCGGTTTATTCTTCACCGAATAAGTATTACAGTGAAGACATTTTAATTAAGCCGGCTGCAAGACCGCAAATCAGGCAGACTGCTTCAAATCCGCAGACTGTTGTTGTCAAACGTGATAACGCAAAACCCATTGTAAGGCGCGAACTGATTACTCCTCCCGTAAAAACAAATAACGTTCACCGTGAGGTTATTTCAGTGCCGAAAAAGGAAAAAAGAGATGGGACCGG
>JBJEOJ010000024.1:0-4050 GCA_051880655.1 Acutalibacteraceae bacterium | reverse complement strand
TAAACCGCACAATCGGGATTGTTAACAGTTATTTTTTCAAGATTATCACAATTCATAAACGCTTGGTTAGAAATATATTGAGCAGAAGCTGGAATGTTGATTTCTTTCAATGCGGAGCAGCCTGAAAAAGAACATGTTTCAACAAGTTCCAGTGTTTTTGGGAGCGTTACACTTTCGAGTGAAGTGCAATCTTCAAAAATCCGGGGTCTGATTTTTGTTAAGCTTTCAGGAATCTCAATACTCTTCAGGGATGAACAACTTCTGAAAGCATTTTCACCAATATAGTTAAGAGTGTTGGAAAGTTTGACATTTACAAGGTTTGAACAATTTGAAAAAGCATAAACATCTATACTGGTTAAACCGTTTCCGAGTATTACATCGATTAAGTCATTACAACCATAGAACGCAGAACACCCTATTCTTGTCATGCTATCTGGTATGTTAATGCTTTCAAAAGCAACAAAATATTTGAAAGCCTGATCGCCGATACTTGTTACACCATCTTCAATTACAACATTTTTAACGGTATTATCGGCACCATCATCATATTCATAATTTTCTCCGTAATATGAGTAAGTTCCGTAAGGAGGTCTTTCGCCATCATCTTCCCAATAATCAAAGTCAGCCATTTCGCCACTGCCGCTTATCACAAGCTCGCCGTCTTCATAAAGTGTATAAGTTACATTGGCACCTTGTGCACCGCAATTGCCGGACTTGATGACCGTTTTTGCTTCTTCACCGCAAATGTCACAAATCTTGTCGCCGTCTTCATCGGTGTGGTGCTTTCTGATAACTTCATGACCCGAAATCCAAATCTTGCAGTCTTCGCAGTAAACACCTGCAGTGTAGCCATTTTCCGTGCAGGTTGCGTCTTGTTTAGCGTATTCAGTTGTATGACTGTGAACACAAGGAACATAGTTATAATGGATTGTTGCATTGGTTAAGCAATCGTTATCCTCATCAATGCTGATCGACTGCCACTGTTCCTCAGTACCCGTGTAATAAACATCTTTAATGTTGTTACAATCATTAAATGCAAGTCTGCCTATGTTTGTTACATTATCGGGAATTGTTATGCTTTCCAAACTCGTGCAATGTCCAAATGCGTTAAAACTGATATCCGTAACACTACCGGGAATTGTTACATTGATAAGGTTCGTCAAATCACAAAACGCATTATTACCGATACTTGTTATACCGTCTTCAATTATAACCGATTTGATTGTATCTTCAACAGAATTATTGTTACAGCCATATCTGAAGCCGTTATAATTTAAATCAATATAATCGTCATAATAATCACCTATCTTTCCGCTGCCACTCAAGATAAGTGTACCGTCAGAATAAAGTATAAAAGAGACATTGTCCCGATATTCAATGATATCATAATTGTCATCATATACGGATTCACCAAAAACGCCGCTCTTCACCACCTCTCCGTGCTCTTCGGCAACCGCCGTTTCGCTTTCGTCATCAGCCGCAAACGACACAACCGACAGACACTGCAAAACAGACAACGCCATCAGCAGCGTCATGAATAATGAAATTACTTTTTTCATAAGAACATCTCCTTTTATTATTCTATCAGTTTATCTTCCCTGGCTGCATATCTCATAAGTGTGATAGGTGTTAGCCGGAATTAATTTTCCGCATTGATCACAAATCGCATCTTTAGCTAACGGAATTTCATATCCACGCAAACAAATGTAAGTCAAACATTGTATTATTTGTCCGTCCTTTGTTCTGTACGGTCCTGATTCTATAAGATTATAGGGCGTGCTGAATTTTCCGCTGTTACGAATATAATCCACGCTATAACCTGAAAATTTACTCATTTCGGATTTCAAACGGCCGGTCAGCTTTCCGAATTGTTCGTCATAGTATAAATCATCAATACTCGACGGAACGCAGAAACCAACCCACGGACTTCCGTCATCGCAAATTTTTCTGTTTATCACATAGAAATCATCAAGAACAAGATCATATGTTAAATCTGTAATTGTGTATTGATAGATTGATTGAGGTCCGTTGTATCCGTCTACCAGATACTCACCGATCAACGAACATTTTACTTTTTCCTGAGCATCATATCCAAATGCCTTTTTAAACTGCTTTTTTATTTCATTTTCAACATCCTGATTCTTTCCGATTGTATAAACCCCAATCCATGCCGGACATTCTTGTTCATAATAGGTACTTACAGACGGAAGATTTTTGGTTTCATATACACCGATTTTCTGCTCAAACTTTTCATAGGTTTTAACAGGTTCTGCCTTTGGCTTTTCGGTTGAAAGATATTTGCTTGCAATGTAAGCGGTTGTGTCTTTATAGGAAACCTTGCTCCAGCCATTATTGCCGATTGCGGTTCTTGTAATACTCTTTCCTTTTTTGAGCGAACCGAGCTTGGAATAAGAAATTCCTGCCCCTTTTCTGATGCTGACATCAGCGGTTGCATATACCTTTTGGCTGACATAGTTGTAGTAGGTCTTTGACTTTGTGATAAGCTGACATTTGTAGCTACAGGTTCCGACAACATTTTTCTTGCCGACTTGTCTTACGGCTCTGACTTTCACATAGTATTTTGTGCCGTTTTTCATATTCTTGATTGTATAGCTTGTCTTATCACCGCCTTTGACGGTGTATTTTTTTAAGTCTTTTTTGAAATCGGAGCTTGTGGAAAGAAAGATTTCATATCCCGTTGCTCCGGAAATTTTGCTCCATGAAACAGAAGCCTGCGTATTTGAACTGAATTTGATTTTCAGTGAGCCGACTCTCTCCGGCTTCGGAGTTACGGAAACGGTGTTGCTGTACGGACTTTTTGTTTTGCCGCTTATTGCAATTAGTCTGAAATAATACTTAGTTCCGGCTGTGAGCTTGCTGACGGTATAGGAAGTGGCTTTGGTTGTTGCAACACTCTTCCAAGTCTTTTTATCGGTGCTTTTATAAAGCTTATAGGAAGAAACGTTTTTTGTTGTTGTCCAGCTGAGTTTAACCGATGTTGCCTTAATTGTTCCGGCTTTGAGCGTAGGCGACTTTTTGATTGAAATTGAAGTTGTTGAAGCCGCCGAAACTTCCATTTCATCGTTTCCGATGAATGTAACAACAGAAAAGGTCAGAATGAATGCCATAACAAAGGCAATTGCTTTTTTCGATAGAATCTTATTCATTTTATAATTCTCCTTCATTGTTATATTGGTATTATGCTTTAATATTATTTGGAAAGTGTCTTTCTGTGTTTTATAAATTCTTTATTATACTGATTAATCATCCCCTGAATAATCAGATTTTTGGATTAAGTTAAATTCATAATCATTCCCTTTAACTTCATATTGATACTTATTTATTAATATTTCAAATTAATAAATGACTATTCATATTATAAGTTTACTAATTCATATTGTCAAGTGATTTTCGACTTAAAATATGTTTAAAAACTATACAAACCACACTAAGATTAAACGGGGGTGGTTAAATGTTTGTTGATTATAAAGAGGTTGGCAGAAGAATTGCTCAAAGGCGAAAAGAACTTGGTTTGAAACAAGCCGAAGTCTGCGAATCGGCGGAACTGAGCGACAAATATCTGTCAAACATTGAGCGGGCAACATCAATAATGAGCATTGATGTGCTAATGCGGATTTGTGAGGCATTGGATACAACGCCGAATTATTTGTTGCTCGGAGCAACAGAAAGCCATAGCAATCAAGGCTATGAGAAACACTTTTTGGAAAAGATCCAAGCTCTTTCAGACCGTCAAAAAGAAACCGTATATTCATTTGTTGATTGGATTTCACAACAAGAAACCTGTTGAAAGCTGTGCTGTACCACAGCTTTTATTTTTTACCGGTTGTGTTAAGCGGCAGAAAAGCTTGAATCTTTTTATGCATTATATAAAACGAATTTCACGAATTCAATATGCAATGTAACAAACGGTCGATTTTTCGGGTGAACGGCAAACAAGTGTAAAAAATGCACCTGCTGTTTTTGTAACAGATAACAAAAAGGGGCTGTAAAAAAACAGTCCGAAAAAGTCCGAGATTCACGGTTGAAGTG
>JBJEOJ010000023.1:0-4054 GCA_051880655.1 Acutalibacteraceae bacterium | reverse complement strand
GACAATTTATAAAAATATATGGTATAATAGTTTAAACAGACGAGAACAGACAACATCTGATTCTTGAAATGTTAAACATCGGCAAATGCAGCGGCGTGCGCGTCGGAGAGATAACCGAAAGAACAAATTTGTCCCGCCCGGCGGTTTCACATCACCTGCAAATACTCAAAAAAGCCGGACTTGTAAAACTCAGGCGCGAGGGTACAAAAAACTATTATTATTTTGAAGCAGATAATGAAGCAATTGATAATCTTTTGTTACTGCTTACTCACGCAAAAGAAATTATGGAAAATCTGCCCGACAGAAGCGGCGAAAATATATAATTTAACGGAGGAATGACCTATGAATCTTATGCAGGCAATTCAGGCACGACACAGCGTTCGTGCATACAAAAACGAGCCCATCAAAGAAGAAACAATCACCGAACTTGAAAGTGAAATTGAAGCGTGCAACAAAGAAAGCGGACTGCACATTCAATTGATAACCAACGAGCCGAAAGCGTTTGACTGCTTTATGGCGCATTACGGAAAATTCAGCGGCGTTTCCAATTACATTGCCCTCATCGGAAAGAAAAGTGCCGACCTTGACGAAAAATGCGGCTATTACGGCGAAAGGCTTGTGCTCAAAGCTGAGCAAGAAGGTCTTAACACCTGCTGGGTTGCCATGTCGTATCAAAAAATTCCGAATGTATTCAAAATTGACAAAGGCGAAAAGCTGACCGTTGTCATCGCCCTCGGCTATGGTCAAACGAACGGCACAGTGCACAAATCCAAAACAGCCGATGCGGTTTCAAATCTTGCCGCAAGTTCACCCGAATGGTTCAAAAACGGTGTGGAAGCGGCACTTCTGGCACCCACCGCAATGAATCAGCAAAGATTCACTTTAACGCAAACCGGCAGCAAGGTTTCGGCAAAAGCAAAACCCGGCTTTTATACAAAGCTTGATCTGGGCATTGTCAAATATCATTTTGAAATCGGCGCAGGAAAAGAAAACTTTGAATGGGCATAATAAAAATCAATGCGAATGGTTGACCGAAAAAGTTCCATTCGCATTTTTTAACAAAAAGCCTAAATAGAATCCTCACTAATACCATAATAACGAACAACCCGCAGTCACTGCCAATTGCAGTGGTCTGATTGAACAACTTCACCGTTTTCAACAGTCCAATTTCCCACATAAAAATATAATTTGCTATGATTTTTAAACGCAAATGATACATATATCGTGTCATCGTTGCCAAAATAATCATGTGATGCATCAATTTCGTCACAATAGCGATATCCGGCTTGCTCATCAAGTTTCGCAAATGCAGTACCGTCTATTTTATAACACACATAATCCCCGTTTTGATTTTGATAACCGTCAATTTGACAACAAGTTTTATCCGGCGGTTGAGTAAATGAAATAAGTTTTACAGCAGAAATTACAACTAAAATAAACAGGCAAATACTAACAATTTTTTTCATAAATCGACCTTTCCTATATAAGGTTGTAATTAATTTTGCTATATTTCCGAAGCGTTAAATTCATCCGGTATTATACTGTGTATCTTTCTAAAAAAGTATATATCTTTTCTTCGATTTTGTCAATACATATATATTGTTTTTCCGACATTTTGGTGGATAATGATACACAACCGTTTTGCGTCACTCACTCATACAAAGCCATTATGATTGATTTATTAACCTAACGTTGTACTGTAAAAAACAGCTTATTCTGTGTTTTCTGTTTAATCCACCTCAATTTTAAAGCATATCGGCATTTTTGAATGAACTTTATTCTGTGTTCTGACTATGAGTGCTTTGTTATCCTGTGAAAAAGTAACACGCTCATCTCTTCCGAGCAGGGTAATTTTTTGAATCATGCAGTGGAACAAATCCATGCTGTCGGCAAGCGACTTTATTTAAAATTCATTCTTGCCGTGAGGCTTGAGTGCAAAAGCATACACAACACCCGTCTTGCAGGTAAAGCGGAAATCCCGGCTTGTATAGCTGAGTTTTTCGTTAAACGAGCCGCCTTTCTGCTTCTTACCCTCGCCGAAAATCTTATACGGCTGTGTGTCCCATATCGCTTCGGCATTGATTTTTGTCCACTTGCCAAGTTCGTTTAAAATGTGTTTTTCCTCGTCGCAAATTGAGCCGTCGGCTTTAGGTCCGATATTAAGCACAAAACAGCCGTTCTTCGCAATCACATCAAGCAGATTGCAGGCGATGGTTTCCGGCGTTTTGAAGCGGTTCGTTGTGCAGTAGCTCCATGAATTGTAAGCCGTTGAGGTTTCGCCCTGCCAGATATACGGACTTGCATTTTCAAGCTGTCCACGCTCACGGTCAAAAATCGCACAATTATACATAATGGCGTCAGATTTATAATAAACGCAGACTTCCTTGCCCCATTCAAGAGAGCGGTTATAGTAATAGGCAAGGAATTTTTTCATATACGGACGAAACGCTTTATATGACGTCCACCAATCGAAGAAAAGCGACGACGGCTGATACTTGTCAATAAGCTCGCATGAGGACACAAGCCAATCGCAAAGCCACTTTTCCGTCGGCTCAATGCCGTGCTCCTGTTTCAAGAGCGTGGAAAGATTGTTTCGCTTATATATGTTTTCACATTCGCCGTAAAGCTCTCTGTATTCTTCATTCTGCGTTTCGTTCGGAAAACCGATTGTTTTGCCGCCGTTGAGAAACCAGAAATGCTCGGCACGGTGAGACGAAGTTGAAAAAACAACGCCGTTTCTTTCGCAGGAATCTTTCAGTTCTCCCAAAAAGTCCCGTTTGACAGGGAATTTTACCGTTGTCCATTCGGATAATTCGCTGTCATAAAGCTTAATTCCGTCATGGTGCTCGGCAACAGGCATCACGAATTTTGCACCGCAATCCTTGACTGTTTTTATCCATTCATCAGCATCAAATTTTTCCGCCTTGAACATCGGGATAAAGTCACGGTAATTAAAATCTTTACCGTATTTTCTTTTATGATGCCAATAAACGGGTGTTCCTTTATAGTACATCAATCTGGGATACCACTCACTGAAATATTCGGGAACGGTGAAAACACCCCAATGAATAAACACGCCGAATTTTGCTTTTTTGTACCATTCCGGCACGGGATAAGAAGCAAGGCTCTCCCATTCAGGTTTATACTTGCCGCAATTGTTAACTTCATCAATTTTTTGCAGAAAGCTCTGCATCTGTTTTTCTGTCATGGCTTATTCTCCGTTCACATTATTACAATTTTTAACCCTTATTTTTTTACCGGTTTTATATTTATTGTTTTTGATGAGAATGTCATCTGAATCTTTTATACTGATACAAGCGCCGCTGTACTTTTTGAAGGTGTTGCCGATAATTTTAATATTTTTATGTACTGCACCCTCATATTTGCTGTTTTCGGGCTTAATCAGAATCGGCGTTCCTCCGCAGTAATCAAAGGTGTTGTTTTTTATGGTAACTTCACGGCACATTCCGCTTTCATACCAGCTTTTTGCGTCGTCCGAAAGTAAAATACCGCTCATGGAGGTGCTTGTAAAATGGTTATTTTCAACATTGACCTTGCCACGTGTCGTAATCAGCAGTCCTCTTGTGATGATTCTTGTTGAGCTGTTACCCGAAAATTCAAGTTCCGGACATGCGGTTGTATCTTCAATCACAAAACTGCACCTTGCTTTTTGCGTATCGCTGACAGTCAGTCTGATTTCGTATTCGTTCAAAAGCTCAGATTTTTCAATTACCGCCGTGCTTTCTTCCAAAAGTGTTTCAGGATTGATATACGCTATCGTGTCGCCCTCTCTCAGCGGATTAAAACCGTGAGACTGCGGATGCATAAAGCGGACGGTTAATTCTTTTCCCTTTATATCGGTAATTTTAAAGTGTATCCCATGAACATTGAGAAGATCGTCACCTGCACCGTCAAAGAAACTATCTTTGACAATCATTTTTCCGCGGCACATACAAAACTGAATGAAGTCCGCAACGGACGCCATCATTCCTGCCGAGTCTTTTCCGGGTGCAAAGCAGATGTTTTCTACCGTGATATTCTCAGAATCCTGTGC
>JBJEOJ010000022.1:0-4068 GCA_051880655.1 Acutalibacteraceae bacterium | reverse complement strand
AAACGTTCGGCTTAATCGAAACCGTTGAAAAAGCGGCGCAGATTTATATGCTGACCGCAGGACTTCCGAGAGTCAACACGATAAAAGACAGCGAAATGAAAGAGCTTGCCGAGTTCTTCGGTGTGAAGTATCGGAAAGATTTCTTGGATTAACACAAACAAAATAAAATGCCGCCCGGGTTTTGTAATCAGGGCGGCATTTTTTGGAAAATCTTGTTGCTTCAGCCGCTTGCACCGCTTTACCCGAATATGTTATAATCAACAAAAAAGCGATTGCGGGAAAGGAGATTTACTGTGCGGACAAAAAAAGAAAAAGACAGTTTTCCGTCTGTCTTAGCAATTTGCCTGTTTGTGTTTGTAGGACTGCTCAATAACATAAACACAGATATTTCTCTTTTAAATACATTCATTTTTATTTCAAGTACGACAATTTATTCAGGCTTAATTATCGCCTGGATTGTATATATCCGGAAACGTTTCATTTCAGACCGGATTCGCAAGATTCTTGTTTCCATGGCATTTTTCCTTTTGCTTTATGTCTTTCTGCGCACCGTCAAATACAGATATATTTTGCCTGAAAACTATCCCGAAATATCACGCTTTTTATGGTATTGCTATTATATTCCGCAGATTTTTGCACCGCTTATTTCTTTTGTTGCGGCTTTTGCTGTCGGAAAGAGCGAAAAGCAAAAGCTTTCACGCATTTGGATTTTTATTTTTATTGTTGCTGCAATTCTTGCTTTGTCAATTCTGACAAATGACTTTCATCAGCTTGCATTTAAATTCAATGAAAATTTTGAAAACTGGAATGATGATTATTCCTATGGCTTTTTGTTTTATCTTGTTACGGCGTGGATTTATCTCTGGCTTTTTGCCTGCATCATTGAGCTTTGGCATAAATGTAAGGTTGAAAGCATAAAGCACCGCGTCTGGCTGCCGTTTATCTGGCTGCCTGTGGGCACTTTTTTGATTGTCTGGCTTTCGGTGGAAAGCGCGATTGGGATTCGCTGCTTGTTTCGTCTGCCCGAAATTCAGTGCTTCATTCTTGCGGCAATCTGGGAAAGCTGCATTCAGATCGGATTGATTCCCTGTAACACAGGTTACAGCGAATATTTTTCAAATACGAATCTTGCCGTTAAAATTGCCGACAATGACTTAAACGTTGTTTATCAGTCAAAAAACGGTTCAGAGCTTACAAAAGAACAAATGTTGCTTGCCAAGGACAGATCTGTTTTGATTTCAAAAAACACGCTTCTGGAATCAAACAGTGTCAGCGGCGGAAGAATTTTCTGGCTGGAAGATCTTTCGGCTGTTAACAATCTGAACGAAGAGCTTACCGAAATCGGAGAACGGTTAAAGGAAGAAAGTGATTTGTTAAGAGCGGAAAACGAAATCAGAGAGCAGAAACTGCGAATTGAAGAACAAAACCGATTGTATGACAGCATCGCTGTGCTTTTAAAGCCGCAGCTTGACAAAATTGCAGTGCTGCTTGAAAATAAAGATGATTTTCAAAACAGTATCAGCCGTGCCTGCGTTTTCAACTGCTATGTCAAGCGCAGGGTAAATCTGACTTTGATTGCATACAGCAATGATTTTTTTCAGGCAACCGAGCTTTATCTGAGCATCAAAGAGTCGGGCGAATATCTGAAGCTTTGCGGTGTTTCAAGCTTTGTTCGTCTTGATTGCGACTTTTCGGCTTCATCAAAGCACATTTTGTTTGCTTTTGATTTTTGGCAGCTTTTGGTTGAAGAAGGACTTTCATCGGGATTGGTTGCAATCATGGCAGACGTTTTGTGTGACGAAAGCGGATTGCGTTTAAATTTGAATGCAGACGGTCTGACAGATCTTCCGAAAAGCGAAAAATATGTCAGACGCCTGAACGCACTCGGCGGAGCATTAAGCGTTATAAAAGAGGATGAAACCGTGTTTGTGAGTCTTTTTCTTCCGAAAGGCGGTGAACAAAAATGATGCAGTTTTTTAATTTGCCGCTTCCCGTTCAGTCGCTGTTTCTGATTTTTTATACGTTGCTTGTTTTTGCCGAAATTTATTGCATCATTGCCTGCAAAACCTATAAAACGCAGCCGGGCGAAACCTTGGCCAATGTCATTTTGTTTTTGTTTTCATTGGTCAACCTGACGCTGCTTCTGGACGGGTTCATGTATCGCACAGGCGGCAAACTTTCAGCGGCAAGTGAATATATTTACAAAATGCCTGTTGCGGCCGACATTATTTTGGCAGTGTTACAGCTTGCGGCTGTTTGCTTTTTTGTCTGTCGGATGAATTTTTACCGACGCAGCAACATTACGCCGATGTCAATCAAGCAAGGCGCAGACAGGCTTCCGACGGGGCTTTGCTGTTTTGATGAAAACGGCAGACAGGTTCTTACAAATCACTGCATGGAAAATCTTTGCATGGAAATCACAAACGAACCGCTTTTTAACGCTTCTGATTTTTGGAAAAAACTTGTTTTGGGCGAAATTTCACCAAATTGTACTGTTGTCAAAAAGGGCAGTGAGCCGATTATTATTCTTGAAAGCGGACAGGTACGCAGCTTTTCCTGTAAAGAAATCATTCACGAAAAAAAGAAGATTTTTGAACTGACAGCTTCGGATATTACCGAGCAATATGCGCTCAGCAGGCAGCTTATGGATTATAACGCTCAGCTTGAGGACGTTAAAAAAAGGCTTTTGCTTTTCAGCGAAAACATGGCTGACATAACAAGAGAAAAAGAGATTCTCAACGCAAAAATCAGAATACATGACAGTCTCGGAAAGGCTCTGCTTGCCGCTAAAAGATTTGTTGAAACCGACGACGGTTCGGTAAGCCGTGAGGAGATTTTGCAGCTTTGGCAAAACAGCATTTCGTTTTTGCGCGGTGAAGCACAGCAGCCGCAGGAAAGCAATTCGCTTGATGAACTTTATGAAGCGGCAAAAATTATGGGCATTTCGGTTTCGGTAAGCGGCAATGTGCCTTATGAAGATAACCGGACAATGCGATTTATTATGGCGGGTGCGCGCGAAAGTCTGACCAATGCGGTGCATCATGCAAAGGCAACAAAGCTTGAAATTTGCATTTTGTCCGAAAAAGATTATAATATTATTGAATATTTAAACAACGGCAGTTTGCCGGAAGGCGAAATCAAAGAGGGCGGAGGACTTTCTTCACTGAGAAAAAGTGTTGAAAGCGCAGACGGAATTATGCAGATTGATTGTAAGGACCGGTTTGTATTAAGGCTGAAAATACCGAAACAGGGAGGCGTTAATTTTGTTTAATGTTATGGTGGTTGAAGATCAGGCGATGCCGAAGCAGCTTTTTGAAGCTTTTGTTGAAAACAGTCCGGATTATCAGCTTGTTTATTCAATCAAAAACGCCGATATGGCAGATATTTATTGCCAAAAGGGAGAAATTGACCTCATACTTATGGATATATGCACCGAAATGAATTCAAGCGGACTTGAAGCCGCAGCAAGAATAAAGCAAAAATATCCTGAAATTAAAATTATTATCGTAACTTCAATGCCGGAGGTTTCTTATATTAAAAGAGCGAAGCAGGCGGGTGTTGACAGCTTTTGGTATAAAGAGGTCAGCATGAACCCGATTCTGGAGCTGATGGACAGAACGATGGCAGGCGAATCCGTTTATCCGGACAGCACGCCGGTTGTTTCTTTCGGACTTACAACCAGCGGCGATTTAACCGAGCGAGAACTTGAGGTGCTTCGTGAACTGACAAGCGGAGACACAAATGCGCAAATCGGAGAACGGCTCGGAATGAGTAAGCATACCGTCAGAGATTACATTCAGACAATGCTTGAAAAAACAGGCTTTCGTTCAAGAACCGAGCTTGCGGTCAAGGCACGTGAAAGCGGAATTGTAATTTTAGACAGAAGAACATAAATTTTTTGAATAGTAAAAGCAGGGCAGCCGCTACGGTTTGCCCTGCTTTTTGCTGTGTGATTTTATAATAGAACTTATTTTACTTTTACCGATTTAACTGCGCTATACGCTGAGTTAATCGTTACGCTTCCGACTTTCTTGTTGGCAATAACCTTGAAATAATAGGTCTTGCCGC
>JBJEOJ010000021.1:0-4102 GCA_051880655.1 Acutalibacteraceae bacterium | reverse complement strand
CAAGGGTTCAAAATCCGGAAAATTATGTGCAGAATCCGTATGTGCGAAATTCCGCACCGCCGACAAAACGATGCGCTAACTGCGGAAAAGAAAACCCGAATATTAATATTTTCTGCGGAAACTGCGGAAGCAGGTTATAAAACAGTGACATAACAACAAAAGCCGGACAATCAACGTCCGGCTTTTTCTTGTGCTGTTAATATTTCAAAATTACTTGAGGAAGTTTGAAATACCGCTTGTAAAACTACTCACCGCATTCATTGCTTCAGATTTTATTTTCATAAAGAGCGCTGTGACTAAATATACGATAGCAAACACGAGCAGGAATAGCGATATGTAGTATGAGATAAAAGTTTTTCATTAGTTGGATTTGCGCATATCGTCAATGTACCACTTGCCCCACACTTTTTTCATATTGAAATCTACTGTTCCATATTCAATATTCTTTCCATAAGTAACATTTACTGTGAGAGTAGCACTATCGCTGAAGCCGCTGTATTCAGCGTCCTTAACTACGAGGTCGAAAGTCTTACCGTTTCTTGCCTCTTTAACCATACCGCCGAGTAAATCCGTTAACCGTCCGTCTTGGTATCCGCTTAATTCTCCCATAGCATTCATATTAGCAAATGCCAATTTTAACAAAGCCTGTTTAACGGGAGAATAGCATTCGGCAATTTTTATATAATCACAATCGTTTAAAGCCTTTTCATACATCTCCACCGTATCTTTGGGATCTGAAAACAAGCCTAAAACGTCGATACTTTTTCTGAACTCCGAAGATATTACCGCAGCCGTTGCAGTTCCTGCAACAGAAACTGCAACAATTCCGCCTATTACTTTTGAAGCGATATGCTTTGAAGCTTTTTTCGCAACCGTAGCAGTTGCGCTTGCAACATTGCCTGCATTCGGTGTTGCCGGATTATTTTGCGGTGTCTGCGTATTCGGCTGTGTGTTTTGGGGCGATGAGCCTGCATTCTGTGATTTTTCGGTGTCCGTCAAAGGTGCTTTGCCGTAATTGGCGGCAACGACCTTTGACATATCGGGAACAGAAATATTCTGCGCATTGTTTCTGAACATCCAAACAATGAATCCGAACAGACCGAGACCTGCAATACCGTAAAGCTTTGTACCCTTTTTCTCAAGCTCTTCAACCTGAATTTTAAGCTTTTTCTTGCCGTAATTCATACGGCTTTTTACGGTATTTTCCGAAATCTCAAGCGACTGTGCAATCTCTTTGATAGACAGCCCCTCGATATAGTACATAAGAAGTACAAGCCTTTGTTCATCGGGGAGGTTGTCAATCATCTCGGCAACAAGCCTTTGTGTTTCGCTGTAATCAACATTTTCTTCGGGAGAAAACGCTGTGCTTTCATCGACAAATTCAATCTCGTTTTCACCGTTGTCGTCCTCGTAGGTCATATCTGAGAAAAACATCGGATTGTTTTTGCGTTTGCGCAGATAATCCCTGCAGGTGTTGGACACAATCTGAAAAAACCACGATTTGAATTTTGACGGCTCTTTCAGATTTGAAAGATTGTTAAAAGCCTTTATGTAGGAATCCTGCAAAATGTCAAACGCTTCGTTTTCATCGTGAAACATCTGCATGGCAACCTGATAGGCCTGACGGTATGTATCGTTATAAAGCTGATTAAGCGCTTGTTGATCGCCGTTTAACGCCCTTGTTACAAGTTCTTCGAGTTCCAATGTTCTTCCCCCTTTTTTCTAAAATTTTATGTTATGAAATTTTTACTTTTGTGTAGTCGCTGCTATTCAAAAAACTGCTGTACTCTTCCACATCTTTTAGAGAGCTGCTGTTTATCCAACCTGTATCAACTGAACTACACGCTAAATCATCGCCATCCATATAAGCATCACAGAGATATAATGAGTTATATTTCTTTTCAGTCCTACCTAAAAAGTCTGTTCTGTCAAAACTATACACGACAACTACTACATTTTCGAAATTTGCATTATTGTTCTTCTTGTTAAGCAAATATACATTTAAAATTGCTAAATTATCTTCATCAGTAAGCTTATTTTGGGCAACGGCTTTAATTTTGTCAATATTATTCTTCGCTGTTACTGTGTCTATTGGTTCATTTGCTTTTATTTCAAAAGTCTTGCTTGACTCATTAATGAAAATATTAGTTCCGGGGAAATGATGTGACTCTACGTTTAAAGTAACATTGTCTCCTGTGCTTAAGGAAGATATTGAATTGTCTGAAAGTAATTCTACAGAACCGTAAGATGATGTATAGTCATCTAATGTTTCGTCCTTTTCAAGCGCATATACATTACCTATGCCGTAGTAAGTACTCGGTTCAAATACTAACTTATGGTCGCCGACTTCATATTCAAAGCCGTTAATGCAGAAAGAAAGATCTCCCTCTTTTATGCCTTTTGTTCCGGCAAGATTATTTTCTGCGATATAGTCAAGAATATCTACTTCCTGTATCTTTTCAAGCGTGAGCTTATCCTTTTCAAGCTCGTCGGATATTTTGATTTCTACTGTTGTATCGGTTGTATCAAAGCTGATACCTGCCACCTTTTCAGCTCTCTTGATTTCCTTGATTGAATCCTCGTCCTTATCCCATATGAGTTTTACCACAACAACTTCGTCGCCTTTAAGGTTGCTAACGGTTGACGAGGTGTGCGTATCGTATTTAGAATCATACTCTTCGGTAGTTTCGGTTTCTTCAGTTTTCTCTGACGCATCCTTTACTTCAACCCAAACATCGCAGTTTTCAAGAATAGTAGAAATACCCGAGTTTGACAGCTCATCTGACAGACTGCTGCCATAAGCCGAGAGCAACGAACCAATATCATCAATATTATTATACTTGTCGAGCTTTTCTTTTGCCGACTTTCCGTCGCTGAGATATTTATCGTAAATTTCAGTACCGTCAATAGAAAAGGTTGCCGAAGCGTGACCTTCGTAAAGCATATCCTCGTTAAAATCAACCTTTATAAATTCCTGAACCTTTACCCTGTTGAGCATAGGCAAAACAAAGGCAAAAAGAACAATCAGAGCAATTACAACAACGCCTGCGCCGATTGAGGAAAACATTATTGCTTTCTTTGCTTTCGGCGACATCGGCTGTCTGGGCGGCTTGGGAGCTGTTACAGGCTGGGGTGTTGCATTATTTACAGCAGTATTTGCCTGCTGTGTCGTGTTATTCACAGCCTCCTGTGCAGGTGCATTCTCTGTATTTACAACAGGTGTCGAAACAGGTGTACCGCACTTCTCGCAGAATTTTTCTCCTTCGTTCATTTTATTACCACATTTTTTGCAGAACATAAAATTCATCCTTTCTTTATTATAAAATTTCTGTTTTATTGTAGCTTATTTTGTGCAAAAAGTCAATATTTTGTCAAATTATGAAATTTTTGTAATTATATAATCTTCGTTATCAAAGATTGAACATGCGCTTGTGATTGTTTCGGCAGTAACAAAAGGCAGTACAGACGGACCGCCTGTATACTCAAGACCATTGTAACTCGCAACAACATCTTTCATCTCCCAGTATCCGTATTTTGTCACGTTCCTGTTATTAACATGATTTCCCTCAAATTGTTCCTTTGTTCATATATATGACGCAGCCGATTTTCAAAAAGTTTTAATTTTTCCGAAATTTTTAAAAAATTTTTTAAAATTTAATTTTACGGGATTTTTTCGCTTTCTACGGAGGTTTTTCCGTTTTTTGCAAATCACCGTCCGAAAAATCATTATCGCTTTTCTGTCTGAACGTTTTCGGCGCCCTCAATATACTTCTGAACAATTTTTCAATAAAATCTTTGCTCGGCTCATATCTTGAACCGGCAATAATTATCAGCTTTTTCAATTCTTCGTCATTCAAAATAGCACCTCTTTTCGTTGCCTTGTATATTAATGACGAAACAAAATTCAAAAAAGTTTTAGGAAAATAAAATTTTTTCGAAAAATTGCAAAAAAATAAAAGGCAGCTGAAAACCACCTTTTAAAACGACGCTATCATTGAATAAAAAAGAAGAATGCCTCGAACGCAATTTGTACGTCGAGGCATTCTTCTGGTGCCGGTGACCGGACTTGAACCGGTACGGAGTATTAGTCCGAGGGATTTTA
>JBJEOJ010000020.1:0-4109 GCA_051880655.1 Acutalibacteraceae bacterium | reverse complement strand
AATCGGGATCGGGCTGATTTTTCGTGTAAAGATTTTCGCTTATCATTTGTTCGGTTATATTCTCAGCTTTCAGTTCTCCGCTTTCAACTTTCTTTGCAAGCGTCTTAACGCTGTGAACAATTTCATCTCTTCCGCCGTAATTGACGGCAATGTTGATGTGAATTTTGCTTTTGTCCTCGCTGTGACATTCAACAATATCCATAAGCTCGGCAATATCCTGCGGGATACCCTTTCGTGAGCCGATGAAATGAATGTTATAGCCGGCCTCTTCGTTTTCGCCCTCGCGCTGCTGCATTTCATCAAGATAAACTCGCAGCAAATCCATAATTTTGCCCACTTCATCGGCAGAGCGCTTCCAGTTTTCGGTTGAAAAAGCATAAAAGGTCATGTATTTTATGCCGATGTCGGAGCCGTACTGACAAATTTTCCGAAACACTTCTGCGCCGACTTTGTGACCCTCGGTGCGCTCAAGTCCTCTTTTTTTTGCCCATCTGCCGTTTCCGTCCATAATGATTGCAATATGCTGCGGAAGAACTTCAAATTTTTTATCCATAAAAATTACTTGCATAACAAAGCATCACAAAAAGAACCGGTCTTTCTGCCCTGCCCGTTTTGCTTCCTTTCATAACACTTGATAAGTGAGCCTTCATTATGCTCAAAAGGCTGTCTTGCCCTCGGAGTAACGATACCCCTATACGGCAAAACAGCCATAAGCGAAGCACTTCTCATGTTGCCCCGCTTTAAAAATCAGATTGAAAGAATTTCTTTTTCTTTGGCATCTGCAATCGTTTCAATGTCTTTGATATAACCGTCGGTTATCTTCTGAACTTCTTTTTCGCCGTCTTTCAGATCGTCTTCGGTGATTTCGGAATTCTTTTTCATGGCTTTGAGCTTTTCAATTGCATCTCTGCGGATTGAGCGGATTGCAACCTTTGAGTTTTCAGCCGTTTTCTGAATATCTTTTGCAAGCTCTTTTCTTCTGTCTTCG
This sequence comes from Acutalibacteraceae bacterium, assembly GCA_051880655.1. Taxonomy (GTDB): domain Bacteria; phylum Bacillota; class Clostridia; order Oscillospirales; family Acutalibacteraceae; genus UBA6857. The sequence goes on along the minus strand of JBJEOJ010000020.1, from coordinate 3,121 downwards.
GTAAGCGGCGGAAAAGTCAGTCTGAGAATATTACCGTCGTTTTGCGGATTGATTCCGATATCCGAAGCCTGAATTGCTTTTTCGATTTCCTTGAGAACAGATTTGTCCCACGGCTGAATGGTTAAAACTCTTGCTTCTGCAACGGCGATTGTTGCAAGCTGACCGACAGGAGTGGGTGTTCCGTAATAATCAACGGAGATTTTGTCAAGCACCTGCGGATTTGCACGTCCTGCACGGATTGCCGCATATTCGCTTTTGAGTGCGTTTATGGTTTTATCCATTTTTGTTCTTGCAAATTCATATACTGTTTTCATGTTATTTACCTCACTTATAGATTAATGTATGTAATGCAAATTATTTTACGATGGTTCCGATGTTTTCGCCCTTGATGGCTCTTACGATATTTTGCGGATCGTCAAGGTTGAAAACAAGAATTCCGATGTTGTTGTCTCTGCAAAGAGAAGCTGCTGTGCTGTCCATAACAGCAAGACCGTTTTTCAGAATATCCGTATGTGTGAGGGTATCATATTTCACAGCATCGGGATATTTGTTCGGGTCTTTGTCATAAACACCGTCAACATTGGTTGCCTTAAAGATGATTTCGGCATTGATTTCCGCCGCTCTCAAAGCTGCCGCGGTATCGGTTGAAAAGAAAGGATTACCTGTTCCGCAGCCGAAAATGACAACTCTGCCTTTTTCAAGATGACGAACCGCCTTGTTTCTGATGTAAGGCTCGGCAACCTGCTGCATGGCAATGGCGGTCTGAACTCTGACATCAACACCCATCTGTTCAAGAGAATCGGCAAGCGCAAGCGCATTCATCGTTGTTGCAAGCATACCCATGTGGTCTGCTCTGGTTCTGTCCATTTCACCGCTGCTGCGGCCTCTCCAGAAATTGCCGCCGCCGACAACAAGACCGATTTCAACGCCCATTTCATAACATTCTTTAACCGCTTTGCAAATATTGTTTACCGTGTCAAAATCAATTCCCTTTCCGTCTTTGCCGGCAAGCACTTCGCCGGAAAGCTTGAGCAGAATTCTTTTATAAACAGCCTGCATGAAAAACACCTCCGAAGTTTCTGCAACCGTTTTGCAGATGACAACACCACGCCGAAGCACGGCGTTTATCTTTATCTATTCTACTAAATATCTGATGAAGTGTAAAGACCTTTTGAAAAAATTATTCCGGCAGGGTGTAAAAAAAGTTTTCAATTGTGCTGCGAAGAAAAGTCAGCAAAAAAAGAGAAAAGTTTTTTGCCGAGCTTTTTTACAAAAAAGCTCGTGGGTGCGGGCAACGCCCTCAGGACTCATGCGGCGGACAATGTCCGCAGATGTTACGCGGGATAAAATCAGCCGGCTTTGAAAAATTCACCCGCGAATGTAGCGTTATTCCTTATTTGGCTTGACAAAATGCGATTGTGTGATATAATAATAGTACAAGAGAGCACTGCGATAAGCGGTTTGCTCCGGTTATTTGGTATTTTAAGAAACACCGCAACCTTGGAACGTTTGGCGGTGTTTCTTAATTTTTATGTTCCGACTTTTTTAATAGTCGTTACTTTTTAAAAATTAAGTAACAAAGAGTGATAAGGTTTATCAGCATTACAGTGAATGCAATCAGCAACTCAAATGTAACCATAAGCCTATCACCTCCCTTACGGGAGCAAACCGCCTATCCGTTATAACAGGACTCTCTTGGCAGTCTTTTGACTGCGTTTGAATTATACAGTTTATTTGTTATTTTGTCAAATATTGTTGATAAACTCTTAAATCAGACAACTATGAACACACTATTATTCAATCAACTTTTTAACCTGAAGTCTTTTACTACTAAATTTCAGTTAAATATTGCAATTCATTTTTAGATATGATATAATTATTGTGCGACATGAAAAATTAAAAGTATAATTTCATCTTTTCCAGAAAAGATAAAAGGGAATCATTCGGTAAAATGCATTCTCTGATTAATTGTACCTTTTTCTTTTATGGAAAATTAATTAATTTTTTGTGTCGCAGCAAATGAGATGCTTTTACAGTGCGTCTCGTTTGAGGCGCATTTTTATTTTTATGCGCAAAATTATAAATTTTTTTAAGGAGTGTAAACAATGCAAAAACAAATCAAACGAACGGTTGCCGTTATAATGGCAATCATCATGACTATTGCCTGTGCACCGCTTGCGGGTATTCACATCGGCATGCAGTCAAAGGCGGCAAGCTACAAGGTTGGCGACATCATCAAATTCGGCTCATATCCACAAAGCAAAGTAACAGACAGCAAAACCCTCTCTGCACTGAACAAGCTTTCACTTAAATGGGTTTCATACGACTATTACGCAAAAAATCAAAAAAGTAGTTTCATGAAGTATGCCGATGTTACATACAATTCAAACAAATACAGAGCAGTTAAGTTTACGAAATACAGACCCATATGGGCAACCGGAGACTTTACACCTTTAGAGGACAAACCAAATCAATATAAAAACGGATATAAAGTTAATACAATATACTGGTTCAAATATGAGCCGCTGAAATGGAGAATACTTGACCCGAAAACAGGATTGGTAATGAGCGAAAAACTCATAGATTCACAGGAATATAATGTTACAAGTAATTGTTTCACTGATGAGGATGAGTGGGTTACACTTGATTATCAGACCAGTTCAATCAGAAAATGGCTCAACAGCAACTTCTATAATACAGCTTTTAACGAAACGGAAAAATCAAAAACATTCACCACAACAATTGATAATTCTGTGAAAGATAAATTATATCTTCTTTCATTCGAAGATATAACAAATACAAAATACGGATTTAACAGCGATGAATATTTTGACGATAAGGCAAGGCAGGCAAGCGGAACCGATTATGCAAAATGTCAGGGTCTTCAACTTGACTATTTAACTAAAAACTATTCAGCATGGTGGCTTCGTGTCAGCAACAAAATAATCTCGACACACACTTGCCCTGTTACCCCTTATGGAGGTATTGACGGAGGTTTTATGTATGACGGTGATATAACATTTATCGGAGTCCGTCCTGTAATGTGCATAAATCTCACCACAGCTCCTGCACAGGTAAAAGGTGTTAAAGCCTCTTCAAAAACCAGTTCGAGCGTAACACT
>JBJEOJ010000019.1:0-4148 GCA_051880655.1 Acutalibacteraceae bacterium | reverse complement strand
GAACGATTGTTTCTTTCTGACGGCGGCAACCTTATATTTTTTGGTCTGCCCTGCCTTACCGCTTATTTTAAGGCTTGTTCCCGTAACGGTCTTGTATTTTTCATATGTTTTTTTGCTGTCGTTATATCTGTATACGATATAGCTCGTTGCAGAACTGATCTTTTTCCACGAAAGAGTATATGATGATGAGGTTATTTTGGAAACCTTAACCGAAGAAACCTTTGTCGGGCAAGTGCTTGCATAAATTGCACCGGAGCTTTTACCGTAAGTTATCTTTGAACCGTCGGAAGCATATGCTTTCACAGAATATAAATAATCTTTTCCTGCGGAAAGGTTTTTCTCTGTGAATGAATTAGTTGAAACATCGGCAACTTTTTTCCAGTTACCCGAAGAGGTTTTCCGGCTTAAAATATAGCCGCTTGCTCCGCTGACTTTTGTCCATGTAAGCTTAACCGAAGAGGTGGAAGCTGAGGTTTGCTTAAGAGTCGTTACAGGTGCAAGGCTGACTTTTACCTTGCAGGTTGCGAACACTTTAGAGTCTTCGGACGATTTGCATGTTATAACGGTGCTGCCGATTTTGCGCGCTTTAATCACACCGTTTCTGTTAACCGTTGCAACCGATTTATCTGAGCTTGAAAACACAAAGCCTTTATATGCGTTTTTCGGAACCGTTGAAATGTTCAAATCCAAAGACTGACCGATGTAAAGCGAAGCGGTTTCGCTGTCAAATTTAATTTCCTGCGGCACAGGAAGCGGTTTGTCAACAATCTTAAAACCGATTTTTTCGCTTTTAACTTTCCATGAAGAAGAAGCACTGTTAGTTGCGGTAACAACGATTGAATATTCTCCGGGCTCAGACAAAACAATTTCAGCCTTATTATCGGTTGTGCTGAATTTCACCACGCATTCCGAGTTGCTGTCATATACAGTAACCGTATATTTTTCGGCCGCAGTAATCGTTGACCAATAAACATTAAAAGCTGTATCGGCAGAATTGTCCGGTATATCATAAACCATTAAATTCTGATATGCTCCCGAAATATACTTTGCATAATTAAGAGCCGACCAGCCTTTCAGAGTGTTATATTCAACCTTGCCCCAAAGAAATGTTCCGTCGAATTTTTTCTCTGTAACATAAAATGAACTGCCTTTAGGAATTGTGCTAACTCTATCGCTTGAAGTTGACGGACTTTTTCTGATAACAAGGCTGGGATCTGCTGTTACCTGCCAGATTTCGGTCGTGTCGGGAATCACATCATTTGTAATATAATTTTTCGGATCTTCAAAGAACGTTATATTAGAGTTTTTATATTTATTACCCGGATCATGAAGCACATATGAAAAGCCCTTAACGTCTTTTACGTCCATTGTTGCCCATTTAATCAGACAGTTGCCGCCCCAGTTTGCTCCGGTATAAGCGATTGTGCTTCCCTTAACACCGACAACCGTTACCGAATGAGTATTGTTCAGGTATCTGATAATATCGCCGACACAAAGCTTTGATGCATCTAACACATCGCTTTCTTTCCAGTTTGAAAATTCTGTTCCGACAAGCTCATTTGCGGCTTTATAAGCATAGCCTTTGCACTGAATTGCACCGTTAAAGAAATTACATTCACAGCCGCCTTCGGTAATTTTACATTTTCCGTGATGAGTACAAGGAGAATTGGTGTAACCGTCGGGATTGTTTGTTTTTGAACCGACATGGTTCCAATATTTTCCGTCAGGAAACTTTTTGGCAAGCTTTGCAAGTCTTGAAATGTCATAAGTCACTGCATCGGCTTTCACAAAACCGACGCTTGCGACAGAAAACATCATAATCACACACAAAAATAACGATATAAACTTCTTAGTCATTTAACTATCCCTTAACCTTTCAGAATTCAACGCACATAAATTCAAGAAGAACATATTATGCTTTTTTGTTAGTTTAAATATTATTATACCATATATTTCATTAAATTGCAAATTTCAGAGCAATCCTCTTTTAATACAGCGTTAATCTGACAAAAAATGAGGACAGAACAAATGATGTAAAATCCGCCATAAGTCCGGCATAAAGGGTATGACGGGTGTTTTTTATTCCGATTGCCGAATAGTAAACCGTAACGGCATAAAGCGTTGTGTCGGTTGAACCCATAAGAACCGAGCCTACTCTGCCGAGGAATGAATCGGGGCCGTATTCTTTAAGCACATTTTCAAAAAGCGAAAGTGAACCGCCGCCCGAAATCGGACTTATCAGAGCCATAGGCGTCACCTCTTCGGGCACCGAAAAAAACTTTGCAACAGGTGAAAACGCTTTTGCAATCAGATCCATTGCACCGCTTGCACGAAGCATTGTGATTGCAACAACAAGACCCGTGATGGTGGGCAAAAGCTCATAAACCGTTTTCAGTCCGTTTTTTGCTCCGAGCATGAAGCAATCAAAGACTTTGACTTTTTTTATCAGACCGAAAACAACAATCGAAACTACCATAAGCGGCAGCACCCAGATACCGACAATATCCATGACTTTGTTCATTTCTGACCGTTCCTTTCAGGCAGGCCACGCCTGCAGTGATTACGCAGCAGCAGTTTGAAACAGACTTTACAATCATACCGCGCATGAGAGTAGTCGCCTTGCGACCACTTACTTTCTTTCAGTCACGAAAGAAAGTAAACAAAGAAGCGCTTTATCGTACGCGCTTTCTCAGCCGAATTTTTGCCCGAGGCAAAAATTGCGGGTCGAAAACGCTAAAGAAAGATTGTTCTAAAGGCAGTGTTCAAGAGGGTCAGGCACTGTCATACAAATGGGGAAGCGTCTATGGGCTTTTAGTTTACCTCATAAAAAAGGAAAGTTTCATCTTTATATTTGTGCCTGACGATATAAACTTCAGAATGATGTTTTCATAAAGTTTTCATTGTTGAACTAATTAAATTAAATAGTATCCGTTACCGACTGTGCAGGGAATTCCAATCACGGTCGCATGGCGACAGCAATCCCGTTCGGGTTGGTATTGAATTGTTATTTAAGTGCCCGAGCCGGAAATATGCGTTACGGTAGGGACACGGCGTGCCGTGTCCGCAGTAGGGCACAAATTTACAATTTTATGTTATGCTAATGTCGCGGTGTAATTGTAAAGTTTATTGCTTTCTATCCCGCGTGAGCATGCAAGCGGTGCTTGCCGGACATTGTCCGATTTACGGCTTCACCGTCAATCAGGAAACCCCCGGCGAGGGTTTCCTACGGATAAACAGTCCACCGGACTGTTTATCCTACCTTCCTGCGCTTTTTTGAAGCATTGGGATTTCGCCGTCTGCGGACGGCGACAAGCTTTTTTGTAAAAAAGCTTGGCAAAAAACTTTACTCCTTTTGCACTAAGTTTCCGCTGCGGCATAATTGTAAAGACTAATACTTTTTTTCCCGCGTGAGTCCTGCGGGCGTTGCCCGCACCCACGAGCTTTTTTGTAAAAAAGCTCGGCAAAAAACTTTACTCCTTTTTTCTCTCACTTTCCCTCGCGGCGAAATTGTAAAGTTTATCACTTTCTACTCCGCGTGAGCATGCAAGCGGTGCTTGCCGCCGTGATGGCAACCGTCAGCGCACAAGCCGATGTCAGAATGGAAGCCGGCATAATCTCCATCGGGCTTTCTGAACCGTATTGACCCCTCAGCGTGGCAACCGTGGTCGGAATGATATGCATCGCCGCCGTGTTCATCACAACAAAAACAACCATTTCATCGCTTGCCCGTGATGTGTCCGGATTTATCAGCTGAAGCCTGCGCATTGCCTCCAGCCCGAGCGGTGTTGCCGCATTGCCGAGTCCCAATATGTTCGCCGTTACATTCATTGAAATGGCTTCAAGCGCATATGTTTCGTTTTTAAGACGTGGAAAAATCAGCTTCATCACCGGATACATGAAACGGCTGAGCGCTTTTGTCACACCTGCCTGCTGAGCAATTTCCATGATTCCGCCCCAAAGGCAAAGCATCGCAACAAGCCTTAAAAGCAGGCTGACTGCGTCCTGACCGCCTTGAATGATTGCACTTGAAAGCTCAGCCATATTACCCGTTATGATGCTTGAAACAAAGGCAAAAAGAATCAACACCGGCCACACATAATTCATCATATCAATCGTCCGTTCCTTTCTTCTTATCTGCACTTTCCTTT
>JBJEOJ010000018.1:0-20453 GCA_051880655.1 Acutalibacteraceae bacterium | reverse complement strand
AATTTTGAAAATGATTATGCAATTTCAGCCGACAAACTCAGTGAATATATAGAAACAATTGAAAGCCTTAAAGAAAAATACAAAGGTAAAATCGAAATATATAACGGCATTGAGCTTGATTCGGATTATGAAAGCGTTGACAAAAGCAAATTTGATTTTGTGATTGCTTCGGTTCATCAGCTTCATTGCGGCGAAAAAATATACAGCATTGATAACACGGCAGCTGAGCTTTCCGACTGTGTCAAAAACGAATTTGGCGGAAGCTGGAATGCCATGGCAAAACAGTATTATTCTTCGGTGTCGAGCTTTGTTTGCAAAATCAAGCCCGATGTTGTCGGACATTTTGACCTGATCGGAAAATTCAATGACAACGCTCAACTGTTTGAAAAAAATAATGTTGAATATAAATTGATCACAAAAACCTATCTTGACAGGATATGCTACGCCTGCCCGGACACGATTTTTGAAGTGAACACCGGTGCAATGTTCAGACAGGGCAATAAATCGCCTTATCCTGATAAATTCATTTTAAAGCACCTTTGCAAAATGGGAATGAAAATTACCATCACAAGCGACGCTCACAGCACAGATTCCTTGGATTTTGCCTTTGATGAAGCTGCTCGATACTGCAAAGACTGCGGATATAAAACGGCTTATGCTTTGAAAAACGGCAGATTTGTTGAATATGACCTGTAAAAAAATTAACGGGAAGCTAATCAAACGCTTCCCGCTTTTTTATTCCGTCAGCTTTTCAAGCTCTTCATTCAGCTGCTGCCATAACTCCATTTTCTCTTCCTGAAGCTTCACGGTTTCGTCAAGCTGTGCTGTCAGTTCAAGGATTTTTTCATAATCTGCGGCATTTTCATCACTGTTTATCTTTTCCTGAAGCGAAGAAATTTTTTCGTCCAACGAATCAATTTCATTTTCAAGCCTGCCGATTTTACCTTTTGTTTTGCGAATATCACTTTCGTGTTCCTTTTGCTTTTTATAAGTGTTTTCTTTAGGCTTTAAAACAGGTTTAACTGACTGCTCACTGTTTTCTTTATGTTCAAGATAATAATCATAATTTCCGGAAAATGACACAAATTTGTCTTTTTTGAGCAAGACTGTTCTTGTTGCAAGACGGTTTATAAAATATCTGTCGTGAGAAACAACAAGCATCGTTCCGTCATAGGTGTCAAAAGCGCTTTCAAGGGCTTCTCTTGATTTGATATCAAGGTGATTTGTCGGCTCGTCAAGAATGAGGAAGTTTGAGCCTGAAAGCATCAGTTTCAAAAGAGCAACTCTTGCTTTTTCTCCGCCGCTTAGTTTATTCATGATTTTGAAAACATCGTCGCCTTTAAACAAAAAGGCGGCAAGTGCACAGCGGATTTGTGTTTCATTCATCATTTTATAGCTGTCCCAGACTTCGTCGATGACAGTTTTGTCATTGCTCAGTTCAGTAAGCGTCTGGTCAAAATAACCGATTTTAACGCCTGTTCCGAGATTAATGCGACCACTGTCACGGCGAAGCTTTCCGAGTATAATTTTCAGAAAGGTTGATTTTCCGCAGCCGTTTTCTCCCAAAATGAAAACGTGTTCGCCTTTTTTTATATCAAGCTCAAGATTTTCAAAAAGCTTTTTTTCACCGAAACTTTTTGAAATATCACTACAAAAAAGAACATCGTTACCGCTTTGAGATGAAGCTGTGAAATTGAATCTGATTGAATCAAGCTCATTTTCAGGCTTTTCAACGCCGTCAAGCAGTCTGTCAATGGATTTCTGTTTGGAAGCGATTGTGATATAGTTTCGTTCTCTGTTAAATCTTTTTTGCTGCTCGATAATTCCCTCAATGCGGTGAACTTCTTTCATTGTGTTTTCATAAACACGCTCGTCGGTCTTTCGTCTTTCTTCTTTCAAAGCTATATATCCGGAATAATTTCTGTCGGCAGAATAAAGATGTCCGCGTTCAAGTTCAAAGGTTCTGTTTGTGACCTTGTCAAGGAAATATCTGTCGTGTGAAATAACAATAAAACTACCGTTATATTCACTAAGCCAGTTTTCAAGCCATGAAACGCTTTCAATGTCAAGATGATTTGTCGGCTCGTCAAGAAGCATAAGATTGGCGCCGGAAAGCAAAAGCTTGCAAAGGCTCAATTTTGAACGTTGTCCGCCGCTTAAAAGAGAGCAGGGAAGAGAAAAATCTTTTTCATCAAAGCCGATTCCCAAAAGAGCGGAACGTGCACGGCTTTTATAAGTAAGACCGCCCATTCGTTCATACTGTTCATGAAGAAACTGCTGACGCTCAAGCATAGCATTAAAGTTTTCATTATGCTCCGAAAGATTACTTTCAATTTCAGAAAGTTCATCTTCAATTTTATAAAGATACGAAAAAACGCTCATCAGTTCATCGAACATACTTTTTTCCGAAGAAGCGCAGGCGTGCTGCTGCATATATCCTATAACGGTTTCTTTCCCAATGCTTATATTTCCCTGTGAGGGTTCATATTCTTTTGTTATCGTTTTAAAAAGCGTTGTTTTTCCGGCACCGTTAGCACCGACAAGACCGATTTTGTTTTTTTCTTCAACCTGAAAAGAAATTTCATCAAGAACATTCCTTTCGGAAAATGATAATGTTAAATTATTTGCACTCAGCAGAGACAATTTATTCACTCCAAAAAATGTTTTAATGACTGTATTTTACATTAAAATCAATTGTCATTCAAGATTTATCCGCCTGTTTTCGTAATTTTATGCAAGATTTTCAGAAATTTGTTTGAATAATCTATTGTAAAATCTTTTTTATGATGATATAATAAAGCAAAACGTTAGGAGGAAATTCAATATGGTTTGTAAATTTTGCGGTAATGAAATTGAAGACGGTTCCGATTTTTGCTTCGTTTGCGGACAGAAAGTTGAAACAAACAGTTTAGACAACGTTGCAGACGTATATTCGCAGCCGGATGAACCTATTCAGGCTCAGGCAGCTGAAAGCGTTGAAGCTCCCGTACAAGCTGCTCCCGCACCGGCCGCAGTTCCCGTTGAACAGCAGCCAGTTGCCACTGCTCAGGCTGTTGCTGCTCCTGTTGCTCCCGCTTATGAAGCTCAGACTGATGATAAAAAGTCAAAAAAAGCAAAGAAACCGAAAAAACAGTATCAGACCAAAAAAGGTATCAGATTTGTTGCGTTTCTCTTTGCAATTATTGGCTATATCCTTTATCGTAAAGCAAAGAAGAGCGGTAACGAAGTCAGAGCAACCGAAATTCTCAATGCAATCATGCTCGGTCTTGATATTAAACTTGCAATCGTTTGTGCAATTCTTATCAAGAAATGGATGTTTGCATAGTTTTAATGAACTTGATTTGACGCATATGCTAAAATGAACGGCGGAGCTTAAATGCTCCGTTTTTCTTGTTTAAATTCATAAAATGCTTGCATTTGGTTAAGATTAGATATATAATATATTCGATTAAATTAGTTTTGAAAGGGTGTTAGTAAATGAAAGAAATCACAAAAGACATGCTTATCGGTGATATTCTTGACGCTGACAGCGGTACAGCGATGTTCTTTTTCCAAATGGGCATGCATTGCCTTGGCTGTCCTGCTTCAAGAGGTGAAAGCGTTGAAGAAGCCTGTGCTGTTCACGGTGTCGATGTTGACGAACTTGTAAAAACAATCAACGAATATCTTGCATCAAAATAAACGGCGTGTTTTGCCGCAAAAATAAGCCGCCGTTTCGGTGGCTTATTTTTGTAATAGTTTATCATATATAATAAACGGCAGAATTATTTAAACGACTTTGGAGGGAATATGTCTCAGATTAAACTTGATGCCAGGCTTTCGTTAATTGCATCGCTTGTTAAAAAAGATTCGGTTTTGATAGATATCGGCACCGATCATGGATACTTGCCCGCTTTTCTTGTTGAAAACGGAATTTGCAAAAGTGCCGTTGCCTGCGATGTCAAAGAAAAACCGCTTGAAAATGCAAGAAAGACCGTTTCGGATGCAGGACTTTGCGATAAAATTCAAACCGTTCTCAGCGACGGACTTGACAGTGTTGAAGAAAACTGCGGTGATGTAATTGTTCTTGCCGGCATGGGAGGAGATTTGATTGCAAACATTCTTTCGAGATGCAGCTGGATAAAAAACAAAAACATTGAAATTATTGCTCAGCCGATGACTCATGCCGAGCAGGTAAGAAGCTTTTTTATAAATAACGGCTTTGAAATTGCCGAAGAAAAGGCCTGCTTTTGTGCTTCTCATTATTACTGCGTGATAAAAGCTGTTTACACCGGAAAAACAAACGAACACCCGAAAGGCTACATATACTACGGAGAATTGCTCAGAAACAAAGATGAAAATTCAGCGCAATTTCTCAGCAAACAGTTTTTAAGACTGAAAAAAAGATATGAAGCTTTGCTTAACAGCGGAAAAGAAAAAGAAGAATGTGAATATCTGAAACAGGTGCTTTCGGATTTTAAAACAGAAACGGAGAATAAATATGATTTGTGTTAAAGATATATCCGACTTTATCAATTCATTTGCCCCATATGAGACAAAATGCGACTGGGATAACTGCGGAATTCTTGTCGGAAAACCAAGCGATGAAGTGAAAAAAATCGGCTTTTGCCTTGATCTGACTTCTGAAACACTCAACGAAGCAATCAGTCAGGGCGTAAACCTCATGGTGACGCATCACCCGGTAATTTTTAAGGCAAAGAAAAACTTTCTTGATGATGATCTGACGTTCAAAGCGGCAGTCAATAATATAAACATCATTTCCGCTCACACCTGTTTTGACTGTGCCGACGGCGGTATAAACGATGTGCTTTGCGAACTTCTCGAACTTTATGATACAAGAAAAATTGAAAGTGAAGAGTGTGTTCTTCCGATGGCGAGAATAGGTAGCTTAAAAGAAGAAACAAGCTCAGATGATTTTGCAAGCTTTGTTTCAAAAAAGCTTAATACAACCGTACGATTTGTTGACTGCGGCAATCAAATCAGAAAGGTTGCTGTTTGCGGCGGCGCCGGAATGTCCTTTCTTGATGATGTAATAATAAGCGGTGCTGACGCTTATGTTACCGGCGACATCAGCCACCATGAAATGCTTGAAGCAAAGGAAAAGGGAATCACCGTTGTTGCGGCAGGTCATTTTGAAACGGAATACCCGTCAATGAATCAGCTGAAAAAGCGAATTTCAGAAAAGTTTGAAAAAATTGACTGTGCGCTTCTCACTCAGACAAACCCCGTAACATTTATAAATTAAGGATTTTCAATTATGGCTTTAGACGGAATATTTTTATCCAAAATCAAAGACGAACTGCTTGCTCATGCAGTCGGACTTCGTGTTGACAGGGTCAATCAGCCTACCCGTGACGAAATTATTTTAAATCTTCGCTCAAAAGGCGGAAACTATAAACTGCTTATCTGCGTCAGTGCAGACAGCCCGAGAATTCATTTTACTTCTCATTCCATTGATAATCCCGCCGTGCCGCCGATGTTCTGTATGTTTTTAAGAAAGCATCTGACGGGTGCACTGATAACGGATATCAGGCAATCCGGGCTTGACAGAGTGCTGTTTATTGATTTTCTTGCCGTCAATGAAATCGGCGACAAGGTAACGCTTACCATGTGCATTGAAATTATGGGAAAGTGCAGCAATCTGATTCTGATTGATAGCAGCGGAAAAATTCTTGACTGTGCAAAGCGTGTTGATTTGACAACTTCATCAGTCAGGCAAGTTTTGCCGGGACTTTTCTATGAACTTCCGCCTGCGCAAAACAAGCTTAACATTGAAAAAAACAGCACAGAGCAAATCATAAACAAAATTCTTTCCACTGAAAATAAACTGCTTTCGGGTGCGCTTCTTTCTACGCTTGAAGGCATTTCGCCCGTTATTGCAAGAGAAATTGCTTTCAGATGCACAGGCGATGATTTGCAGGTCGGACTTCTTGACGCTTTACAAAAAGAGAAGCTTTGCGAAGTTCTGGAAGAAATCAAAGCAAAAATGCACACTGAAAAAAGCGTTTATATGCTGACGCAACCCGACGGCAGACCGAAAGATATTGCATTCATGCCGATTGCTCAATACGGCTTGCAATTGATTCTTAAAAAATATGACAGCTGCAGTGAACTGCTCGATGACTTTTATTTTGAGCGTGACAGAATCAACCGTATCAATCACAGAGGACATGAGCTTATCAGAATGCTCACAACATTAATTGAGCGAACAAGCAGAAAAATCAATTTGCAGCGTCAGGAGCTTAAAAAGTGCGAAGATAAAGAAACGTTGCGCCTTTATGGTGAGCTTATCACAGCTAATCTTCATCTGCTGAAAAAAGGCAGTGCTTTTTATGAAGTACCGAATTATTATGACAACATGAACACTGTCAGAATACCGTGCAATTCTGCGCTTACTCCGACGGAAAATTCAAACAAATATTATAAGGATTACCGCAAAGCAAAAACTGCCGAGGTTATGCTCGCTAAGTTAATCACCGAGGGTGAAAATGAAATTGCCTATCTCGAATCGGTGCTTGATGAAATTTCAAGAGCGGATACGGACGCAGAGCTTTCTGCAATCAGACAGGAGCTTTGTCAGGGCGGCTATGTGAAAAACAAGGGCGGCAAAAAGCAAAAACCGCCGAAAGAGCTGCCACCGATTGAATTTTTAACAGACGACGGCTATCAAGTGCTTGTCGGAAGAAACAATGTTCAAAACGACAGATTATCAATGAAAAGTGCAGGGAAAAACGATATGTGGCTTCACACGCAAGGTTTTCCCGGTTCTCATGTTATCATTGTCAGCCAAAACGGCGAAGTTTCTGATGACGCAATTGAACTGGCGGCAAGCATCGCCGCATATTTCAGCAAGGCTCGTGAATCTTCGCTTGTTGCCGTTGATTACACACCGGTGCGTAAGCTGAAAAAGCCTGTCGGCGCAAAGCCCGGTAAGGTTATTTATCACGAATATTTCACAATTATTGCAAAGCCTGATAAAACGCTTGTTGAAAGGCTTGCAGTAAAATAATTTCAGAAAAGGAGCGGTTTTATGGCTTTTACGCATCTGCATCTTCACACTGAATACAGCCTGCTCGACGGAGCGTGCAGAATCAATGAAGTAATCAAAAAGGCAAAAGATCTCGGTCAGATCGCTCTTGCGATCACCGATCACGGTGTGATGTACGGTGCTGTTGACTTTTATAAGGCGGCAAAAAAAGAGGGAATCAAGCCGATTATCGGCTGTGAATGTTATGTTGCCGCACGGTCAAGACTGAATAAGGTTCACGGAATCGACAACGAAAGATACCATTTGATTTTGCTTTGCAAGAATAATATCGGCTATCAGAATTTGATTGCCATGGTCAGCAAATCATGGACAGAGGGGTTCTATACCAAGCCGAGAATTGACCGTGAGCTTCTTGAAAAGCACAGCGAAGGTCTGATTGCTCTTTCTGCCTGCCTTGCCGGAGAAATTCCCCGTGCACTTTTAAGAGGCGATTATGAGGCGGCCAAAAAAACGGCACTTTGGTATGAAAGCATATTCAAAAAGGGTAATTATTATCTTGAAATCCAAAACCACGGACTTCGCGAAGAACTTGATATTATCCCCGATTTAGTCAGGCTTTCCAAAGAAACCGGCATACCTCTTGTTGCAACAAACGATACGCACTATATTGAAAAAAACGACGCACAGGTTCAGCAGGTCTTGATCTGCATCGGAACGAACCATACCTTAGGAGAAGATACCGGACTTGAATTCAAAACCGATGAGTTTTATCTCAAAAGCGAAGAAGAAATGCGTAATATTTTTGCCGATTTGCCGCAGGCTGTTGACAACACGCAAAAAATTGCCGATATGTGCAACGTTGAATTTGAATTCGGAAAAACCAAGCTTCCTCATTTTGAAGTTCCGAACCATATGGATCATTTTGAATACTTTAAAAATCAATGCTTTTACGGTCTTTGTCAGAAAAAAGGCGACAATCCGCCCGAAAATTATGTAAACAGGCTCAATTATGAGCTTGAAGTAATCAACAAAATGGGCTATGTGGATTATTTTCTGATTGTTCATGATTTCATCCGCTATGCCAAAAGCAAAAATATTCCCGTAGGACCGGGGAGAGGTTCGGGTGCGGGAAGCCTTGCGGCTTATTGCATCGGAATTACAGGCATTGACCCGATTGAATATAATCTTCTTTTTGAGCGCTTTCTCAATCCAGAACGAGTCAGTATGCCCGATTTTGACATTGATTTTTGCTATGTAAACCGACAAAAGGTAATCGACTATGTAATTGAAAAATACGGTGCAGACCATGTTGCGCAGATTGTAACCTTCGGAACGCTTGCCGCAAAGGCCGCCGTTCGGGATGTCGGCAGAGTAATGGGCATCTCATATCAGACCACAGACATGATTGCCAAAAAAATCCCGAATGAGCTTCATATCACAATTGACAAGGCTCTTGCTTCGTCAAACGATTTAAAACAGCTTTATGACCGTGACAGTGATGTACGCCGTGTCATCGACATGGCAAGAAGAATTGAGGGAATGCCCCGCCATGCTTCAACTCATGCGGCAGGCGTTGTTATCACAAGAGATCCCGTTTCAACCTATGTTCCGCTTGCCGTTAACGATGAAAGTGTTGTCACGCAATTTACCATGACAACGCTTGAAGAACTCGGACTTTTGAAAATGGATTTTCTCGGTCTTCGCACACTGACCGTTATTGATGACACGGTAAAAATGATTAAGCGTGAAAATCCGGATTTCAGTCTTGAAAATATTGATACAAAAGACCCTGAAACCTTTGAAATGCTTTCTGCCGGAAAAACGGACGCGGTTTTTCAATATGAATCCGCCGGAATGAGAAATGTGCTCATACGCCTGAAGCCACAGAGCATTGAAGACCTGATTGCCGTCATTTCTCTTTACAGACCGGGTCCTGCCGATTCGATTGATACTTATATCAACAATAAGCATCATCCGGAGCAGACAACCTATAAATGTGACCTCGTCAAAGATATTCTGTCGGTAACTTACGGCTGTATGGTATATCAGGAGCAGGTTATGGAAATCTGCCGCAAGGTTGCCGGCTATTCATACGGAAGAGCTGACCTTGTCAGACGTGCCATGGCAAAGAAAAAGCTTGATGTAATGGAAAAAGAGCGTCATAATTTTGTCTACGGCTTAAAAGACGAAAACGGAAATGTTCAGTGTGTGGGCGCAGTTGCAAACGGAGTTTCCGAAAAAACGGCAAATGAACTGTTTGATGAAATGTCAAACTTTGCAAAATATGCTTTTAACAAATCTCATGCTGCGGCTTATGCTTATGTATCTTATCAGACAGCATGGCTGAAATGTCATTATCCGAAGCAGCTTCTTGCTGCAACGCTCACAAGCGTACTTGATCAATCCGGCAAGGTGACTGAATATATCGGCGAATGTAACCGTCTGAAAATTAAAGTACTTTCTCCTCATGTCAACGAAAGCCTTGAAGGCTTCACGGTAAGCGGTGAAAGTATCCGTTTCGGACTTCTTGCAATTAAAAATCTCGGAAAATCTTTCATAAGGACTATAATTGAAGGCAGAGAAACCGGCGGGAACTATAAATCGTTTTATGACTTTTGCAAAAGAGTTCACGGAAAAGATTTTAACAAAAGAGCAGTTGAAAGCCTGATAAAATGCGGTGCTCTTGATAATCTCGGGCTCAATCGCAGACAAATGATCTATATGCTTCCGATTATTGTTTCGCAAATTGACAATGATAAAAGCAGAAACATTGTCGGTCAGATCGGCTTTTTCGATGAGGGTTCACAGTTCGCCGGAACAAATGAGCCGACTGCTCCCAACATGGAGGAAATGCCTTATAATGAGCTTCTGCGATATGAAAAAGAGATAACGGGTCTGTATCTTTCGGGACACCCGATGAAAGAATATGAATATATATCAAAATATATAAAGGCAGATAATATCAGTGATTTGCTTTCTTCGGGTGAAGAATTCGGAAAATACGGCGATAACAGCGAGGTTACAATTTTCGGAATGATCACAAGAATTGAGCGAAAAACAACAAAGAACGGCTCTTCCATGTGTTTTCTTGATATCGAAGATATGACAGGTACAATTGAGTGCATTGTTTTTTCAAAGCTTTATACCGAAAAAGCACTTTTGATTCAGGATGGAAATATAATCAAAATAAACGGAAGATTAAGTCTCAGAGAGGACAGACAGCCGTCGGTTGTTTGTGAAAGCATTGAACCAAACCCGAAAAATGTTATCCCGCAGGGCAGTCCAAAAAAACAGCGTGAGGGAATTTTTATAAGGGTAACATCTGCTTCTGATCCGAGACTAAAAAAGCTTAAAACACTTCTTTCAATCTTTGACGGAAATTTTCCTGTTTATATTTTTGACAGCGAGACATCGAAATATCAGACATTTGCTTATACGGAATATAACGTACCGCTTATCAATGAATGTATTCATATCTTTTCAAAAGAAAATGTTGCTGTCAGAAAGCAGAAATAAGCCGTGACTTATTGACAATTTTTTACATTAGTGTATAATATTCTTACTGTGTAAAAACGGCAGATTTTAATATATTCTGCATAAACATACCTAAAACGGAGGAATCGTTATGATTAAAACAATTGGTGTATTAACAAGCGGCGGCGATGCGCCCGGAATGAATGCTGCCATCAGAGCAGTTGTCCGTGCAGGCTGTGAACTGGGAATGAAGGTTTACGGAATCAGACGCGGCTATAACGGCCTTATGGAAAACGACATGTATGAAATGAATCTTCGTTCTGTTTCCGATATAATCAACCGCGGCGGAACAATTCTTTATTCCGCAAGAAGCGAACGCTTCAAAACAGAAGAGGGAATGCAGGCTGCAATCAGAACCTGCCGTGAAAGAGGAATTGAAGGCGTTGTTGTAATCGGCGGCGACGGTTCATTCAGAGGTGCAAGAGATCTTTCTCTCAAAGGCATTCCCTGCGTTGCTTTGCCCGGCACAATTGATAATGACATCGGCTGCTGTGATTACACAATCGGCTATGACACAGCACTTAACACAATTATGTCAATGGTTGACAGAATCAGAGACACAACCGAATCACATGACCGCTGTGCTGTTGTTGAGGTTATGGGAAGAGGCGCAGGCTATCTTGCTTTGTCTGCCGGAATTGCCTGCGGTGCAACTTCAATTCTTGTTCCCGAAATTGAATATGACTTTAACAGAGATGTTATCGAAAGAATGAAGAGAACGCAAAGAAGCGGAAAAGTTCATTTTGTCATCATGGTTTCCGAAGCAATCGGCGGTGTTGATGAAATGGCAAAACGAATTCAAAAAGAAACCGGCGTTGAAAGCAGAGCCACAATTCTCGGTCATGTTCAGCGCGGAGGTTCTCCGACATCACGCGACAGAATTGTTGCAAGCCAGATGGGTTATTACGCTGTTCAGCTTCTCAAAGATGGTATCGGCAACAGAGTTGTTGCAATGCAAAAAGAACAGGTAATGGATTTTGACATATTCGAAGCGCTCAAAATGAAAAGTTCAATTGATCTTGATATGTATAAGATGGCAATGGATATTTCAATTTGATTGTTCAAAAAAATAAAAGCTGCTTCTCTTTGCTGTGAAGCAGCTTTTTCAGTATTATAGCTGAAATATCAATAAATAATGCCATCGGGTGAAAAATTATGAGTGATAAAAATGACAATATGCACAAAGGTCACAGACAAAAAGTTAAAGAACGCTATTATGCTTCCGGTATGGACAGTATGCCGGATCATAACATTCTTGAAATGCTTTTGTTTTTTGCAATACCTTTAAAAGATACCAACGAAACCGCACATCTTCTTATGGAAAAGTTCGGCTCATTTTCAGGTGTGCTCAAGGCAGATATTGCCGATTTAAAAAGCGTCAAAGGCATGACTGAAAACGCCGCCTGTCTTATCAGTATGCTTTTGCCGATATATAAAAGATATAATGAAGATCTTGTTTCAAAAAAACCGGAGCTTAAAAGTGCCGAAGAAATTGTCAGTTTCATCAGACCGAAATTTGTTGATTCGTCAAATGAAAGAGTTTATGCTCTTTGCTTTGATAACTGTCATAAGCTAATATGTGCAAAAATGCTCAATGAGGGTGACATTTCAAGCGCATATTTTGATTTGAGACAGCTTGCTTCAACCGTGCTCGAAACCAAAACAAAGAATGTTGTTATTGTCCATAATCACCCGACAAATATTGCACTGCCGTCAACCGATGACGTGAAAGCAACGCAGCATGTCTATGATTTTCTCAAATATATGAAAGTCAATTTAAACGACCACATAATTGTTACGGAAAAGAGCTTCTGCTCAATGGCTAACACACCGAGATATGCTTATATTTTCTATGGTCTTAAAGCCGAAGATTTTGACAAAGATAATAAATAAGATACCTTTAAAGCTCAGAAAATAATGCAGCAGACAAGGCATAACGATTATGATATTTATATTTTTTTGACTGAACGGAGATAAAAATGGATAAATTCAAACTACATTCGGAATATAAGCCGACAGGTGATCAGCCCGAAGCGATTGAAAAGCTGGTTGAAGGACTCAATAAAGGCTATATGGAGCAAACTTTGCTCGGTGTAACAGGCTCGGGCAAAACCTTCACAATGGCAAATATCATTGAAAAAGTCAACAGACCGACACTCGTGCTTGCTCACAACAAAACTCTTGCGGCTCAGCTTTGCAGTGAATTCAAAGCATTTTTTCCCGAAAATGCCGTTGAATATTTTGTTTCCTATTATGATTATTATCAGCCCGAAGCGTATATTGCTTCAACCGATACTTATATTGAAAAGGATTCCTCCGTCAATGATGAAATTGATAAGCTTCGCCATTCCGCAACATCGGCGCTTTCGGAAAGACGTGACGTAATCATTGTTGCAAGCGTTTCATGTATCTATACACTCGGTGACCCGATTGATTACAGAAGCATGGTAATATCTCTTCGACCCGGTATGGAAAAAAGCAGAGATGAACTGATTTCAAAGCTTATTGAAATTCAATATGAACGCAATGATATAAGTTTCACAAGAAACAAATTCAGAGTCAGGGGAGATATTGTTGAAATCTATCCGGTTTATTCAAACGATATTGCCATCAGGGTTGAATTTTTCGGAGATGAAATTGACAGAATATGTGAAATCAATCCGCTGACGGGTGAAATACGCTCAAAGCTTTCTCATGTTGCGATCTATCCTGCTTCGCACTATGTTGTTGAGCCCGAGAAAATTGAAAGAGCAATCAAAGAAATCGGCGCAGAAATGGTTGACAGGGCGGCTGAATTTACAAAAGAGGGCAAGCTCCTTGAGGCGGAAAGAATCAGACAGCGAACCTCTTATGATATGGAAATGCTTCGTGAAACAGGCTTTTGCTCAGGAATTGAAAACTATTCAAGAATCATGTCGGGCAGAGCACCCGGAAGCAGACCGTTCACGCTTCTTGATTATTTCCCTGATGATTTTATTTTGTTCGTTGATGAATCTCATGTAACGCTTCCGCAGGTTCGTGCAATGTATGCCGGAGACAGGGCAAGAAAAAAGAGCCTGATTGATTACGGATTCAGACTTCCGTCCGCCTATGACAACAGACCGCTTAAATTTGAAGAATTTTATGACATTGTCGGGCAAAAAATATTTGTCAGTGCAACACCGGGTGAATTTGAACGCCAAAAAAGCGCACAGATTGTTGAACAGGTCATAAGACCGACAGGCCTGCTTGATCCGCTCATTTCCGTCAGACCTACTGACGGTCAGATTGATGACCTTGTAAGCGAAATAAATATGCGAAGCGCAAAAAATGAGCGTGTTCTTGTCACAACGCTCACCAAAAAAATGGCTGAATCTCTGACGCAGTATTTTGAACAGCTTGACATTCGTGTAAGGTATATGCACTATGATGTTGACACGATTGAAAGAACAAAAATCATCAGAGATCTGCGTCTCGGAAAATTTGACGTTCTTGTCGGAATCAATCTTCTGCGAGAGGGACTTGACATTCCGGAAGTTTCCCTTGTTGCAATTCTTGATGCTGACAAAGAAGGCTTTCTTCGTTCGGAAACCTCGCTTGTTCAGACAATCGGCAGAGCCGCCAGAAATGCTGACGGTGAAGTTATCATGTATGCCGACAGTGTCACACCGTCCATGGAACGCGCTATCAGTGAAACAAACCGCAGAAGAGATATTCAGGAAAAATATAACAAAGAGCACGGAATAATACCAAAAACAATCAGAAAAGAAGTTCACGATATTATCGAAATATCCGACAGCAAGGATATTGATGATATTGATATTAAATATAAAAATATGTCCCGTGATGAACGTTATACAATGATTAAAAAGCTGACTGCCGAAATGAGAGAAGCGGCAAAAATGCTTGAATTTGAACACGCTGCATTCTTGCGTGACAAAATTGAAAAACTCAAAACAATTAAGTGAGGAAAGAAATGGCACAAAAGAATATTTTTATAAAAGGTGCAAGAGAGCACAACCTCAAAAATATTGATTTAACAATACCTCGTGACAAGCTGATTGTCTTTACGGGATTATCGGGTTCGGGAAAATCTTCTCTTGCTTTTGATACAATTTATGCCGAGGGACAAAGACGCTATGTTGAATCGCTTTCGTCTTATGCGAGACAGTTTTTGGGTCAGATGGAAAAGCCTGATGTTGATTATATTGAGGGGCTTTCTCCCGCAATTTCCATTGATCAGAAAACAACCTCAAAAAATCCGCGTTCAACAGTCGGAACAATAACGGAAATTTATGACTATCTTCGTCTTTTATATGCGAGAATCGGCATACCGCACTGTACGGTCTGCGGCAGAGAAATCAAACCTCAGACGGTTGACCAGATTGTTGACAAAATCTGTACCTTGCCGGAAAAAACAAAGTTTCAGATTCTTGCTCCGATTGTGCGCGGAAGAAAAGGCGAATATATTAAAGAACTTGAACAGATCAGAAAATCCGGTTTTGTTCGTGTGCGTGTTGACGGAATTGTATATGATCTTTCCGAAAAGATTCCGATGAACAAAAACAAAAAGCATAATATTGAAGTTATAGTTGACCGACTGGTGATGAAAGAGGGAATACGTTCACGTCTTGCTGATTCCGTTGAAACCGCAACAAAGCTTTCATCGGGGCTTTTGATTGTTGATATAACCGACGGTGAAGAAAAGCTTTATTCGCTCAACTATGCCTGTCCGGAGCACGGAATAAGCTTTGAAGAACTCAATCCGAGAATGTTTTCGTTTAACAATCCGTTCGGCGCATGCAAAAAATGCGGCGGTCTGGGCGTATATATGGAAATTTCGGAAAGCCTTGTTATTCCCGACAAAAAGCTTTCAATACGTCAGGGTGCAATAAAAGCATACGGTTGGGGTAACACAACAAAAGGCTCCATTGCCGAAATGTATTATTTGGCTCTGGGCGAAAAATACGGCTTCACTCTTGACACACCGATCAAGGATTTTTCAAAAGAAGCTTATAACGCTTTGCTTTACGGCACAAATGGCGAAAAAATGAAGATGAAACGTCCGACTTCTTTCGGAGGAGGCGTTTACTATACCGATTTTGAAGGTATCATCAACAATTTAAAACGCCGTTACGATGAATCAAAAAGTGAAATCTCCCGTGGTGAAATTGAGCAATTGATGACAACGCAGCCGTGTCCCGAATGCGGCGGCGCAAGACTTAGCAAAGAAGCTTTGAGTGTAACCGTTTGCGGAAAGAATATCAATGAAATTACATCTCTTTCGGTTGAAGAAGAACTCAAATTCATCAAAACGCTGCCGAAATTCCTTTCTGAGCGTGAATTGACAATTGCAAGACTTATTATCAAAGAAATCGAAAGCAGGCTCAGTTTCCTTGAAAGCGTAGGTTTGAATTATCTTACACTTGCAAGGTCAGCCGGAACGCTTTCAGGCGGTGAAAGTCAGCGCATCAGGCTTGCAACACAGCTTGGCACATCACTTATCGGTGTTTTGTATATCCTTGATGAACCGAGCATAGGACTTCATCAGCGAGACAATGCAAAGCTGATTGAAACGCTCAAGCATCTTCGTGACATCGGAAACACTCTAATTGTTGTTGAACATGATGAAGATACAATGTTTGAAGCTGATTATATTGTTGACGTTGGTCCCGGTGCCGGAATCAACGGCGGAGAAATCGTTTGTCAGGGAAGCGTTCAGGACATTATGAACTGCGAAAAATCGATAACGGGGCAGTATCTGAGTCATAAAAAATTTGTACCTGTTCCCGACAAACGCAGAACAGGCAACGGTAAAAGTATAAAAATAATCGGCGCTTCACAGAACAATTTAAAAAACATTGATGTTGAAATACCGTTGGGTGAGTTTGTTTGTGTTACCGGTGTTTCAGGCTCCGGAAAATCTTCGCTTGTTAATGAGATTTTATATAAGCATCTTGCAAATGAACTCAATGGGGCAAAAAAATTTCCCGGGAAATTTGAAAGCTTTGAAGGTATTGAAAATCTTGATAAAGTAATAAACATTGATCAGTCACCGATCGGACGCACCCCGAGGTCAAATCCTGCAACATATACGGGAGTGTTTACGGACATCAGAAATCTTTTTGCAAATACGGTTGATGCAAAAATGAAAGGGTTTAATGCGAGCAGATTTTCATTTAATGTTAAAGGCGGACGCTGTGAAGCCTGTCAGGGTGACGGAATCGTAAAAATCGAAATGCATTTTCTTGCAGATATTTTTGTTCCGTGTGAAGTCTGCAAGGGCAAAAAATATAACAGCGAAACACTTGCGGTAAAATACAAAGGAAAGTCTATTTATGATGTTCTTGAAATGACGGTTGTTGAAGGCATGAACTTTTTTCAGAATATCCCGAAAATATATAACAAGCTGAAAACACTTTATGATGTCGGTTTGGGTTATATAAAAATCGGTCAGCCTGCAACAACTCTTTCCGGCGGTGAAGCACAGAGAGTTAAACTTTCAACTGAGCTTTCAAAGCGAGCAACAGGAAAGACGGTATATATTCTTGACGAGCCGACAACGGGCCTTCATGCAGCTGATGTTCACAGACTTATTGATGTACTTCATGCGTTTGTCGATGCCGGCAGTACGGTAATCGTTATTGAACACAATCTTGATGTTATCAAAACAGCCGACCACATTATTGATCTCGGACCTGAGGGAGGGGAAGGCGGCGGATTTGTTGTTGCCGAGGGTACGCCGGAAGAAGTTGCGCAAAACGAGAAATCATATACAGGTCAGTATTTAAAAAGATTGATCAAATAATCAAAAAATATTACAAAATCACTTGACAATTCAGGGCACTGTCGATATAATATCGTAAGTGGTCTGAAAATCCGGGTGTGGCTCAGTTTGGTAGAGCGCTTGACTGGGGGTCAAGAGGCCGTGGGTTCAAGTCCCGCCACTCGGACCATTTGAACTCCTCGAAATGCCTTATTTCATCGGCGTTTCGGGGATTTTTCCTTATTTTTTCTTGTTCTTTTTTAGATAAAAAAATCCGTTAAAATCCGCTAAAATAATTTAAAATCCGTTATGTATGCATGTCAAATGCATGTCAAACTTTTTTGATTACGCTTTTTTCTTAGTCTCTTTGTCATCTGACAAAAAGTTATTGAGCTTCGTCATGTTATTCTTTTTGAACTTAGAATCAAGATGTGTGTAAATGCTCAGGGTGGTTGATACATCACTGTGCCCGAGCTGATCTTTTGCAGTCAATACATCAATGCCTGCTTTATAAAGAAGCGATGCATAAGTATGGCGCAGCTGATGCGGCGTG
This sequence comes from Acutalibacteraceae bacterium, assembly GCA_051880655.1. Classification (GTDB taxonomy): domain Bacteria; phylum Bacillota; class Clostridia; order Oscillospirales; family Acutalibacteraceae; genus UBA6857. The sequence continues at coordinate 2,633 of JBJEOJ010000018.1, read as the reverse complement.
AAGTATTCAATTTTTTGCGGAAGACCGCCCGGAGCAAGCCTTGATTTTAATGTTCCGTCTTTTTTGCGGGCAAGGGTGTCTGTGCTGAAATCTCCGTATTTTTCATTCAGCACGCACATGTAGCTTTGCCACATACGGCGAAACTGTGTTTCGGTCATCATCTGACCGTTCAGTGTGCAGACAAGCAAAGACTTTTTCTCAAGATTTTTCAGATAATTAACCAATATATCCGGTATGGTGACAAGGCGCATGCCGGCTTTTGTTTTTGTCTGATTTTTTAACACCGGTTTGTTGTTTACAAAATCAATGGCCTTGTTGATCTGAATTGTTTTCTCTGTCAAATCAATATCAGACCATGTGAGTGCGAGCAACTCACCGCGGCGCAGCCCTGCAAACAGCATGATCATGGCGGCCGTCTGAGCATTATGCGGTGTTTCAATGATCCACTGCATCTGTTCTTCAGTAATTGCCGTGCGCTCTTTTTTGCCGCTTCCCAAAGGAACTTCAACGGCTCTTGCCGGGTTGAAATCCATGACACGGTTATTGACAGCAAGCTCAAAGATGTTATCCGCTATGTTTTTGATACATTTCAAAGTCTTATGCGACAGCGGATTTTCTTCACGGTTTGCAAGGTTGTCTAAAATATCCTGAAGCTGATACGGCTTGATTTTTGCGATCGGCTTATCATTCAGCACTTCAAGATATTTCAGCTCATATTCAAGGCTTTTGCGGTAATTTTCGCTTACCTTGCCTTGTTTGTTCTTTATGAAGCGTTCAGCCCACTTTTGAAAGGTCTCGTCTTGTGCGGCAAGATCAATGCCTTTTTCAAGCAGTGCGATTGCTTCATTATATTTTTTCTGAAGTTCTTTTTGAGTTTTTGCGTAAAGTGTTTTATATTTTCTTTTTCCGCTACCGTCCTTTCCCAAATAAATTGAGCAGGTAAACCTGCCGTCTGAGCGTTTTGTGAATTTTTGTTTCATTTTTCTACCTCATATCTTTGTGTTTTATCAATTTTTTCGCATTGACAAAACATCAAAAATATGATATTATACCCCATGACATAGATTAAGAGTGCAACTTGTGTTTGATCTCACCTTTAAAACTCTGATTTATGCTTTTCAATTCCTCACCGGGTGCGAGCCGGTGGGGATTTTTTTTTGTTTTATGCGATTTGTAAATTAATAGCCGACTGCTTTCAGACCGTATTCAATCTGTTCGGCGGTGAAACCCTCATATTCAAGTTGTTCTTTCAAGCCCTGACGTGAGAATGAATCATATTCAAGATAATCTTGTGCTTTTTTTGCTGCCTGCTCATTCCAATCTACTGTGCAGTTTTCAACTCCGTATTCAGCTTGTTCATCTGTGAAGCCTTCATATTTAAGCTGATTAATTAAACCGGAGCGTGAGAAAGCAGAAGTATTTAAATAATTTTCGGCACTACCGATTGCCTGTTCGTTCCAATCTGCGCCGCAGTTTTCAACCGCATAATCACAGGCTTCGTCTGAATATCCTTCATATTTAAGCTGATCTTTTAAGCCTTTTTTTGAGAAGCTGCTATATTCAAGATAGCCTTTTGCCGAACCGAGGGCATTGCTGAATTCAAGCGAAACCGCTTTTGTTGTTGCTTCTGTCGTTGCTTCTGTCTTTTCGGCTGCTTCGGTTGGTGCTTCGGTTTTTTCGGCGGCTTCGGCGGCGGTGCTGGTTGAAGCGGAAGCGGTTGTTTCTGCCGTTTCATCGGTTGGGGTTAAGGCAATTGCAAGAATAAAAACAACCACTATTGCGACGATTATTATTAATGCTTTCTTGCCTTTTCCCATCTTCTTTTTTGCCGGCTTTTGCGGCATCTGCTCCGGCATCTGTCCGGTCATCTGATAGGGTTGTTGGTTTGGTGTCTGATTCTGGTTTTCCATGTTTGATACTCCTTTGTTTTTCGCCCTGTGGGCTTTATTTTTTTGAAAAGAAACTTTCCAAGTGAGAATATAACACAAAAATAAATATAATTCAATGGGTTTGGGGGAATTTATATCATTAATCTGTTGTCTTTTCGTAATACAGAGATTCTAAAACTTTTCCGGTGACGGCTGTGATGAACGCGACCAGCATCTTGTAACTACGGTAAATAATCTTTCCTGTGAAGAATGGGACGAAAGCTTTGGAAAAATTTATAAGGGTATGATTGATGCAGGTGTGCCCAGCATTATGATAGGTCATATAATGCAGCCGGCATACAGCCGTGCGCTTCGCCCCGGAATTAAGGACGGGGAAATTATGCCCGCAACAGTAGCACCGGAGCTTCTTCAGGATTTACTGAGAGGTAAATTAGGATTTAACGGATTGATAATAACCGACGCTTCTCATATGGTTGGTATTACCTCTAAAAAACGCCGTCACGATTTTATCCCCGAAATGCTTATGGCAGGCTGTGATATGATTTTGTATTACCGTGTTCACGATGAGGATATCGGTTATTTGAAAAAAGCTCTATCCGACGGACGACTTACTCAGGAAAGACTTGACGAGGCGGTAAAAACAGTTCTCGCATTCAAAGCATCGCTTCATCTTCACGAAAAGCAGAAAACAAATACCCTGCTTGACAGTAGAGAAAATCTTTCCGTAATCGGTTGTAAGGAGCA
>JBJEOJ010000017.1:0-4277 GCA_051880655.1 Acutalibacteraceae bacterium | reverse complement strand
AATTATAATCAATTTTGCCGCAGGCAAAATCACCGCACTTTTTCACTTTTCACTCTTACTTCTTACTTCAAGTTTGAATTTATTCAAACTTATCTCCTCGAATTATTCAGCCGCAGCTGTTTCGCCCTGTTTCTTCGACTCTCTGATGACAGAAAGCACTTCTTTTTCTTTATAGAACAAATAAACAATAACGGAAGCCAAAGTAAACAGACCGCCGACAATTGCCGTGAGTAAAAGTCCTTTTTTGCCGACGCTTTCACCGGTTGCCGCACCGATAACAACAAGAGACGGAACAATCATAATGGCAAGCGAAGTTCCCATTTTGGTAACAAAGCTTTTTGCCGCCGCAAAAGTACCCTCCTGATTGACACCGGTCTTGATTGTGTCATACTGAATGACATCTGCCATCATGGAAGACGGAAGAATGTTCAGCACGGCGAACGGAAGAGACACAAACAGCGCAAACACAATTGCGGTTGCCATTTTATGATCTTTCGGGAAAAAGTCAACAAAGCAAATGACAAATTCCGCAACCGTGAACACAACACAGCCGACAAGCATCGGAATCTTTTTGCCCTTGCGCTTTGACCATTTGTTAATCAGCGGATAAAGCACAAGAGAACCGACGATTGATGTTGCCATAATAATTATTGACTGTTCTTCGGGTATTCCCATAAGTTCGGTTATGTAATACATAATGCACGCCTGGAAAAAGCTCATTCCTGTGCCCTCAAACAGCTGACCCAGCGTTACAATTACAAAATGCTTGTTTGAAAAAGCGTGTTTGAGTGAAGCCATAAGCGGAACGGTCGGTCTGACGGAGTTTACATATTCTTTTTCCTTGATTGTCAGCGACGGAATCAAAAGCAAAACCACTCCGATAACCGTAAACACAAGGAAAGTCAGTCTCCATGCCATAATCGGTTCCAGACCGAACGCTTTTTTCATCACGGCAACAATTGCCGTGGTTGCATAGCCGAGCATACTGCCGACAACAAAGAAAAGCGAGCTGTATGTATAGGCATCAACGAGCTTGCCCTCGTCTGTTATCATTTCCGGCAAAAGAGCGTTGTGCGGAATCATGTAAAGCGTATAGAAAACGAAATATGCCCAAATGAAAACGGCAAGCCAGATGTTATTGAACATCTGATTCTGACTCGGCGACCAGAAAATCAGAAGTGCGCTGAGTGCAAACGGAACGGCAAAATACTTCATCATGGGGATTCTGCGTCCGTTTTTGTTTTTGCTCTTGTCGCTGATTCCGGCAACAATCGGATCAGAAAAAGCGTCGATAACATGGCCGACGGCTTTGATCAGACCGATAACCGTAAGGATTCCGAAAACAACATAGCCCTGCGTAATCAGAACCGGCAGTCCCGAACTTTCGGTCGGCTGATAAAAATAAATCAGGTAGTTGTTGAGCATGGTTGTGAACAAGCCCACCGCAAACTGCGGCAAGCAGAAGTTGATGATGGTTTTTCTTGAAACCTGTTTCATAATTTTTCCTCCGTGAAAAATGAGACGAAATTCGACTCGTCTCGTCATTTATCAACATTATAAACTATAATTGTTTGTTTTGCAATAAAGTTAGTCACAGCTAATAATATTTTTTCATATTCATTTCATTCTTATTGACTTAAAACAGCGGTTGTGATAATATTCTGATATACCATGAATTTTGGAAGGGGAATTTTTATGAAGAAGTTTATTTCAATCCTTATGTCGGCTGTAATGATACTTTCTGTTTTCGGCATATCCGCTTTTGCCGAAGGTCAGACGGATTACACGATTGTTAATCCTTATGAAAGCGTTGACTGGGATAATTGGGACACCTACAAAGCCAATCTGCACACCCACTGCAACGCAAGCGACGGCGACCCTACCCTTACGGAAATGGTGGAAGCTTATTATGACGCCGGCTATGATATTCTTGCCATGACCGACCACGGTGTTATCAACTACGGTTGGAACAAAGACAGAGAAACCAACGGCATCTTCAACAAATTCCGCACGGTTTATCCGATGGACGAAGAAACCTATCAAAGAATCACAACCGGATCCGACAGAGACGGCAGAGGCATGACCGACATCACGGGCGGCATTGAATGCAACATGGCCGTGCTTTCCAAAACCCATGTCAACGGATATTTCACCACCTACGGTCAGGGTGTCTGGGGCACTGAAAACGATTATAAAAGTGCTCCGCTTGCCATTGAAAAAGCAGGCGGCTATTCCGTACTTAACCATGTCGGCGACTGGCTGAACTCAAACGCATTTCCCGAGCGTGCGCACTGGGATTCTTACATAGCATATTTTGCAGATATTTTCACATCATGCAAAACCTGTCTCGGCATGGAAATTGTCAATAACAAAGACATTGTCACAAGAGCTGACCGCGCTCTTTGGGACGAACTTTTGCAGGTCGTTATTCCCACAGGCAGAAACATCTGGGTCTTTGCAGATGATGATTCGGAATTGCTTGAAGAAGTCGGCAGAAGCTTTGAGCTGTTCCCGCTTGAAGTCAATGACGAACAGCATGTGAAAGAAGCTATGATCGGCGGTTCTTTCTTTGCCGCAAGCCGTTTTGACAAGACAGACAAAAACAACGAATTTGAGGGCAACGGTCTTGTTCCGCTTGTTAAAAGCATAAAAGTTGATCAGGAAGCAAACACATTGAGCGTTGCGGTTGACCCGGGCAGAGACTGTCAAAAAATTGAATGGATTGCGGACGGCAAAGTCATTTCAACCGATTACACAATTGATCTGAACAACTTTGAAGACGAGCTCGGCTGCTATGTGCGTTTTCAGCTTCACGGCGAGGGCGGCGTAACCTATTCTCAGGCTTTTGAGCTTCAGTATGACGGCAGAGTGGAAAAACCGATTCCGACACAGGCTAACGCATGGCTTCACAACACCAGATTCGGACAGATTTTTAATCAGATTTATCGTTCGCTTCCGTTCGCAATTCTTGCTTTTGTCACCGAAAAAATCGGCATTGCTCTCGGTCTGACAAAATAAATACAACACATTAAAGCAAAAGGGGTTGTCGTTTTTCTAACAGAAAAAGCTTATTAAAAGTGCTCCCAAACTTGCTGCAATTGCAACAACAATAAGAGGCAAATTAAAATATGCGAGAACTACCGCAACAGCAGTACCGACGGCAGCAGACAAAAAATCGCCTGTCGAATAAAAAATAGCCGGAACGGTAAGTGCGCTCAAAACCGCATACGGTATGTAATAAAGAAAAGAGCGGAAAAATCGGGACTTGATTTTGTTTCTGAAAGCGGTAAACGGAATAACCCTTACAATATAGGTCGCAACCGCCATAACCGCAATATAAAGAACTATACTCATGCCTTTTCCTCCGTTTTATTTTCTTCGGATTCTTCTTTAATCGGAAAAATCAACGAGCAAATTGCCGCAGAAAGAACTGCACTGATTATTACTGCAAAACCGCTGCTCAAAGACGGAATGACAAATTTAAAAAATATACTCAGCGAACAAGCAATAACAACACTTATCAGAACGCTTATTTCTTTTTTTGCCGCCGGAACAAAAACCGCAATAAACATTGCATAAAGCATAAGTCCCAAAGCGTTGGAAACATTTTCCGGCAGCAGCTGTCCGAAAAGTGCACCCAAAAGTGTGCCGGCAGTCCAACCGATTATGGGAAAAGTCATAAGACCATACATATAAGAAGCTGTCAACGGTTCCTTTCTGCTTGACGCAACAGCAAAAATTTCATCTGTGATTCCGTGAGCTGCTATAAGTCTTTTCGGTAATGTAAAAGATTTATCAAGCTTTTGAGAAAGCGAGATACCCATTAACGAATACCTCAGATTTATAATGATTTGTGTAACAGCCATTTCGGCAAGACTTCCTCCCGCGGCTATTACTCCTACCCCTGCGGCTTGTCCGGCAGAAGTCAGATTAGTAAATGATATTCCGACACTTGCAAGAACGCTCAGTCCTGCTCTCATTGCCATGATACCAAACCCGAAAGAAACCGAAAGATAGCCCAGAGCAATAGGCAGACCTTGATAAAGCCCTTTAAAATACTGTGATTTCAATTCAATCACTCCTTATTCTTATACACGTGTTTTTGTATTCTAACATATTTTATACGGAAAAATCAAACTGCCGCATTGATATAATTACACGTCACAATGAAACTCAAATCATTGATAACACAAGCAAAACAGAATTCTCTGCTTTTTTTACAGCAACATTATACTATGAAAGCGGCAACCGGGCAACCTTTTTTCGGGTTGCCCGGT
>JBJEOJ010000016.1:0-21177 GCA_051880655.1 Acutalibacteraceae bacterium | reverse complement strand
CGAAAAGGTGTTGAGCAGAATCATCACCTCAAAATGAGTTTTCAAAAACCTATTGACAACCATGAACATTTGTTCTATACTAAGGACCACAATTTAATAAACGACTTATAATCGTGCAAGCAGAGCAGAACCTTAACAGGCTGAAAATCTTCCGAGCGCCGTATGAAGTCGAATGTACATATCTTTCAAGAGAGCAACACAGCAAAAACTTAAATTTTTGTGTTGCAGAGATGAAAGAACCCACTTTCTTAATCGCGTAAGCGGGGCAGTTCTGCCTTCAGAGCTGAAAAACCACCAAGCACCGTAACGAAAGTCGATTGGATGTGGGATAACTGTGTCCATTCGAGTTTGTACGGTGCTTTTTATTTTTGCTATGTACCTTGAAAATTTAATAACCGTCCGAAAGTGATATGACTTTGCAATGATATGAGCAAGGCGACGTTCCGGTGAGATCCCGGGGCAGGAACTATTTCGGGTGAAACGGCAAAAAGATGCTTTTGATATGCAGTTAATGGAATTACCCTACCAACGAAATAAAATGCATTACAGACGAAAAAAGCATTGAAAATCAACCCGAAAATACACATTTAAAGGAGGAATGCTTTTGGAAGAAATAGAGCGTGGTCGTGGCAGACCAAGACTTGATACTCGGCATACAGAATCTCATGCACCAAGTCGCAGACAAGCAGTAAATTCAATGTATATGTTTGAAGCCGTACAGTTAATTTCGGAAGCAGCTACCGAAAATAAAAAGGAGCGTGATGAAATCTGAATATTGATATCTTTTATGAGAAACCGCAAAGCAAAATCTTCTTCAAAATGCCGAAGGTGTTGTTTACGGATGAATATAAGGCTTTATCTGCAGAGGCAAAGCTACTTTACGGCTTAATGCTCGATAGAATGCAGTTATCTACAATAAATGGTTGGTGTGATAAAAACGGTGAGGTATTTATCTTCTATACCATTGCCGAAACAAGCGAAAAACTCGGTTGCAGATATGATAAAGCAACACGCTTGCAACGGGAACTTGAGAAATACAAACTGCTTCGTCGCGAATATCAGGGCAAGGGTAAACCTGCAAAGCTATATGTTTTAACTGTGCCGAAAACAAGCGGTGAGTATGCGTAAATACCGCAAGTAATAAAACTGAGTAGAGTAAGACTGAAATATATACTGACCGAGAAGAGAAAATATATATTTTAATTAAGTTAGTAATAACTTTAAGTATATAAGGCAGTTTGGCTGAATGCTAAAAGCTGATAAAACAACACATTTCTTCTTCGGCCGGTATAAATCAGATGGAAATTAATTGAACGATACCGGCATTGTTATTGAGATTTCCGTTTGAAAATAGCTAATTTTCAACGATCTGAACCGAGGAAAATTAGCAAATAAATGGTTCTTTTGAAAAGATAGAAAATTATCAAAGGAGTAAAAACCGCAATTCGGTAAATCAGACGATAGAAATTTGCAAAATGAACAGTACCCCGTTAGCAAAAAATCCATTATAAAATGGTGCATTCTACCCGTATTACTAAGGGCAAAATGCACTCGAAAATGGCTCTGTTAAAAAAATATATATTTTTCAAAGAAACAAATTTTCACTAATATTTCACTATTTTTCATTAAGCGTTGGTTTTGACAAAAAGAAACTGCCCTTACAATGAGAGCAGCAAAAATTTTTATCTGTCTGTAAAAACAAACTTAATTTTTTCCTTCATGTCACCGCTGAAATCGATTAAATCATCATATGTTATAACTTCGTCATTTAGCAAAGAGATAATGTCCTCAAGCATAGTGCTTCTGCGAAGATGTGTCTGAACCCCTCGGCTCTTTTTGTCCGCATTAATTTTGTTCTCTAAGTGCCAAAATTTCTCGGATGGCGATTCATCACCGCAAAGTATCGCCGCATATTCCTTGTTGAGTTTGTTTATATAATTTTCCTGCCATAAAGCGATTTTACTTCTGAATAGTTTCCAATCTTTCTCGTCTGGTGTCATTATCACACATCCTTACCCATTTATTTTTGAAATAATATCCTTGCTGTTTTCTTTAGCAAAATTACTTAATGAATACGAACGGATTCGTTCCTTGACAATATTAGGAGTCAGGAAGCCGTTATTTGTAAGCTTGGCACAACGGTTGATAACGGTTTTGTTCGTAACATTAAGTAGCTTGCTTACATCAATAGGAGCAAATTCAAACATACGCTTGGTAAGCAATAAAGCCAAAAATTCTTTTTCTTTTGTATTCAGGTGTGATAAGGCAGAATCCAATTCACTCTCTATACCTGACATTGAAATTTCACAAACCTTTTTTGAGTACAGCTCCATCATTCTCAGGAAATAGTTTATCCATATCTCAGGGTGAGGCGGATTCTCTCTGCCTGAATAATAAAGAGCAGGCAACCCCATCTGAAGCGAAGCGTAATATTCATCAGGGTCATAGGCAAAATATTCCTCCAATGAACCGATGCCGTTAAAGCCGTAACCGTTCAAATCAAGAATGTAACCCGACATCAGTCTTGCGGTTCTGCCGTTGCCGTCTTCAAAGGGATGAATGGTGACAAGCTGATAGTGTACCACTGCAGCAACAATAAGCGGATGGTCGTCTGTTGTGTTTACGTACTCTACAAGCTCATCAAGAAGTGCGGGAATATCACTGTACTCGGGTGGTATATACTCGGGAGCACCGGTTTCGCTGTCATAAACGGCAAACAGTACACCGGGAGGCATTTCACCTCTGAGGCCGATTTTCTCCTTTGATGCACCCTTTTCAACCATTGCCTGAACTTCAAGTATAAGCTCTTTGGAAAAAGGCACATTCTTTTTCAGCTTTTCTTCAAGTAAGCCCAATGCGAGAAAATAGTTTCTTACTTCTTGTTCAGGTTTAAGGAAATGCTTGTGTGCATCTCTTTCCATAGCCTCGTTTGCCTGGGTTTCCGTAAGAGGATTGCCCTCAATTTTGTTTGAAGCATATGAGCTTTTCTTCTTTGAATTTTTTCTCAATCTGTTTTGTGTGATTGCAGGCAGTTCGACAGAACGGACAACAAATCTGTTTTCATCTATCACAGAGATTTTCTTAAGTATGTCATTTGTTAGTGTAATCTTAATCATCATATCATTCCTTTGATATTTTACTGTACTTATTATACCACAACACATCAAAAACTCCACTAAAATTACACTATTTTTTCACTATTTTTCATTACCGTAACGCAAACATTTAAATCTATATTAGTTTTTATTGCAATGGGGCTGTAAAAAAACAGTCTGAAAAAGGTCCGAGATTCGTAGTTAAAGTGAGTCTCGGACAATATAGGCGGCAAACCTGATTTTCAAAGAATGCTCGATGATATTGCAAGCGGTAAGGATAGTATAGATTTTGTGCTTGTATTCAAGTTATCCCGATTCGGCAGAAATGCGGCGGATGTCCTGAACTCTTTGCAGCTCATGCAGGATTTCGGTGTCAATCTGATCTGCGTGGAGGATGGCATTGACAGCTCAAAGGACAGCGGTAAGCTGATGATTTCCGTTTTATCTGCTGTTGCTGAAATCGAGCGAGAGAATATTCTTGTTCAGACTATGGAAGGAGAAAGCAAAAAGCAAGAGAGGGCAAGTGGAACGGAGGTTTTGCACCTTACGGATATTATCTTGATAAGGGCGAACTGAAAATTGCAGAGGATGAAGCCGAGGCAATCAGGGTTATATATGACCAGTGCATCCACACTAATATGGGAGCGAACGGTATTGCCAAATATCTTAATCAGCACGGCTATGAAAAGAAACCAAGGCAAAACGGTACACTCAGCACATTCTCTGCACACTTTGTTAAGCTTGTTCTTGATAATCCCGTTTACTGCGGTAAGTTGGCGTACGGCAGAAGAAAAACCGAAAAGGTAAACGGAGCAAGAAACGAATATCATATTGTAAAGCAGGACGAATACCCGATTTATGACGGTGTACACGATGCAATTATATCTGAAGAAGATTGGCTTTTGGCTCAGGACAAACGAAAGAAAACAGGCATTAAGAATAAGAAGGTGTACAGCCTTGAGCATCAGCACTTGCTTTCGGGTATCGTTTGTTGTCCCGAATGTGGTCAGCCTATGTACGGAAGTGTAAACAGAAAGAGAAAAAAGGATGGCACATTTTACCGTGACTATTGGTATTATGCCTGTAAACACAGATTGGAGCTCGATGGTCACAAATGCTCCTACAGAAAACAGGTTCATCAGGAGAGAGTTAATTCTGCAGTCGAGGAATTTATATCAAAGATAGTTAAAAATCCGAAGTTTGAAGAAGCAATCAAGCAAAAGATTAACGCAAGGATTGATACAGACGAAATCGAAGCCGAGATTGAAAGTCTTAACAAGAAGCTCCGTCAGCTTAATATGTCAAAAGAAAAGCTCGGCAAAACTATGGACAGCCTTGATATGTTTGATGAGTTCTACAACAAGAAGTACGATGATATGCAGTTAAGGCTTAACGGATTATACCGTGATATAGCAGAAACGGAAAAAGAATTATCTGCTGTTTATGAACGGCTTGAAAATATTCGCAAAGACAAAATTTCTCAGGAAAAGGTATATCAATTTCTGTTATTCTTTGATATAATATATCCAAAGTTCACGGATGCTGAAAAGAAAGAGTTTCTCGGTAGCATTATTGAACGCATCGAGATTAACCCGGAACCGACTGAAAACGGACAGATACTCAAAAAGATTAAGTTCCGCATTCCCATCTGTTATGATGGGAATGACGGTAACGATACTGAAATTTCTGTTCCGACTGAAAATTTGACATTCGAGACGGTAGTACTGCTTTCCCACAAATAGGAGAAGACTAATGAAGAAAATATTTGTTGCTACATAACAATACAAAAAGTCAAAATTAAAAGAGAAAACAGACGTAATAAATCAGCCTCATCATCTGATATTTAAACATAATATCAGGATGAGGTTTTGTTATACCCGTTAGTATCCTTTAAGCGAAACACCTGATAATGTGTAAAAACTATTGAATAATTTTGCTCAAATATGTATAATTCAAAGTGTCAGAGGAATAAGTGTATTTACACAAGAAAAGCATCGTTCTGAATTGAATTTATATTATATTGTTGTGAAGTGACTTATTCGTTAATTATAGAGGAGGAGATTTTATGCAAAAATCATTAAAAAAAACAATTGCATTATTTTTGGCTGTGCTAATGCTGATGACTTGTGTTCCTTTAAATGAATTCGTAGGAATGGATTGGTCATTTTTTAAGGCATCTGCGGTTGAAAAAACAAATGAGGAAGAATTCACGACAGAAGATGAAAGCGCATTTTTATCTTCTGAAAACAAGCAGTCAGAAAATGTGGCTAAACTGCTTGAATTAACGAAGCAAATGAAAAATGATATTGATCAGTTTGCTTCAAATATGTTTGAAAGTTGTAATACAGAAAAATCAACTGCAACTATGACAACATTTTCTTTAAGAAATTCAGTTGCAACATTTGCAGATGAAACAGATTTTATGTGGGAGTATGATGAAGAAACAAAAACGCTTACAATAAGCGGCAGTGGAGCTATGCCTGATTATGAATCTGCCCAAGACGATGAAATAGCTGTTAATACTCCGTGGTTCTCGTATGCAACCGATATAAAGAAAGTAGTCATTGAAGAAGGAATAACCTCTGTCGGTGCGTTTGCTTTTGCATTTTGTACAAATTTAACACAAGTTGTTTTGCCGGAAGGTATAACATCCATTGGCGACGCTGCTTTTGCATATTGTTTTAACTTAACAGATATTACATTGCCTTCTTCAATCAAATCAATAGGAAACATGGCATTTAGTTTTTGCTGGTCTGTAAAAGAGCTTGTGTTACCCGATAGCATTGAAACTATTGAAGACAGTGCTTTTATGTATATGTTTAATCTTGAAAGAATTAACATTCCTGAGAATATACAGAGTCTGGGAACAGGTTCTTTTGTTTTAATGTTAAGCTTGAAAGAAGTAACTGTGCCTGCCGGAGTAGTAGCGTTTACATATGATTTAACTGAGGATTTATCTGCATATGCTTTTGCATTAGAAAGTATCATAAATTATTCTTCAACTTCTGTTTTAGATCAATCCCCTGAGATTTCATTTGATAATATTGAATATGCGAAAGCTTATTCGTATATGATGTCAAATTATCTTAAATATGAAGTGATTTCTGGTTTAGATATTCCGGGTATTACCGTTACTGAAACAGAATTTACAGATGATACTATTAATTATTTGAATGATAAATTCAACACAAGTTACATTGCTTCTGATTACGACACCATTGAAGATTTTTTTGAATCTGAGGCAGAGCAGTTCCTTGCACCGCATATGTCGGAAATGACGCATCCTTCATACTATTGTGTTTCCTGTGTCAATGAATCATCTCAGCATGAGTTTTGCAAAGAAAATTTAATTCAACATAAAATCATTAATCACGATGAAAAATGCTTATGTTTTGCAATGAGCGGAAATATCGGAGAAAACATTACCTGGACAATTGATTCTGAAACCAAAACTCTTGTTTTAAACGGAACCGGAAAAATGACAGAAGTTGATACTTCGCTTAATGTATATGATGATCTTATCGATCATATTGTTTTTGCTGAGGATAGTTCTATAGAATCGGTACTTGGAACTGTTTTCGGTGGTTTAAATGTCGCGGATATCAATATTCCGTCTGGTGTTTCGGAAATCGATACAATGTTAATGTATTGTTTCGGTTCGGTAGATGAAATAAACGTTGCTGAGGATAACGGAACTTATTTTTCACAAGACGGAATTTTGTTTTCAAAAAAATCGCTGACAGATGGTGAAGAAACGAAGACTGTAACTGTTCTTTATGCGTATCCGAGCGGAAAAACAGCAGATGTATATACGGTTCCCGATAATGTATATGAGATTGGAAGCTTTGCTTTCAGCAAGGCCGATATTGCCCAACTGGTTATCAACTCAAATGTTAAATCTGTTTTGCCTGATGCATTTGCTTTAAGCAAAATTCAAAAAGCAATCTTTAACGGTTCGATATGTGAGCTTAAAAACAATTCTTTCGAATATTACTCCGGAAAAATATATTGTTATGTTGATTCGGACATATATTTATATGCCGTTGAAAATGAATTTGGTGACAAGGTAATTATAATTGATGAAGGCGAAATATCGTCTATTGAAGCTGTTCCCGTTAAGAGCGAATATATGCAGGGAGATGTATTTTCCTTAAAGGATCTTACAGTATCAGTGCATTTTGCTGATGGGACAACCGCAGTAAGACAAACAGGATTCAATGTCAGCGGCTTTAAATCAAAAAGCACCGGCATATGTGAACTTACAGTTGTATACAGAGGTTTTACCGATACTTATACGGTTACAATTAAGGAAAAGATATATCAGGAAATTTCTCTCGGTGACACAATCAGCCTGGAGCTTGCTTCCGGAAAAATAGAATTTGTCAAATTTGTTCCGGCTGTAGATGGTGAATATACATTTAAATCTGTCTCAGAAAGTTACAGCGATACTTACGGATATATATATGATGAGCAAATGAATAAATTGGCCGAAAATGATGATGCAGGCGGAAACGGTAATTTTTCTGTTACATACAGCTTTAATGCCGGTAAGCTTTACTATCTTGGAGCAAAATATTATTCTTCATCGGGCGGAACGATAATGGTTACACTGGCATGTAACCATAAAGGTGACTGGTTGCAAATCACAGCTCCTACCTGCACAAGTGTTGGCTATGAAAGTTGTGATTGTGTTTGTTGCTCAGAGCATATTACAAGAGAAATTCCGATGTCAGAACACAGCTATGAAGTATATGAAACAGTTGAAGCAACGTGCACAAAAAACGGAACTGTAACTTATAAATGTACAGTATGCGGTAACACCCTTTCGCAAACCGTTATTGCTGCACATAAGGACGTTAACAAGGATAACATTTGTGATATTTGCGGCAAAACATCGGCAACATCAATAACTAAGGATTCATCTGTACTTATTACACTTGACGCCGGCGAATCTGTTAATGTTAATTTTACGCCGACATATGACGGTCGCTTTAAATTATATTCATATACTGAGGATAACTCATATTGTGACACATACTGCAGTCTTTATGATGATAGTGGAAATTACCTGACATCAAATGATTCCGGAGGTTCAAATGGGCACTTCTGTTTATCTTACAATCTGAAAAAAGACAAAACATATACATATCAAGTGAATTTTTATTCTTCAAATGTCAGCGGGTCTTTTTATGTTCGACTTGAGTGTTATCATCAAGGAGAATGGATTCAGACTGTTGCACCCACCTGCACAACCAATGGAAGCAGAACGTGCGTTTGTGATTATTGCGGTGAAAATGTTGTTGAAGTGATAAACGCAACCGGACATTCAGATACGGATTCAGACAAATACTGCGATATATGCGGCGAAGATATCTGCAAAGGTGTCATTGTTGTTGGAGAGGAAAGAACGTATTCTGTAGATGGTAACACATCATTCTTAAGGTTTGTTCCTGAAAAATCAGAATATATAAATATGAAAATCCGGGGCGATAACAGCGGATATTCATATGTTTATGACTCCAGCGGAAACAGACTTAAATATATATATCATTCCTCATCTTCTCAGGAGGGTTTATTCGTTAATGCCGGAGAAACCTATTATATTTCAACATACCGTTATGGTGTTTCGGGAAATGTCAGTGTTTTATTCAGTTCGCTGACAGAACAATCCCTGTTGGTTGGATCTGAAAAGACGGTTCCGGCTAATTCACAAACAACTTATTTCAAGTTTGTACCTCAGCGTACCGCAACGTATTCATTTAATCTGGTTGTCTCAAACTATACTGAATTTTATGTTTATGATACAACTTTAACGGCAATACATGAATGGGGAGTATGGAGCTCTGACAGTGATAATGCTTATGAAGCCTCATTTGAAGCAGGAAAAATATATTATATCGGTATTGGGAAGAGCAATACTGACAGCGTGCTTGCCTCATTGTGTCCTCACGAAGATTCCGACAGTAACGGTGTATGTGACGAATGCGGCATTAAAATGACCGATATTATCGCAGAAGGTACACACGGTGACAGTGTGACTTGGAAGCTTACTGCTAACGGAGAACTTTCAATTTCAGGCAGCGGGGCGATAAACAACGGTAAAATTGCACCGCTTTACACAAATTTTATCAAATCTGTTTCAATCGATGAAGGTATTACTTCAATCGGAACGTGGGTGTTCTCCGAACTAAAAAATGTCAGCTCGATAACGATTCCCACAACTGTAACCGAAATCGGACAATTGGCGTTTGCCTCATATACCGGAACAATTTCTGTAGCCGGAGGAGAAAACTTCGTTGTTGTTGACGGTGTTTTATACGACTATGAACAGGAAACTGTAATTTACTATCCGGAAAGCAGAAATAGCGAAGAGTATATTATGCCCGATACAGTTATTGCTGTTGAAAGCTATGCATTTTATAATTGCAACAATCTTAGAAAAATTACTTTGCCGGCTTGTTTTGAAAATATAGGCTGGAGCTTTTCCTATTGTAACAATCTGAATGAATTAACTATTCTCAATCCCGATGCCAATATCACGTATTTGCCGGAAAAAATCACTGTAATTCGCGGCTATATCGGTTCTACTGCCGAAGATATGGCTGATAAAACAGGCTGTACATTCATAGCGTTAGACGCAAAGGAAACCGTTTCTATACGTATCTTGCAGCTTCCCTCAAAGGTATCATATTATGACTTTGAATCTCTTCGTACATCTGGGCTTGTAATAGAAATTACATATGACGACGGAACAACTGCAGAAAAAACTGCCGGATTCACTGTAAGTGAAATTGATCAAAGCCTTATCGGAACACAGACAATTACTGTGACCTATAAGCAATTTACTGCACAATTTGACATTACGGTCAGAAAGACACCGAATATCAATCTGAATGAAACGGTTCAATTGGATATAAACGGTACAAACGAAGAATTTGTCAAATTCATACCGTCAGTAAGCGGTAGGTATAAATTCTATGCAAAGAATTCTTCATATGATACTCGTATAGCTATTTATGATGCTGACAGTAATTATCTGACCGGCGGTTATGAAAGCGCCAATTGCAGTTTTGAGGAAAACAAAGCGTATTATGTATCGGCACGTTACTTGTCAGAGTCAGATAACGGAACGATTGATTTAATTGCAGAGTGTTACAGCCATTCAGACAGTGATTCTGACGATTTTTGTGATTTGTGTAATATCGACCTGAACACGGTTATTGCATCGGGTACATGCGGAGATAGTCTCACATGGACATTGAATCTGAAGAATGTGCTTGAAATAAGCGGTACAGGAGAAATGTATGATTATGATTTTTCAAGTTCATCCTATAATCCTTCGCCTTGGTATGAGCACAAAGACGAAATCACCTCTGTAGTGGTAAATGATGGAACTGAAAATATCGGTGTGTCTGCATTCAGAAATCTTGCAAAGGTAACTTCTGTTAATTTGCCTCAAACGATAAAAGCGATTGACGGTAATGCCTTTTATGATTGTGAACTTCTGCAAACCGTAACAATTCCCAATTCTGTTGAATCTATAGGTTACGGTGCTTTTGAGTATTGCAATAGCTTGACAACGGTAACAATACCGGACTGTGTAACTGCTATTGGCGAATGTGCATTCTATTCTTGCCGTAACTTACAGTCTGTGAAACTTTCTGATAGTTTAACGGAAATTGATGATTATGTATTTGGGTATTGTGCCAAATTGGAATCAGTATTTGTGTCTGCCGGTGTCAGGACAATAAGCGCCGGTGCGTTTTACGGCTGCTCAGAGTTGGCTGAAATAAATGTCCATGAAAACAACGAGGAATATGCGTCTGTTGACGGTGTGCTTTTCAATAAGGATAAAACGGAGATTTTGCTTTATCCTGTCGGAAAAACCGAAAGCACCTACACAATACCGGAGTCGGTTGTCACGATTGGAGCATCATCATTCTCCAATTCAAAACTTTCGTCCATAATCATTCCCGGCACTGTCAGAACGATTGGGGCATATGCGTTCGCTTCCGGTAATCTGGAAAATGTTGAAATAAAAGAGGGCGTTTTATCGATTGGCAGTTATGCATTCAGCAATTGCAAGAGTTTGTCCGGCGTAGTTTTGCCTGACAGTTTAACTGAAATTTCTTCAGATGTTTTTTATTCTTGTGAAAATCTAAAAAGCTTAACTGTTCCCGGAAGTGTTAAAAAATTCGGATCTTATGCATTGTACGGGTGCTATGCACTTGAATTTGTAAAATTCTTAAATCCAGAGACGATAATTTATGATTCAAGTTCAACGATTCCTGAATCTGCAGTAATCTACGGCAGAGCTGATTCAACCGCTGAAAGTTATGCAAAAGCTTATTCAAGAACATTTGTTGAAGAGGGAAAGCTTTCGAACCTTGTAATATCCTCCTTACCGAATCGCACGGAGTATTATCATATTGAAAATTTTAACGAAGAAGGACTGGTTGTTAAAGCAGAATATGACGACAATACCTCGGCTTTGGTAACGGAATATGAAATATCGACGGTTGATTTGTCAACTGTCGGTGAAAAGACTGTAACGGTATCTTATAAAGATCTTGAGGCTGATTTCAATGTCAATGTTATGGAAATGCCGGAAATTACAAACGGAGAAAAAATTATTTGTAATTTACACAAATATGAAAGATATTATTATCAATATGTTCCGTCTGTCAGCGGTACATATAATGTATATTTTACAAATGAGGCTCAAAACAATATAAATGTTGGCTCTGTTTTATATGACAGTGACTTGAAATCAATAGGTTCAACCTGGTTTGGAAGTAACGATAAATATATTTCGTATAATTTTGAGCAAGGTAAGACATATTACATTTATCTGTATTCTTATTCCGATACGTCTATCGGAGAAATAACCATAGATATCAGGTGTAAAACTCACGTTGACGAAAACGCAGATAAATTCTGCGATGTATGCGGTTATGATAGTGCTCCGAGCAGAGAAGAAATTCTTCCCGGTCAAAAAATCAATGTTACTTGTTCAACGGGAACTGTTTGCTATAGGTTTGTTCCTCAGGTAAGCCAAAAATATCAGATATACTCCGAAGGTGACTATAATACATATATATATTTGTCAGACGCTGATAATAAATTTATAATGTCCGATGATAACAGCGGAAACGATAACAACTTCAAGCTTGAATACAATTTTGTTGAAGGTAATGTTTATTATTTCTTTGTGTCATTGAAAGGTGTTTATGAAACTGCCACATTCCCGATATTACTTGAGTGTTCAAAGCACAATGACACTGATAATGACTTTTATTGCGATGTGTGCGGCAGAAATTACAGCAATACAATGGCTTCGGGAAAATGCGGTGATGATATTTCTTGGTCGCTTAATTACAAGGGTGATTTAGTGCTTTCCGGAAGCGGTGATATGTATGATTTCAATTCATATTACAATGTACCGTGGTATGAATATGCGGCAGACATCAAAACTGTTGACATCGATGAAAATATTACAAGCATCGCAAGCTATTCTTTCTACAGATGTAGTAAAGTTACTGAAGTAATACTGCCGTCAGGCATTGTTCAGATCGGAGAATACACATTCTATGATTGTTCACTTAAAACAATTGATTTACCCGATAGAATTATTTCAATAGGTGATTATGCATTTTCAGGTTGTGACTTTACTCAAATCAATATTCCGCAAACCGTTGAAACCATTGGAGACAGAGCATTCAGCTATTGTTATGAACTTGAAGAGATAACTCTTCCGGATAAGATCACAGAAATATCCGATGGTTTGTTCAGCGGCTGCAGCAAATTGGCACTGGCAAACTTGCCTGAAGGAATTTTAAGTATCGGCGATAATGCTTTTTATAGATGTATCTCTCTTGAGAGTGTTAATATTCCGCAGCTCACTGTTTCAATCGGAAGCCAGGCATTTTATAATTGCGGAAAAATAACGAGTTTAATATTGCCTGATAGGCTCAACAGTATTGGCTCGGGGGCATTTTACGGATGTCAATCAATAACAAACGTTGTAATTCCCGAAAATGTAACTGTTATAAACAGTGACTTGTTTTACAATTGCTCTTCTCTTTCGGATGTGGAGTTTATGGGTGAAATTACATTCATTGGGGATCGTGCATTCAGTAATTGTACTGCACTTTCAGAAATTCTTCTTCCGGATTCGCTTCAATCAATAGGAAACGCTGCCTTTTCTTCGTGCTCATTGTCGTCAATCGAAATTCCCGCAGCAACTGTTGAGATCGGAACATCCGGACTGAATAATGCTTTTTCATATTGTGAACAGCTCCGGGAAGTGAATATTGATGATGAAAACTCTGCATACACATCAGTTGACGGTGTCTGGTTTGATAAAGATTGCACAACGCTGATTATGTATCCCGCAAAAAAAGCCGATACAGATTATGCAATAGACGAAGCTGTTGATGAAATTGTTGATTACGCATTTTATTCACAGGATTATTTGGAAACATTGTATATTCCTGACGCAATTACAAAAATCGGTTCCCACACATTCAGTAACAGCGAAAAATTGAAAAGCGTTCGTTTGCCGGACGAATTATTATCTATCGGTAGTTATGCGTTCTATCGGTGTTCATCATTAGAAAGCATTTCATTACCTAATTCCTTAGGAGAAATATACAGCTATGCGTTCGCAGGATGTTCTTCTGTCACGGATATTACATTGCCGAATAATGTTTCTTCAATTGGTGACGGTGCATTCAGCGGTTGTTCAAGTTTACAATCTCTTTCAATTCTTAATCCCAATGCTTATATATATGCTTCAAGTTATACTATACCTTCGTCTGCAAGAATTTTAGGATATGAAGGTTCTTCGGCACATAATTATGCTGAAAAATATTCAAGAGATTTCAATTCCTTGGTTTCAATTACCGACGTTGAAATTATCTCAGACCTTAGAAAAAAGCAGTATACACCTTTTGACAAAATAGAGACAACGGGTCTTGTCTTAATTGTGTATTATGAAGATGGAACATCAAATGCAGTTAATTCCGGATTTACTGTTTCAGAATTTGATAAGGATACAATAGGCAGTCAGACTCTGACAGTTAATTATGCCGGACATACTGTCACTACTGATGTTGAAATACTTGATTATTGCAGATTAAATATCAGCGTTGTAGATAGCTTTGGAAACAGTGTACCAAATGCGTTAGTCACTGTTGCCGATAATATAGGTAATAAAGAGAAAAAAGTAACCAACAAAGACGGCTTTGTGCAAATTGATATGTTATCAGGCGATTGCTATATCGGTGCAATGAAAGGTAACGATTATATTCCGATAACACAGAATGTAAATACAGGCTTTGGCAAATCAAGCGATGTGCAACTTGTTTTGGTGCCTCATGCTGCAGTTGAAATGAAGAGTGAGATTCGTGAAATGGATCTTGACGAAATTCTTGCGGCAGGTGTTGATGTTAATGCACCTGAAAATAAAATTTGCTATGAAATCAAAGCTACCGTTAAATATCGTGATGAAGCAGGTTTCAAAGTCAGATACGGAATAAATTCGAAAAACGAAGTGATATTTGATTCCGTTACTCATGAGTCATCATCTTCTTCAGGCACTTCAAGGAGCTCTTGCAGTGGCGGATTTGTAAACACAAGTGCAGGACCGGCTTATGCCATCATCGAAATACCTTGTAATGTTTCTTATCTGAAAGAGTTTTATCATGTCAAAATGTATATAACGTTTTTTGGTGCAAAGGACATGTGCCTGAAAGACAACGTAATCAAACTTGACATTCCTGATGGACTTACTTTGATGTCAGGATTAAACGGAGATTATATTGAAACAGAAACATTTGAATTTGATACACTGTATGGTCAGGAAACAAAAAAATTTGAATTTATTCTCAGAGGCGACACAAAAGGCTCTTATTACTTTAATGCTGAATACACAGGTGTTCTGGATTTCTTTGATGAGGAAATCAGCGTTATTCACACTCCCGAAAAGCCAATTGAGGTATGCGGCTTTGATGATGTTAAGATTAACCTTAATTTCTGTGATGAAATACATGATGGCTATCTTCATTATAACATTTCACTTTTAAACGAAAGAGAAAAAAATATTTATTGTCCTAATATTGATGTAGGTGAAATAACTGAAAGGTTAATAAATATTGAAAACAGTGAAAACGAAGAAATCGCAACAGAAGTTCTCAAAATATATGTAACAGATGCAGATGAAAATGTTACAGAATATAATGTTGAGTATGATGAGTTCGGAAAACCTGTTGTACCGATAGACACACTTAAACCTAACGAAAAAATTACATATGAGTATGTATCATATTATGTGTTTGAAGAAGTGGATATTGGTTATTTGGTTGAAGCTTCAGCTGACGTATTAAAAGGAATGGCAGAAAATGTAATTGTGGGCACTTTCCATTGGGATCCTACCCTTGGTGGGGCAAAAAAAGGAAACATTGAACTTGATGAGGATATAATTTTCTTGAAAGCCGGTGAGGAATATCAGTTTAATCCCACTATTAAAGATAAAACACCTGAGCAAAAGGTTGAATGGAGTATCAGTAATTCTTCAATTGCTGATATATCACAAAACGGTTTGGTTAAAGGTATAACAGATGGTTTTGCAGTTGTTACGGTAAGACTGGTCAATTCAATGACACTTGAAAGTGACTGGGATTCATGCTATGTATTCGTTGGAGATCCAAGCACTTTAACCTTAGATACCAAATATGATTCAAGATATTACTATTCCGATGGAGCATTTTACGGGCAGCTTAGTTCGGTCTCGGATACGTTGGATATATATTATCTTGTATCAAATGCATTGGATGAGAGCATTGATGATTTATCATTGTACGAGAAGTATGACGATGAATTGCAGGAAAACTGCAAGGAAATCAAACCGATTACGGTAACCGCAAAGGTTGACGGCGAAAACCTGTCTTTTGACAGCAGTACTTATTCGGATACATACACATATACATTCGATACTCTCGAATTTGCTCACGCTGCAGATGACATTTTGAGATTGTATCCATATAATCTTGACGGTAATATTCCCGATGACGGATTAAGATTTACGGTAGAAGTTTTGTTTGAATCTGAAAGCTTTGAGCCGTTCACCGAAACATGCGAGTTTATTGTTGAATCACTTGACACAAAAAGTGCGAATGAACATGTTCGGTTTATGTTGACGGATAAAACATACATAGAGTCAAAATTCAATCATGACGGTGAATTTGCAATTGAGATGAAAAATGATGGTGAGTATTTATGGGATAAATATACCAACCTTGATATATTTACCAACTACTACGAAGTCGTAATTGCAGATTTGTTGGTTGAAATGCTTGACGCAGAACAACTTTCTCATATCAGTATGCCATCTCTTGTCCCCGCCTATATGAAAGAATGGATTTCGTATTACAAAACTTTAAAAGGCGGAATAAAAACAATAGCAGATGACGATTATTCCAAAATGTTTGATATTTCGGAAACTGCGGTTGATAAATTCCTTAAGAAAAGCAAGTACTTGGAAATTGACGATGAAACAAGAACCGATAAGGGAATGCAGATTGATGACAAGGTCAGAGATTGGTGCCTGACTGCTTTTAAAGGAAAAAACGGAGCGATAAATATTGAGAAAATCAATACTATTTTTGCCGGTATTGATAAGGCGAAGCAGGGGATGAGATTTGTTCGCTTGGCTTTTGACTGCACGAATGATATTATCGATTTCTGTAATAAAATCTCATTGTATACCGTTTATGCCGAGGCGGACAGTGCTTTCCATGAGGTGATGAAAACATTTGCCGATAAAATACCTGACGGAAAAATGAAAGAGGCGGTTTATGACTTTATAAACTACGAGGGAGACTGGACAGAACAGTTGTCTACTGTTTTTGAAACTACGACAGAGCTGTTCAAAAATGTTTCTTTGGATCTTTTCAAATCATTTGTCGGTAAAAAACTTATGAATTATACCGGTGCCAAAATACTTAGCTTCATCGGAAACATAACGTTGGATACGGGAGCAAAGGTTGCAAGCACGGCGGCATTCACAACTGTTTCACAGGCTTTCGGCGGCTTCTTTACCGGAGCATCATTAGGTATATGTGTAAGCAACATTTTGTGCGATTCAGGTGATTTGGCTCAGGAAATGGCAAAAATGGTAAGTATGGGTGAGTACACACCTTATATTGTTCAGACATTGGAGGATTACGAAACCAATTTGATTAATGACCGAAGTAACGAAGCGGTGGATCTTTATGAATATGCATTTTTGCTTCATAAATTCTCTCAAAAGAAGGTGCTGGACTTTACCGTAAATGCGATGCAGATAAAGAATGAATCAGTATTGAGTAAGGTCTTCAAAGTGTACAAGAGTAAGAATCCTGACCAATTAATCAATGAACGTTTACTTATTCAAGATGGAATCGAAAAAATGAATTGCTGTATGTATGCCGACAGTATGTCAACTACTGTGACAAAACACAGGGTGGTACAAATTAAGTGCCCGGTTGATGTGTATATCTATGATACTGATGGAAGCGAAGTACTGCGAATCATCGGTGATCAGGTGACTGCTGCATCAAGCGATATATCTGCTTTAGTAGTAGACTCGTCAAAATATATTCTGATTCCGGCGGACAAAGACTACACGGTAAAGATTGTTGCCACGGATGCGGGTACAATGGATTATACGGTTGTCGAATATGAGGACGGAAAGAGAATCCGAATGGTTGACAATAAAGAAATTGATCTTGAAACTCAAAAAGCATTTGACGGGTTGATTCCGCAGACCTACGATTTTGCCCCTGAGGTATATGCTCTCGAGTCAGACGGAAACACAATTTATCCTACTTCGGTTATTGATGTACCCGTAGAAAAAGTTGAGATAGATAAAACCGATTTGAGTATGTGCATTGATGAAAGCACTGTACTTACAGCAACGGTTACGCCATCAGATGCAACCGTTCAAAGCATTACTTTCACAAGCTCCGATCCTAATGTTGTACAGGTTGATGAAAACGGAACAATAACAGCTGTTTCATCGGGAACTGCGGAAATTGTCGTTTCAACTGATGACTGGGGTTATATCGATATCTGCAATGTAACGGTAAATGACCATGAGCTTATCAAGCATGATTCCGTGCCGTCAGATTGCGTTCTGGCAGGACACAATGAATATTATGAATGCTCACTTTGCGGCAAAGTGTTTAAAGATGCTAAGGGTAAAATCCAAACAACTGTTGAGGAGGAAACATTGCCTTTTGCAGAGCATTCATTCAGCAATTGGTCTGTAACGGCAGAAGCAACTTGTACTCAGAAAGGTTCCGAAAGCAAAAGATGTACTGTATGCTCAGTTGTGGAAAGCAGAGATACAGACGCACTCGGTCACGACTACAATACGGAATGGACAGTTGATAAAGAGGCAACATGCACAAAAGAAGGCTTAAAGTCACATCATTGTAATCGTTGCGACGAAAAGAACGATATTACTGTGATACCTTTAGCAGAGCATAGTTACGAAGGCAAAGTTACACAGCCAACCTGTATTACAAACGGATATACCACTCACACATGTGTAAAATGCGGATATTCATATACGGATTCTGTTATCGAAATGACAGGTCACTCGGAAAAAATAATCAATAAGGTCGATGCAACTTGTACCGAACCCGGATATACCGGTGATGTAATATGCGAAGTATGTAATGAAACCATAACAGCCGGTGAAGTGATTAAAGCAACAGGACACAGCTTCACAAATTATGTTTCAAACGGCGATGCAACGTGCACGAAAGACGGAACAAAAACCGCAAAATGCGACCGCTGTGATGTAACCAATACGGTTGCAGACACAGGCTCAAAACTTAAGCATTCCCAGGCAACGGCAGTGAAAGAGAATGTCAAGAAAGCAACATGCAAGGCAAACGGTTCATATGATTCGGTCGTTTATTGCTCGGTATGCAAGGCTGAAATCAGCAGAAGCAAAAAGACAATTGCTAAAACCGGTCATACCGAAAAAACCACAACAACCAAAGCCACAACATCAAAAGACGGTAAGGTTGTAACTACCTGTTCGGTTTGCAAAAAGACGTTGAAAACAACAACGATTTACAAAGCTTCTTCAATCAAGCTTTCAAAAACATCTTTCACATATAACGGAAAAGCTCAGAAGCCGACCGTAACAGTAAAGAACAGCAAGGGCACAGCTCTCAAAAACGGCACGAATTATACCGTAAGCTATTCTTCAGGCTGCAAGAACACAGGCAAATATGCTGTCAAGATTACTTTCAAAGGCAATTACAGCGGCACAAAGACTTTGTATTTCAACATTCTTCCAGGTAAAACAAGTAAGTTGACAGCAACCCAGTCAACAACTTCAATCAAAGCAACATGGAACAAAGTCACAGGTGCAAGCGGCTATAAAGTAACCCTTTACAACTCAAAGGGCAAAGCTGTTAAAACGGTTGACACAACCAAAACAACCTATACATTCAGCAAGCTTTCAAAAGGCACAACCTACAAAGTCAGAGTAACGGCTTATAAGACCATTGACAGTAAAAAGGTTTCTTCAAACGTTTATACTCAGCTGACAACCGCAACAAAGCCGGGCACACCGACACTGAAAGCAACTGCAGGCTCAAAGAAAGCCGCACTTTCATGGAACAAGCAAACAGGTGCAACAGGCTATGTTGTATATATGGCAACTTCAAAGAGCGGTAAGTACAGCAAAATTGCAACTGTGAAAGGTAAAGTAAGCTATACCAAAACAGGCTTGACAAAAGGCAAAACCTATTACTTCAAGGTTGCGGCATATAAAACGGTTGACGTAAAGAACATTTACGGTTCATATTCGGCGGTCAAATCAGTGAAGATCAAATAAATCTGAACAAAGTTGAAATTTTAAAATAAAAAGATTTCATATATCAGAAAAACTCCCGAACTTTATGCAATGTTGTGCAAAGTTCGGGAGGTTGTCTTTATGGTAAAAATAATATTCAAATTGTTTATCAGGCAGCTTTTTGAATTTCATTAGCTAAAAATTCAACGGTGATTTCTCCAATGCCGCCGTCAATGCCTATGAGATTTTTGCCGGTGCCGTAAACGGTGTCGTTTTTCATGCTTTTGCCATCAAGCGTTGCTTCGCCGATGCCTTTGTTAAGCTCGATCCGGTATTCTTCGGGCTCTCCCAACAGAATCAACTTTGTTTCGCCGATTCCGTAGTTGAGATTGTTCTTACCCTCAAGGCGGCTTTTGAGCGTCAGTGAGCCGACTCCCATATCAAGTTCAAGATTGTTGAGAAGTCCGCCGTTTATCGTTACCTCTCCGGCTCCGCCCTCAATGTCGGAATGCGAATTTGCAACAAGATTTTCAATTGTTGCTTCTCCGGCACCGAGAGAAAGTTCCAGAACATCTGCCGAAAGGGAATCGATTCTGACTTCCCCGGCGCCCGTTTCAATCTGAACGTCGTCAAAAACAAATGTTTCGGGAACGTATAAAATGATTGTAACGCTTTTTGAAAACACAGAGTAAGCCTTTTTGGTTTCGTCAATGCAAAGCTTTCCATCGCTCAGGCTGACCGAAATATACTCGTGGTTGCTTTCAACAGAGAATTTGTCCGCTGTTTTAATTCTGAGATCGGCTGCACTGATTTTTATGGCAAGAGAAGAGACTTTGTCGTTTATCGGATAGACCTGCATTTCACCTGCCGGCTCTTTGTTGCGGTCTGAAAAAATGAAGGAAACAGAGGCGAGACCTGTGCAGATTCCGTCGATGATGCTGACACTTAAAAAGATGGCAAAAGCCATGGCAAGATATTTGATTGTTTTTTGAACGGCTGTCATTTTACTTCAACACCTCCGAACATACATGTTGCATTGATGTATACGGTCACTGCATTCTGAACATTCGGACGGCGGTTCTTTTGGGAAACTCCGCCGAAGATTGAGTTTGAGTTGATTTTAACATTTATATTGTCGGGCACGAATATATCAATTCCGCCGAAAATGCTTGTTGCGCTGATTGCACAGTCGCTTTCGATAACGGCGTTTCTCAGGTCGCATTTTAC
>JBJEOJ010000015.1:0-4284 GCA_051880655.1 Acutalibacteraceae bacterium | reverse complement strand
AAGCTCGGCAAAAAACTTTACTCCTTTTTCACTCACTTTACCTCGCGGCGGAATTATAAAAGCTTACCGCTCTCTGCCCCGCGTAATCACTGCAGGCTTGGCCTGCCGCCGACCGTAACTCTCCAGCCGTAGGGATCTTCTTTTTTGCCCCACTGGATTCCTGTAAGTTCATCATAAAGCTTCTGGGTCAGTTCGCCGATTGAGCCGTCACCGATGTTCATAACTTCGTCTTCATAGCGAAGCTTGTTGACCGGAGAAACAACCGCAGCTGTGCCTGTTCCGAAAACTTCTTCAAGAGTGCCGTCTTTTGCGGCATTAACAAGCTCTTCAACGCTGACTTTTCTTTCTTCAACCTCATAGCCCCAATCCTTGCAAACATGGATAATGGAGTCTCTTGTGATGCCGGGAAGAATGCTGCCGTTGAGCATCGGAGTGACAACCTTGCCGGAAATTTTGAAGAAGATGTTCATTGAGCCGACTTCTTCAATATATTTTCTTTCAACACCGTCAAGCCACAGAACCTGCGCATATCCGCTGTCGTGCGCTTTGACCTGAGCAATCAGGCTTGCAGCATAGTTGCCGCCGGTTTTTGCAAAGCCCATGCCGCCTTTGACCGCACGGACATATTCGTCTTCAATCCAGATGCCGACAGGCTCAAGACCGCTTTCATAATAAGCACCCGAGGGTGAAAGGATAATCATGAACAGATAGGTTTTTGACGGTGCAACACCGAGAAATTCATCTGTTGCAATAATAAACGGACGGATATAAAGCGAGGTGCCCGGATCGGTCGGTACCCAATCTCTGTCAACATCAACAATTGCTTTGACAGCTTCAACAAAATCTTCAACCGGAAGATGCGGAATGCAAAGTCTTGTGTTTGTGTTGTTGGTTCTTTTTGCGTTCATGTCGGGACGGAAAAGATATACCTTGCCGTCTTCGCCCTTATAAGCTTTCAGTCCTTCAAACATTTCCTGACCGTAATGGAAAACCATTGCGCTCGGTGAGATGCTGATGTCGCCGTAAGGAACGATTCTTGCGTCATGCCAGCCCTTGCCCTCGGTGTAGTTCATAATGAACATGTGGTCCGTGAAAATGTGACCGAAGCCGAGAGGCTGTCCTTTTGCGGGTTTTTGTTTCGGATTTGTTGTCTTTGTGATTTTGATATCCATGTTAAGACACTTCTTTCTCTATAATGATTTTATAAAAGACAAAGTTTATCCAAGGTTGCCTATGTTAAATAATATACTTTTATAACTTTTCTGTCAACACTTTTTTGAAGTTACCGCTTGTTTTCCGGTATTCATCACAATCATGCGATGCAGAAAATTCCGATCTTTAAATTGCTTTGGCAAACAAAAATCGTCTGCAAATTATCACAGCTTTTTGTCCTTGTCAAATGCGGCGCACACGGCATCGGTGACAGCCGCCTG
The DNA here is from genome assembly GCA_051880655.1 of Acutalibacteraceae bacterium. Taxonomy (GTDB): domain Bacteria; phylum Bacillota; class Clostridia; order Oscillospirales; family Acutalibacteraceae; genus UBA6857. The sequence continues at coordinate 2,851 of JBJEOJ010000015.1, read as the reverse complement.
AAAGCCTGCTTTTTCAAGTGCCGCAACACCCTCAATGGTGGTGCCGCCGGGCGAGCAAACCTTGTCAACAAGCTGCCACGGATGTTCGCCGCTTTCAAGAATCATTTGTGCACTGCCAAGAACCGCCTGCGCACTCACTTCGAGCGCCAGGTCTTTCGGCATACCATTTTTCACAGCCGCCCTTGCAAGCGAATCAATGAACATATAAGCAAAAGCCGGACTGCAGCCGCCGATTGCACTGAAAATTGAAAACTGACTTTCCGGAATCCGCACCGCTCTTCCGAAAGACGAGCAAAGCTTATCGGCAAAATCAATGTCGCTTTCATCTGCATTTTCGTTCGGGCAGTAAGCGGAAACCGACTGACCGACAACGGCGTTGATGTTCGGCATCACACGAATGATTCTTGCCTCTTTTCCAAGCTTTTCAGCAAGAAAATCAAGCGTTTTTCCTGCCGCAACGGAAATTATGAGCGGCTTGTGTTTTTCTATTTCGTCTTTAATTTCAAAAGCCACATCGGCAATCATGTTCGGCTTGACACAAAGGACAACGACACTGCATTTTTCTGCAATTTCCTTTGCACCCGAAAGCACACTGAGCGAATATTTTTCTGCAAGTGCCAAAGCTTTTTCGGGTGTTCTGTTAAAAACGGCAATTTGCGAACCGTCTTTAAGCTTTGATGAAACAACGCCCCTAATTATGGCACAAGCCATATTCCCCGTTCCTATAAATCCAATCATAGTTATGACCGTTCCTTTCTGAATATTTTTAAGCTTGCAAAGGCAAATCAACTCAATTTTTGCTTTATGCCTGCGCTGTTGCCGTTTCTTCTTCTTCTTCTGCTGCTGCTTCGGGTACATCCGAAGTGCAGTGCGGGCATTTTACGGCGTCAATACTGATTTCTGTTTTGCAAAACGGGCATATTTTGGTTGTCGGTGCTTCCTCTTCCTCTTTTTTGCCGATTGAAGAAATTTTATTAATGGCTTTGACAATCAGGAAAATTACAAACGACATAATCAAAAAGTTGATGACTGCCGTAATCAATGAGCCGTAATTAAAAGTTGCATAACCGGCTTCGGCAGCCTGCTTTGCGGTTTTGAAGGTTTCGTCTGTAATTCCGAGCACGATGAACTTGTCGCTGAAATTGATTCCCTTTGTCAAAAGGCTCAGAAGCGGTGAAATCAGGTCGTTAACAAGTGAATTGACGATTGCCTGAAAAGCGCCGCCGATAATTACGCCGACTGCAAGGTCAATGACGTTGCCTCTCATAATAAATGTTTTGAATTCTCCGAAAAAGCCTTTTCCTTTTTCTTTAATTGCAGTTTTGTCTTTCATTTTTTCTTTTCCTTTCGTTTGCTTTTTCATGATTTTATCACAAATACATTTATTTGTAAACATCAGAGAACTCGTTTTGAAGCATATATTAAAATTATTGCAGTTACCGACAAAAAAGCCCGGGCAGATTCATGTTGCCCGGGTTGAATGTTTGATGCTATCAAAACAAACAGCAATTTTTTAGAAGTAAAATATGTTCAATTTTTTCGATAAGAAATTGAATCAAGGACAAAGAGTTCTACATCGACTATGTTTTGCAACAAATGGTAAGAATGACTATATCTTCGCAATAATCGTAATCACCGAAATACCATACTTCAAATGAATAAACACAGTTCGGCTCATTGTTATAAAAGATGGCAAGATATTTGTTTTGAAGTTCCATTCAGTTCTGCAAAAAAATAAAGACTTTCAAAATAATAAGTTCATGCTCTTTTAACGATCTCGTTATCGGGATATAAATTGCTTTTCAGTTTAAAGACCATGTATATCCGTTTAATGTTCTTCTTTGATAATTCTTTTTTGGCTTGTTTATCGGAACAGAGACAAACTCCGATTGGAGCTTGTTGCATTTAGGGCAAATCATACCAAAGTTGCCGGTGCTCGGATGGTATGTATAGCGATGACGGCAATGCTCACACTTGCGAAACATGACACGAATACTCATAACATTATTCTCCCAACCTGCCAATCCCCAACAAAATCGCCCCGGCAATAACCACAACGATTATGACAGCACAAGCTTTTGCCAATGTAATAAATAAACTCATTCCGGTAATCCATGACAGTAACAGAAATCCGATTGCGACAACTGCAGCACCAATGACAATTTTTCCAAGAAAAGAATCAAGAATTGCGGCAATAATAACACATATAATTAGTAAAATAATCCAGATCATTTTAACGTCCTCCTTTGAATTTATCTGAAAATATTATATTAATCAAAGGGGACAGATGGGTGTCTGTGTAAAAAAAATCCTCACCGTGTAGCTAGAAAAAACAAAGCATACAAAGTGAGGAAATAAAACAATTCACAATTAAACTTTTGCCCATTTATGTTTATGAGCGCCGGATTTTCCGCAGAAAGCACCAACAGAATGGCGAATTACTCTTGTTGTTTTTGTTGCTGCGCAAGGTCTGCATTACAATCTCCTTCTGCTTACTATTAAATCAAGCAAACAGGACGGATGTATGTACAACTAAAACACTATTCGGGAATTTCAAAGGTTTCGGTATTTTCAGCGACAACATTCGGTTTGCCACACTCGGAACAAAACTTTCCTGTGTTAGCACAACCGCAGGAGCACACCCATTGTTCCTCTTTATCCTTATCACCTTTTCTTATGTCGTTCCAAAGAGACTTAATAACTCTGTTTGTGAACGCAAACAATTTATCGGCAATTTTTCCCAACAAACCTAAAATCCAAAAAACCGCCGAAATAGGATATAGAAAAATTGCAAGAGTGAGTGTTAATATAATCGCTATAACATAAGATAAAGCTACAACCATTTAAGTTG
>JBJEOJ010000014.1:0-21244 GCA_051880655.1 Acutalibacteraceae bacterium | reverse complement strand
GGCGAAAGCAAATTCAAAAGTTTTCTTTCCGATAAATTTTATAAGGTTGCAAACAGGCTTTCCGAAGTTGAAATTGATCCGGGTGCGCAGGATTTCAGAATTATGAAACGCAAGGTTGTTGATGCCATTCTTTCAATGACAGAATATAACCGTTTCACAAAGGGTATTTTCAGCTTCGTGGGATTCAAAACAAAATGGTTTGAACACAAAAACATTGAGCGAGCCGCAGGCGAAACAAAATGGAGCCTGAAAAAGCTTTTTAAATATGCGATTGACGGCATACTCGGCTATTCCAATGCATTTTTGCGTCTGCCGATTTATCTGGGTGCGTTTTTTACCGTTGTCGGCTTTTTGTACGGTCTGATTTCGTATATTCTTTATTTTGTTGTTGAAACCTTTTATTTAATTCATCCGATTACTGCCTGCATTATCTTCATCGGCGGACTTGTAATGCTGAGTGTGGGAATTGTCGGCGAATACATTGCAAGAATATACAGCGAGGTCAAGGGCAGACCGGTGTTTATTGTTGATGAGACGAACATAAGCGGGGAAAGATAACAGTTTGGAGTTTGGAGTGTGGAGTGTGGAGTTAACCCATTTTTCACTGACTGCAAAGACTGAAATTTTACGCAAGATGAGCTTTATAAAAATTATTTAAATAATGAAGGGGAAAATTATGGATAACACAATCAAAAGAATTATTGCTCTTGTTTTAACGGTCGTTCTGACTTTTTCTGTTGTAACTTTCATCAGAAACGATACGTTTACAGCTTCGGCGGCTTCGGCTTCTTCAATTTCAATCAAAAAGTCTCCCACGCTCAAAGCCGGAACAATTAAAACAACATCGGTCAAGCTCAGCTGGACAACAACAAAAAATGCTTCTTCCTATAAGCTGTATAAAAGTACGGATAAAAAAACCTGGAAAAGTGTTGCAACAACCAAAGCAACGTCTTATACTGCCGGCAAGCTGACAGCCGGAACGAAATATTATTTCAGACTTGTTGCAATCAGCGGCAAAACAAAAAGTCCGTATAGCAACACCGTTGCCGTAACGCCGAAGCCGGAGCGAGTCGGCAGCTTGAAAATCAAGTTCAGCTCAAACACGCAGGCTTCTGTTTCATGGAACAAAATTTCCGGGGCAACGGGTTATGAAGTCTTTCTTTCAACAAGCTCAGATTTCAAAAAAGATCTGAAAAAATATACCGTCAAGGGCGGCGACAAAACAAGCTATACAATCAAAAACATGAAAAACGGCAAGACCTATTATGTTAAGGTCAGAGCCGTAAAGCAAGCCGGCAAAAAAACCGTTGCCGGAACACGCAGTTATAAATGCCAGCTTATCACAAAGTCAAAAACCTGCTATAACTATGTCAGTCAGACAGTGTATGCAACGGCTGATGTGAACATCAGAAAGGGTGCGGGAACTTCATATGATAAAGCCGGACTGCTGAAAAAAGGCAAGAGCATCACAAGAACCGCAATCGGAAGCAACGGCTGGAGCAAGGTTTCATATAAGGGAACAACCGCCTATATTTCAAGCAAATATCTTACTACGAAGAAGCCGGAAGCGACAGCCACCAAAGCAAATAAACCGGTTGCAAAAACAGACGGTGGGATAGAGCTTTATCCGATTACAAGTAGTACAGCAAAGAAAATACAAGCAAGTTGGAGATCATGTATCCTTTTTGATAATTATGAAGGCACAAGTGCTGATGGTAAAACTATTGTTGTATATATAAATGGTACAAATGGTTGGTCCGGAAAAGATATTGATGGTACTCAATATGATACTTATGGAAAAATAAAAATTTGTGAATACTGTGGTAAACAAATGGGTGAAAAAAATGGTATGTGTGATGGAAATTGTGCGGTCATTTTTCATTAATTCATAATAAATTCGTAAAAACCCACACTTGTCACACTTGCAAGAAGTAAAATATAGAAAATATACTCATCAGAAAGAGGTTGCTTCATCGGGCAATCTCTTTTTTGCAATCATGCTGTCTCGTGCAAAAAGATTAAGATGTTTTTGCGGATATTGTCTGCCCGACAGATTAACTTTGCAAAATAATGAAAAATCACAAGTCAGGAAAACATATGAAAATCAAAGAAAAACGAAGAAAACAAGAGCAAGTAAAATCTAAATTAAATTTCTTTGAAAAATGGCTTGACAACGCTTTTTGCTTGTGATAATATATGTGAGCATTAAATTTAAGTTTGGAGGAAATGATTATGTCAACTTATATGCCTAAAGCTGGCGACATCACCCGTAAGTGGTATGTTATTGACGCCGAAGGAAAAACCCTCGGTAAAGTTGCAGCAAAAGCCGCAGACCTTCTTCGCGGCAAGCACAAGCCCACATTCGCTCCTCATGCCGACTGCGGCGACCATGTCATCATCATCAACGCTGACAAGGTTGTTCTGACAGGTAAGAAGCTTGAGCAAAAGGTTTATTATCATCACACAGGTTACATCGGTAACATGAAAAAGGTTAAATACGGAACACTTATCAAAACAAAGCCCGAATTCGTTGTAACAAAGGCTGTTAAAGGTATGGTTCCCGACACAACAATCGGTCGTCAGGCTTTGACAAGACTTCGCGTTTATGCAGGCGCAGAGCATTGCCATGCCGCTCAGAAGCCCGAAGCTGTTGAACTTTAATAGGAGGAGGAAAAAGATATGTACGAAACAACACCGTTTTTCTACGGCACAGGTCGCAGAAAGAAATCAATCGCAAGAGTTCGTGTTTATGCAGGCACAGGTAAAATCACAATTAACGGCAGAGACATTGATGATTATTTCGGTCTTGAAACACTCAAACTCGTTGTTCGCCAGCCCCTCACTCTCACAGGCACAACCGAAAAGTTCGACATCGTTTGCCGCGTAACAGGCGGCGGCGTTTCCGGTCAGGCAGGCGCAATCCGCCACGGTCTTGCAAGAGCACTTCTTCAGTATGACGAAGAGCTTCGTCCCGCTCTCAAGAAAGCCGGCTTCCTCACTCGTGACCCGAGAATGAAAGAAAGAAAGAAATACGGTCTCAAAGGCGCTCGCCGTGCACCGCAGTTCTCAAAGAGATAATCTCAGCTTATTTTTCGCACCTGTTGCAGATATGCAATGGGTGCTTTTTCTTTGGACTGCGGGTCCTCGCAGCAAAGCTGCTGCGGTCACAGCTAAAAACAGTCCACCGGACTGTTTTTTTTAACGCTGCGACAGTTCTCAAAGAGATGATTTGTTCATTTATTGCACCTGTTGCAGATTTGCAGCGGGTGCTTTTTTGAAAAATAATTCAAGCAACTATTACAAGTTTTTATAATTATTGCATATAATAGAATATATCTTCTGCCTAAATTCCCTTATTTTTCATTTTGTAAAAATGAGTAGAACATTTGGTGTTAAAATACAAATGTAAAGAACAGGTGCGAGGATAACACCTTATAAAGAAATTCCGATTCAAGATCAGGTGTGAGGGTAACACCTTAATAAAGAAATCCCGGCAGAAGAAAGGTCCTTGCATTAAGGTGCAGGGACTTTATTCATAAAATGAGGGAACTATGGAATCAAAAAAATTGTATCAACTTCATTATTTATCAAATGATTTTCAAGCTAAAAAATATAGATATACTACGTTGAAATACTTTCACAATGAGTTAGGAATCATAAAATAGCATTATAGAACGAAGCATTTTGTATTTAAGCAAACAAACAGCCGCTCAGAAAAAAAGCGGCTGTGATTTTATTTGTAATACAACAATAAATTTGTCAAACAATGTCGCAGGCGCATTTTATGCGTCTGTATTCGTTTTCCTTAATTGTAATTTGAAACATACCAATATCCGATGAAATATCACGGAGAATCTCTTCATTCGGCAATGATATATTAATCCGGTTTGCCGATTCGTCTAAAGACATTTCGCAATCAATGTCATTTTTATCCATATAAGCATAAATTCTGTCCATTTCATCAGTAAGCTGCTTTAAGGAGTAGTCAGCTTGTTTGTATATGACTTCATCTGATGAAGCAACAGATATTGTTTTGTCTTGATCCGGCAAAACATAAACAATCAATTCATTGTTTTCATTAATATACATTCCGCCGTAATCGCTTTTATTATCTGTTATGCAGTTCGCCGAAGTGCAAGGGATCGTAAACATGAACAAAGAAACCAGTAACACAGAAACGATATGTTTTGTCTTCAAATGAATCATCTCCGAAAAGCATTGCTGAATTATTGTAATTATACTTTAGCATAAAGAACTGTAAAAATCAACTGATTTTTATCAATTAAAATTCATTTTTATGATTAAAATCATCGCCGTAAACCCCCGGATTTGACAAAACAGCCCTTTTTGAGTATAATAATAAACCGTGTGTCGGTTAACAGCGAAAAAATTAATGAAAAAATTGTATCCTGTCAGCCGACGATTGCCAAGAATATGTTTAAACAATGAGACGAAAGGCAATTGGCTGAAATTCAGCCGAAAGCCTGATTGCTGCCTGATTTCAGGCGAATGTCAAGGAGATAAATATGTTTTTAGTAAGAATCAAACGCCCGAAAACAAAAGCGCAGAAAAGGCACAGAATCATTGCTCTTGCCGTTATGCTGACTTTGTTGATTTCGGGAAGTACGGTTGCGGTTGTTGCCGCATCAAAAATTGTTAAAACAACCGTTGAATTTGACGGACAGAGCGTCACGGTCACATCTTTTTCTCAGGATCCTTATGAAATTGTCATGAAAGCCGGAGCGCAGCTTAACACCGGCGACAAGCTTGAGCTTGAGAACTTTGATGCCGAATCTGACGAAAATTCAATTTCGGTTTCAAGGGCTTATAACGTTACGGTAAAAGACGGAAAAAAATCCGCCGTTTCTGTCAGATGCTGCGGAACGGTTGCAGACGCACTTGAAGAAGCAGATGTCAATCTTAATGATAATGACAAATTGAACTGCACAAACGATATGCCCCTTTATGAAAACATGAATATAGTTGTAACCCGCTCGTTTAATGCGGTTGTCACCGCTGACGGGAAAAGCAAAACTTTCAGAATAACCGGCTGCAGCGTTGAAGAGCTTCTTAAAAAGGCAGACATTTCCCTTTCAAAAAATGATGTTGTCAATTATGATTTGTCTGAACCTGTCACGGCAGGAATGGAAATCAAAGTTGAAAGAGTGAAATATAAGATAAAAAAGAAGACTATACCTCTTGATTTTTATGTTGAAAGCAAAAACACCGATTCGCTTTATGTCGGTCAGAAAAAGGTTGAAAGACAGGGTGGAAAGGGCGAACAGACGCTTTATTACAAGTGTAAATATGTTGACGGAAAGCTTGAGAAAAAAGAACTGATACTGACAAAAACAACAAAATCTCCGGTCAATAAGCTTGTGCTTATCGGAACGAAAAGTTATCCGGCACCCTCCAATGTTGTTTCTCAGCTTCAGCCGGAAACACCGATTGAGCTTGATGCAAACGGAAAACCCTTAAAATATAAAAAATTGATTGTCGGTCAGGCAACGGCTTATTCAAACGACGGCATAACATCGACCGGTCAGAAAACAATGCCCGGAAGAATTGCCGTCAATCCCAAACAGATTCCATACGGAACAAAAATGTATATTGTTTCCTCCGACGGAAAATATGTTTACGGCTATTGCGAAGCAAGCGACACCGGCGGATTTATTCACAACGGAAGAACAATTGCGGATTTATATTTCAACACCGAAGCCGAATGTTTGCGCTTCGGCAGAAGAAATGTTGAAATTTATATTCTTGAATGATAATTGGCCCGCTTTTTGCGGGCTGTTTTTGTGCCTGATTTATAAAAAACGGAAATTTTAAAACTCATTTCAGTCAACGCTTAAAATGAAGTTTCGGTCTTTGTTTATTCCATGTTTGAATGCTTTTTAATTTTATTGTGCAAAATGTACAATTCACAACATCGGCTTTCTGCCAAGTTTTACGAATAAATCTATTGCAAATTTCGACCGTTTTTGATAAAATCAGTATGTATTTTAATCCGATTGGCGGTGAAGATGATGGTTCTTCTCGAAGAGAGAATAAAAAAAGACGGAAAAGTTTTTCCCGGGGATATTCTCAAGGTGGATTCTTTTCTTAACCATCAGATGGATGTTGCCCTGCTTTCTGAAATCGGCAGGGAATTTAAAAGAATATATAATGACTGCGGTGTTAACAAAATCCTTACTATCGAAGCTTCCGGTATAGGAATAGCCTGTATAACGGCGCAGTTTTTTGATTGTCCGGTTCTTTTTGCAAAAAAGACGAAAACGAAAAATATTGCAAATGCTGTTTATAAAACGCAGGTTAAGTCTTATACACACGGAACAACCTATGATGTGATTGTTTCAAAAGATTTTCTTTCAAAAGACGATAAGGTTCTCATCATTGATGATTTTCTTGCCGAGGGCAATGCTCTTCTCGGACTTGTTGACCTTTGCAGACAGGCGGGCGCCGAGGTTGTCGGCTGCGGAATTGCCATTGAAAAAGGTTTTCAGCCCGGCTCAAGAAGAATCAGGGAAGCAGGCGTAAGAGTTGAATCTCTTGCCGTGATTGACAGCATGGACGACGGTGAGGTTAAGTTCAGACATTAAGCTCTGAACAGAAAACCTATTGACAATCATTATTCGGAATTATGCCGGAAAACGGCTGATTTAATATCATTATTTCAATGGAGGAAAAAAGCAATGAAAAAAATTATTGCAATCGTACTTGCTGCAGTTCTTTGTTTTGCTCTTGCTGCTTGCGGCGGCAACGGCGGCGACACAACAACAGCAGGTGACACAACCACCGAAGCACAGAAACTCGACCTTAAAGTAGGTTTCATCTTCTTGCACGATGAAAACTCAACCTACGACAAGAACTTCATCGACGCTGCAAAGCAGGCTTGTGAAAACCTTGGTGTTGAATATGAATTCAAGACCAACATTCCCGAAAGCAACGAATGCTATGAAGCTGCGGCAGACCTTGCAGACGGCGGCTGCGATATCGTTTTCGCAGACAGCTTCGGTCATGAATCATTCATGCTCAAGGCTGCAAAGGAATTCCCCGATGTTGAATTCTGCCATGCAACCGGCACAACCGCTCACACTGAAAAGCTTGCAAACTTCCATAACGCTTTCGCTTCCATCTATGAAGGCCGTTATCTTGCAGGTATCGCCGCAGGTATGAAGATCAAAGAAATGATCGACAAGGGCGAAATCAAAGAAGAAGAAGCAAAGATGGGTTATGTTGGTGCTTTCACCTATGCTGAAGTTATTTCCGGCTATACCTCATTCTATCTCGGTGCAAAATCTGTTGTTCCCTCTGTAACAATGGAAGTTCAGTTCACCGGAAGCTGGTATGACGAAACAAAAGAAAAAGAAGCAGCAACAACTCTTATCAAAGACGGCTGCGTTCTCATCAGCCAGCACGCCGACTCAATGGGTGCTCCGACAGCTTGCGAAACAGCAGGCGTTCCGAACGTTTCTTATAACGGAAGCACAGAAGCTGCTTGCCCGAACACCTTCATCGTTTCTTCAAAGATTGACTGGACACCTTACTTTGAATATATCATCAATGCTAAGGCTAAGGGCGAAGCAATCAAAGAAGATTGGGTAGGCACAATCGAAACAGGTTCTGTTGTTCTGACAGACATCAACGAAAAAGCTGCTGCCGAAGGAACAAAGGAAGCAATCGAAGAAGCAAAAGCAAAGCTTGAAGCAGGCGAGCTTCATGTATTTGACACTTCAACATTCACAAAAGACGGCAAAGCTCTTGATTCTTACAAGGCAGACGTTGACACAGATGCTGATTACACACCTGACACAGAAGTAATCTCCGACGGTTACTTCCATGAATCGGAATTCCGTTCAGCTCCTTACTTCGATCTTCAGATTGATGGCATCACTCTGCTTAACCAGGAATTCTAATTAACACAAAAAAACCTTTGGCGGGGCAACTTCTGCCCCGCCATATTGGCTTTCAGACATCAGATTTCAAAAATCAGCTACGGCGGATTTTCGAAATGTGATATCTGATTATCAATGTTATACATTAATAAAGCAAGGGAGAAAAGTTTTATGGCGAACGCACCTGCGATTGAACTGAAAAACATCACAAAAACTTTCGGCAGCGTTGTTGCAAACAAAAATGTCAGCTTCAAAGCCTATAAAGGCGAAATTCTTTCCGTTCTCGGCGAAAACGGAAGCGGCAAAACAACGCTTATGAACATGATTGCCGGAATTTATTTTCCCGATGAGGGTCAGATTTTTATTGACGGGCAGGAGGTTATGATACGCTCGCCGAAAGATGCTTTTAAATATAAGATCGGAATGATTCATCAGCATTTCAAGCTTGTTGATGTTTTCACCGCCGCAGAAAATATTATTCTCGGCTATGAAGATGAGAAAAAATATGACATCAAAAAGGTTACGGCTTCCGTTTCCGAAATCTGCAGACGTTATGGCTTCGACATTGACTCGAACAAAAAGATTTATGAAATGTCGGTTTCCGAAAAGCAGACGGTTGAAATTCTGAAAGTGCTTTACCGAGGTGCGGATATTCTGATTCTTGATGAGCCGACGGCTGTTCTGACGCCGCAGGAAACGCAAAAGCTTTTCGGAATTCTTCGCAGAATGCGTGACGACGGAAAAACAATCATAATCATCACTCATAAGCTTCACGAGGTGCTTTCACTTTCAGACAAGGTGACGGTGCTTCGCAAGGGTGAATATATCGGAACGGTTGAAACAAAAGAAGCAACCGAACAGTCGCTGACCGAAATGATGGTCGGCAAGGCTGTCAGTCTGAACATTGAAAGAAGTCAGCCGAAAAACTGCGTGACCCGCCTTGTTCTGACCAATGTTTCCGTAAAAGGCAAGGACGGCGTTGACATTCTTAAAAATGTTAACTTTTCGGCAAAATCGGGCGAGATTCTCGGTATTGCCGGTATCGCCGGAAGCGGACAGAAAGAGCTGCTTGAAGCCATTGCAGGCCTTCAGCATCTGACAAGCGGAAGCATTATTTATAACGATCCGCAAACCGGAAAAGAGGAAAACCTCAAGGATAAAACGCCGCTTCAGATCAGAAATCTCGGCGTCAGACTTTCCTTTGTTCCCGAAGACAGACTCGGCATGGGTCTTGTCGGCAATATGGGCATAACGGACAACATGATGCTTAGAAGCTACCGCCGCGGCAAATCTGCCTTTTTAAGGCGCAAAGAGCCGAAAGAGCTTGCCGACAGAATTATCAAAGAGCTTGAGGTCGTCACGCCGAACACGCAAACTCCCGTCAGACGCCTTTCGGGCGGTAACGTTCAAAAGGTTCTTGTCGGACGCGAAATTGCTTCATCGCCCACAGTTCTTATGGCGGCATATCCGGTCAGAGGTCTTGACATCAACTCTTCTTACACAATATATAATCTTCTCAACCAACAAAAAGAAAACGGAGTTGCCGTTATTTTTGTCGGCGAAGACCTGGATGTTCTTCTTGAACTTTGCGACAGAATTCTTGTAATCAGCGGCGGACGCATTACGGGAATTGTTGACGGAAGAACGGCAACAAAGGAAAATGTCGGTTTGCTTATGACAAAGAGCGTTTCCGATGATGAAAAGCCGGAAGAAAAAGAAAACGAAACGCCGGAGGAAAACGAAACGAAAGGGGAACAGAAAAATGGCTAATGAAAAACAAGGCAAACGAGTCCATGAGCCGTTGTTTCATGTCGTCAAGCGAGACGGCATAGTTTGGTGGAAGTCATGGCTGATCAGAATCATCGCCGTTTTGCTGGCACTTGTTGTTTCAGGTATTGTAACAATCTGTCTGACAGGTGAAAATCCCATCGGCGTTTATGCAACAATGATTAAAGGTGCATTCGGCACTTCAAGAAGAGTCTGGGGCTTGCTTCAGAACCTTGCAATGCTGCTTTGCATTTCGCTTGCAGTTACTCCTGCGTTCAAGATGCGCTTCTGGAACATCGGCGCAGAAGGTCAGACCTTAATCGGCGGACTTGCAACGGCGCTTTGCATGATTCTTCTTGGCGACAAGCTTCCGTCACCGGTGCTTATTCTTGTCATCGCTGTTGTCAGCATTGCGGCCGGTGCAATCTGGGCGGTGATTCCAGCCATTTTCAAAGCAAAATGGAACACAAACGAAACGCTGTTTACGCTTATGATGAACTATATTGCCATTCAGCTCGTTTCCTATTTTGCTTATGAATATTCCGTTCCGAAAGGTTCGGGTCAGATCGGAATCATCAACAGTGCAACAGAAAGCGGCTGGCTTCCCGCAATCGGCGGAAAAAGCTATCTGCTTAACATCATCATCGTTCTTGTCATAACGGTTGCGATGTATATTTATCTTAAATACAGCAAGCACGGTTATGAAATTGCCGTTGTGGGCGAAAGTCAGAATACGGCAAGATATATCGGCATCAACGTCAAAAAGGTCATCATCAGAACAATGCTTCTTTCCGGTGCGGTCTGCGGCATTGCCGGTATGCTTCTTGTCAGCGGAACGGATCACACAATCACAAGAGACACGGTTGCCGGCAGAGGTTTTACGGCGATTATGGTTTCATGGCTTGCAAAGTTCAATCCGATTTATATGATACTGACCTCATTTTTGATTGTTTTCCTTGAAAAAGGAGCCATTGAAATTTCATCAAAATATTTGCTTAACGATTCGTTCTCTGAAATAATAACCGGTATCATAATTTTCTTTATCATCGGTTGTGAATTTTTCATTAACTATTCCGTTAAGTTCCGTCACAAACAAAAGGAGGTGGCATAAATGTTTATAACATTTATTCAGCGTGCAATTATGCAGGGCATTCCGCTCCTTTTCGGCTCAACAGGTGAAATCATAACGGAAAAATCCGGCCATCTTAACCTCGGCATTCCGGGCATCATGTATGTCGGCGGCATGTCGGGTGTTATCGGCGCATTCATTTATGAAAACAGCTTTGCAGGGCATCTTGAAGATATGAACCCGTTTCTTGCGGTTTTGATTCCGCTTCTTGCCTGCATTTTCGGTTCGCTCGTTATGGGTCTTATCTATTGCGTTCTGACGGTTACTCTTCACGCCAATCAGAACGTAACAGGTCTTGCGCTGACAACCTTCGGCGTCGGCTTCGGCAACTTCTTCGGCGGCTCGCTGATTAAGCTGATTGAAAGCGATATGCCGTCCATCACACTTTCAAGAACAAGCGCATTTTTCCGAACGGCTCTTCCGTTTGCCGATAAGCTCGGCTGGTTCGGCGAAATTTTTCTGTCATACAGCTTCCTTGCTTATCTTGCAATCATTATTGCGCTGATTACTTCCTATGTCCTTAACAAAACGCGCGTCGGACTTCATCTTCGCGCGGTCGGCGAAAATCCCGCAACTGCGGACGCTTCCGGAATTAACGTAAACAGATATAAATATGCTGCAACCTGCATCGGCAGTATTGTTGCAGGTCTCGGCGGTTTATATTATGTAATGGACTATGCAAACGGCGTCTGGTCAAACGATGCGTTCGGCGACAGAGGCTGGCTTGCAATTGCACTTGTTATTTTTGCCGTCTGGAAGCCGACAAATGCCATTCTCGGTTCATTCCTTTTCGGCGGACTTTATATTGTTCACAACTATATTCAGGGTCTTGCCGTAAGCACTCAGGAGCTTTTCATGATGCTTCCGTATGTTGTAACAATTATTGTTCTGATCTTTACAAGTATGACAAAGAGAAAAGAAAATCAGCCGCCCGAAAGTCTCGGTCTTTCCTATTTCAGAGAAGAACGCTGATATTCAAAAAATGTTTTCTTAAAATTAAAAACAATTGCGGGGCGAAGATTTTTGGGAAATAAAATTTTCGCCCTTGTGTGGCATTATCAACGGCTTGTTCGTATATAATTTATCAACCGATGCTGACACTGCATGAAAATGTCCATTGTTTTAAAATCCAAGAAAGGAAACAATATGCATTTTGCGTATTGACGGTTATTGTTATGGAGAGAAAAATAAAATCCGTTTTATCATTTGTTCTTTCTGTTGTAATGCTTTTATGTGCTTTTCCGGCTTCGCTTTTCAGCTTTGAAGCTTCTGCGGCAGCTGTTACGATTTGCGATTTCAAGAACGGTGATATAATTTCTTTTGGCTCATATCCGCAAAGTCGTGTTACCGACAAAAAGACTGTTGAAGCACTGAATAAAATTTCCGCCAAATGGGTCTCATACGGTTATTACAGCGGAACAGGGGATTACGCAACTTCAAAGTCCGGCTCGTTTATGAAATATACCGATGTAACTTACGGCTCAAAAAAATACAGAGGCGTTAAATTCACAAAATACAGACCCGGTTTTGTGTTTGATCCGTGCGATGATAAAGACGGCACACAGATTGATAACGGTTATAAAACAAATACTGTTTATTGGTTCAGCTATGACAGCTTGAAATGGAAGGTTCTTGATGCAAAAAACGGCCTTGTGATGTGTCTTAACATCATCGACAGTCAGCCGTTCACCAACACAATCTATAAAAGTGACAAGGCATATTTCAGCGATAAAACCTTAAAAAACAACGCAAACGATTATATGAACAGCTCGCTTAGAAAATGGCTTAACGGCACTTTTTATCCGCTTGCTTTTTCATCTCAGGAGAAAGGAAAAATTGCTGCGGTTAAGCTTGATTCAGGTTCAAAAGAAACAGACAAGGCATTTCTGCTTTCAAAAAGTCAAGTATTAAACACAAATTACGGCTTCTCGTCAAATGCTTCTGTTGCCGACAGCGCAAAGCGGGCAAAGGGTACGGCATATGCAAAATGTCAGGGTCTTTATGTTTCGGCAGATAAAACCTACGCAGGTTATTCAGACTGGCTGCTTCGTTCGGCGGCTTCTTCGTCAAATGCCGTAAGTCAGATAACATATCAGGGAACGCAGGATAACAAGGCTAATGTTTCAAGAACAAACATCGGAATCAGACCTGCACTGAAGCTTGACACGAAAAGCGATTTAAGCTCTTGCATCACCGCACCTGCTCAGGTTACGGGAATTTCCGTTGAAAGCAAGTCTGCAACAACGGCTTCAATTAAGTGGAGCAAGGTTTCGGGTGCAAAGAAATATTATGTCTATTGGTACAGCGCAAAATCCGGTGAATATAAAAAGCTCGGAGAGGTTACAAAGAACAGCTGCAAGCTTTCCTCTCTTAAAGAGAACACGGAATATACGATAGTAATTAAAGCAGTTAAAACAGTCGGAGGAAAAAACTGTTTGGGAAAAGCTTCGCAGAAATTCACTTTCAAAACAAAAGTTGCCGTTCCGAAGCAGGTAACAGGCTTTACTGTTACCGAGAAGTCGTCAACATCAGCATCGCTTAAATGGAATTGCGCCGCTTATGCAGATACTTATGTTGTTTATTGGCGCAGTGAAAAAACCGAAAAATATAAGGAACTCGGAAGAGCTCCGAAAGAAAGCTGCACAATCAGCAATCTCAATCCGGAAACAAAATATTATTTTAAAGTCAAAGCTGTCAGAACGGTCGGCGGAAAAACTTATGAGGGTCAGACATCTCAGACTCTCTCTTTCAAAACTGCAACTGCGGATTTTGCAAAAAAATATAAGGTCGGCAAGGTCACAACTTCTGCAAGAACAACCTCAACAAGCACTCTGACATGGGAAAAGGTCAGCGGTGTTGACGGATATACTGTTTATAAGTATAGCGCAAACAAGTGGGTAAAAGCAGCAGATGTCACCACGAACAAATGGACCGCAAAGAATCTTAAAGCGGCAACTACCTATAAATTTAAAGTTGCGGCATATAAAAAATCGGGCGGTGTTTATGTTTACGGAAGCTTCAGCGATGTTCTCACAACATCAACAAAACCGACAGTTCCGAAAATTTCCGCAAAAGCAGTCGGCGACTCAAAGGTTACCGTCACCTGTTCAAAGGTTGAGGGCGCACAGGGCTATTTCTTATATTATTCAACAAGCATAAACGGCAAATACACAAGATATATAACAACAAAAACAAGTCACACGTTTAATCTTGAAAAAGGCAAGACCTATTATTTCAAGGCAAAGGCATACAGAACAGTCAACAGCGTCAACTATGTCAGCGAATATACGTCACCTGTTAAAGTAAAGGTGAAATAATGGAAAATGAATTAAGACTGTGCCGGAGCATCAAAGAAGATGTTCGGTGCAGTCTTGTTTTTTGCTTTTTGTCTTGACAACGGTACGGCAAAAAGTTATACTTGTAGGAATAGTATACCAAACTCAGAAAGGAGAATTGCGGCGCAAATTCTGTACCGCTGAAAGGAAAAATGCCAAAAGGTAAACATGTTCTGGCTGTTCCGAAAGGAAAGCACGTTTTCGGAACGGTTAAGGTCGGCGAAAAAGGTCAGATCGTCATTCCGAAAGAAGCAAGACAGAAGTTTAATATCAATAGCGGCGACACCCTGCTTGTTCTCGGTGATGACGCAAGCGGAATTATCGTTTGCCGTCCCGACGTGATCAACGAAGCGGCAAGCAAGGTTTTCAGTCAGATGGACGGCTCGGGCTGAAATCGCTTTGCAAAGCCGTATAAATTAACAGAAAGGATAAAGCCGTAAAACGGTATTGTAAATTTAAAATGGAACTCAATTCAATTTATAACGAACTCGGCATCAGTGACGCCGTGCTTAAATTTTCAAACGAAATCATAGCGTCTTTAAGAGAAAGATTTGATAAAATTGACAGCATCAGCGAATTTAACCAGGCAAAAGTCATAAATGCCATGCAGAAAAACAGAGTGAATGCCACCTGCTTTGCAGGCACAACAGGCTACGGTCATGACGACGTGGGCAGAGACACCCTTGAAAAGGTTTATGCCTCCTGCTTTCATACCGAGGCGGCTCTTGTGCGTCCTCATATCACCTGCGGCACCCATGCACTTGCCGTTGCACTTTCGGCAAATCTTTTGCCGGGCGATGAGCTTCTTTCTCCCGTCGGCAAACCTTATGACACGCTCGAAGAGGTAATCGGCATACGCGAAAGCGCCTGCTCGCTCAAGGAATACGGCGTAACTTACAGACAGGTTGATCTTCTGCCCGACGGAAGCTTTGATTATGATGAAATCAAAAAAGCAATCAATGAAAAAACAAAGCTTGTCACCATTCAGCGCTCCAAAGGCTATCAGATGCGCCCGTCATTTTCTGTTGACCAGATCGGTGAGCTGATTGCTTTCATCAAAAGCGTCAAGCCCGGTCTGAAAGTGATGGTTGATAACTGCTACGGCGAATTCGTTGAAGAAAAAGAACCGTCAGATGTCGGAGCCGATATGATTGTCGGTTCGCTGATTAAAAATCCCGGCGGCGGCCTTGCCCCGATCGGCGGCTATATCTGCGGCACGCAGGAATGCATTGACCGCTGTGCTTACCGACTGAGCGCACCCGGCATCGGTCAGGACGTCGGAGCAAGTCTGAGCGTTATGACTGCTCTTTATCAGGGACTGTTTTTGTCTCCGAATGTTGTTGCAGGCGCAATCAAGGGGGCTGTTTTTGCGGCAAGTGCCTATGAAAAGCTCGGTTTTCATGTTGTTCCCTGCGCAAACGAGGAAAGACACGATATTATTCAGTCCATCGAACTTGGCTCAAAAGAGGGAATGCTTGCTTTTTGCAAGGGTATTCAGGCAGCTGCCCCGGTTGACAGCTATGTAACACCCATACCGTATCCGATTCCCGGATATAACGATGACGTCATCATGGCGGCAGGTGCGTTTGTTCAGGGCTCATCGATTGAACTTTCCGCAGACGGTCCGATTCGTGAGCCGTATGCGATTTATTTTCAGGGCGGTCTGACATGGCAGCATGCAAAGCTCGGAATTATGATGTCGCTTCAAAAAATGCTTGATGAAAAATTGATAACACTTTAAAGGAGGTCGGCTCAAGCCGAAAAGAAATGGAAAGTAAACTTCAAAAAAATCCAAAGAGAGAAATTATTCAAAAAATAAAAATTGCCCTTGTTGTTGTGCTGACTGTGCTGACAGTGATTTTTGCGGCAAAGGGAATCATCGGAATTTTAAGCCCGATAGGCAATTATGAATTCAAAGAAACACAAACATTTATAAGAACCACAACCGCCGAAGAAGAGGGCTATGACGACGATTCAACCGTCTGCGATGTTGAATATGAAACGGCAGACGGAAAATACAGCATGATTGTCAGCTATACATATGAGCAGTGGGAGGCACTTTCCTCAGATGAGGTGGAGGGCTATATCTATGAAGCCGAAGACGGCTCTGCCGTTGCATTTACCCAGAAGGCGAGCGAAAGCGAAATTACCGCCGCCGTCAAAAATGCGCGCGCAGACAAAAACAGCGATGTTTTTGCCGTTGCAATCGCTGTCGGACTGATGGCAATCGGCTTTTTCGTTATGACGGTCTGGGATAAATTCTTCACAACCTATGAAAAAGTATGGTTCCTTTCAATTCTTGTTTTAGCTTCGGTCTTTTCCATTCTGTTTCCCGAAGAAAGCTGCAACGGCATAAACGGTCTGTGGATTATGGTGCTTTATCTGCTTGACACATTTTTGAACATTTTGTGTGAGCTTCTGATTTCCAAGCAAAGCAGATGGAACTTCATCGTTTCGGTGTTTGTTGAAATTACGGAAATTGCAATCTGCCTTGTTCTTGCCTATCGTTTTGCAACCATGGCGTCAACGCTGTTCTTCTGGCTGCCGATTGATATTGCAAGCTTCATCAACTGGACGAAGCACCCGGACAGAAAAGAAGAAGAGCTCACAAAGGTCAGAAAGCTCAGCGGTCTTGCGGAAGTGCTGATCATTCTGGGCATTGTTGTCTGGACGGTCGGCATCGGCTATCTGCTGACAAGAATTGACCTCGGAACCGATCTTTTCGGCGGAAACGAAACGCTTGAGGTGATTGTGTGCTATCTTGACGCCTGCGTTTCCGCAGTCGGAATCTGCAACGGTGTGTTCATTCTTCTGCGTATTCGTGAACAGTGGATTGCATGGTTCATCGATGCCATTCTTGAGGGCGTAATCAATATCCTTTCCGGTCAGTATGTTCTTCTTGTTTTAAAACTCGGCTATCTGACCAACACCACCTACGGTTATATCAAGTGGACAAAATATATTAAAGAACATAAAGAAGCGGCTGAGGACAAAAAGCTGTTTTAAGAAAATTGCTGACCGGTTTGCTGCGGCTTCATCGAATTTTTCAATTGAATTGCGGCAAGTCGGTCAGCAAAACAGTATTGTGCAATTTATACAAAAAATATAGCACTGCTTTATAAAAATTGACATATAGATAGAAAGTGAAAAAATTGTCCGAAAAGGCTTGATTTTTGTCAAACAGTGTTGTAGTATATAGTCACAGTCAAGCGAACGAACAAAAGAAAGTTTGCTGATTGTCTTAATATTGACAGCTTCTATATAATGTTTTCTTCGTATTTTCTCCTTTTAAAAGCACTCGGTTTCTCCCCGGGTGTTTTTAATTTATGCAAAAAAATATTTCAAAAAAATCTTCCGTGTGTATCTTGAAAAAATGCACACGGATTTTTTTATTTTCGTTTTTTTAACATGGTAAAATTCGCTTGTTTCGTCAATGATAGTAGTAATGATTTTGTTCATTGTTCCGAATTGCGGATATTATCGAAAAATCGGTTGTATAAAGAACCGGACTTTTTGTATAATGACCTTAATACACAGAAAATTTGCAGAGGTAAAGTTTGAATAAATTCAAACTTGAAGTAAGAGGTAAGAGTGAAAAGTGAAAAGGTGCGGTGATTTTGCCTGCGGCAAAATTGATTATAATTTGTTTAACTTTACTTTTGTGTCTTGCAGCACAGCGGAAAGGAATGGTCATAATTATGGATATATTTGATGTTTTAACTTTTGTCGGCGGAATTTCGCTGTTTCTTTTCGGCATGAATTATATGGGCACTGCGCTTGAAAAAAAGGCGGGCGGTCAGATGTCGGCTCTTCTTGAACGCTTCACCTCAAACAAGCTTACGGCGTTTTTGCTCGGAATTGTTGTGACAGCCGTTATCCAGTCGTCCTCGGCAACAACGGTTATGGTTGTCGGCTTTGTAAACTCCGGCATACTCACGCTTTCCCAATCGGTAGGTGTCATCATCGGCGCCAATGTCGGAACAACCTTGACGGCATGGATTCTCAGCCTTACGGGAATTGAGGGCGGCAGTATTCTGCTTAATCTTTTAAAGCCGAGTTCGTTCACGCCGGTCATCGCTCTTATCGGCGTTATCCTTTATGTTTTTATGAAAAACTCAAAAAAGCGTGATACGGGTATGATTCTTGTCGGCTTTGCCGTTTTGATGTTCGGAATGGAAACGGCTTCCAATGCGGTTTCGGGACTGAGCGAAGTTCCGGCTTTCACAAAACTGTTTGTGCTTTTTGAAAATCCGGTTCTCGGTCTTCTTGCGGGCGCACTTCTGACGGCAATTTTGCAGTCGTCTTCGGCTTCGGTCGGTGTGCTTCAGGCGCTTTGCAGGACCGGTCAGATCACTGTCGGCGCGGCTCTTCCGATTATTCTCGGTCAAAACATCGGAACGTGCATCACAGCCATGATTTCTTCCGTCGGCGCAAGCAAAAATGCAAAGCGCGCCGCAACGATACATCTGAATTTCAATTTGCTCGGCGCTGTTATCATTATGATTTTGTTTTACGGCTCAAATGCGTTTTTGCATTACCGGATTGTTTCCGAAAGCGCAAACACGGTTTCGATTGCCGTCATCCACACTCTTTGCAACGCTGTTGCAACCGCCGTGTTTCTTCCAGGCTCAAAGCTGCTTGAAAAAATTTCCTGCGCAATGGTCAGAGACAAAAAAGAAGAACCCACGCAGGAAATCATTCTTGACGAACGCTTTTTTGTTAACCCGGCTCTGGCGGTTTCGCAATGCCGTGATAAGGTTTGCGATATGGCGCAAACGGCAAGTGATGTTTTGAAGAAAGCAACAGCAATGCTGCTTTCCTATAACGAACCCGATGCCGAAAACATTATTGAAACGGAAAAGAAGCTTGATAAATACGAGGACGTTATAAGCTCTTATCTTGTCAGGCTGAACACAAAGGAAATGTCTTCGGCAAACAGCAAGGAGGTTTCCAAGCTGCTTGTTGTCACCGGCGGATTTGAACGGCTTTCCGACCATGCGGTACATCTTGAAATTTATTCAAAGCAGATTGCGGAAGAAAAAATTGAATTTACCGATGAAGCAAAAAAGGAACTTGACGTTATCATGAGGGCAGTAAATGATATTATTGCCATGACAAAAAGGGCGTTTTGCGAAAACAATATTGCTCTTGCCCAAAGCGTTGAACCGCTTGAGCAGGTGGTTGACCGACTGACGGCAAAGGCAAAAGAAAAACATATTGACAGAACCCTTGCCGGAAAATGCGGCTTTGAATCCGGTCTTGTTTTTTCCGATGTTCTTTCCGTTCTTGAAAGGGTATCGGATCACTGTTCGGAAATTGCGGCAAGCATCATTGAAATTCCGCAGGGCAATCTTGATGTCCACGCTTATCTGAATGAATATAAAAAGCGCAGTAACGAGGAATTCATTAAAAAATATTACGAATATAAAGAAAAGTATTCACTTGATTAAAACGGCGCACAGTGATAATATAGAGGCGTGTTCATAAAAAAGAAAAGCAGAAAGGGAATGATGACATGGCTTCATGCTGTGAGCAGTGCGAACATTATGCTTATGATGAAGAATACGATGAATATTACTGCAATGTTTCGCTTGATGAAGACGAAATGGAGCAATATTTAAAAGGCAACGAAGTTTCCTGCGGATTTTTCAAATTTTATGATGAATACAAAATGGTTGAAAAACAAAACTGACGAAAGCAAATTGGGGGAAAAGTCAGATGGAATCGCTCAGATATCTTTATAAAATAGGCAGAGGACCGTCAAGCTCGCATACGATGGGACCGGAAAAAGCGGCGAAGATTTTCGGGTCGCAGTATCCCGATGCCGACGAATACAAAGCGGTGCTTTTCGGCTCGCTTTCCGACACGGGTAAGGGTCACAAAACCGATGTTGCAATCATTGATGCTTTTGCACCGGTAAAAACCGAGGTGGTGTTCACAAAACCGCCTTATAAAAACATACCTCACGTCAACACGATGGATCTTTATGCCTACATAAACGGCAAAGAAATCGGCAAGGCAAGGGTAATGAGCGTCGGAGGCGGAAACATCGTTTTTGAGGGTGAGCCGGAGCTTGCAAATGAGCAGATTTACGAATTGAAAAGCTTTTCGGAAATTGCCGATTACTGTTTAAAAAGGAATATCCGAATCAGTGACTATGTTTTTGAAACCGAGGGCGAAGGAATCAGGGAATATCTTGCCGAAGTCTGGAAAACGATGAAACAATCGATTTTTGAGGGGCTTTCAACAAAAGGAGTGCTTGACGGCGGTCTCGGCGTGGAACGCAAGGCGCAGTACCTTTATAATCAGACGCACATTGACGAAAGCGATGTTACAAAAGAAAACCGTCTGATTTGTGCCTATGCTTTTGCAGTCAGCGAAAATAATGCAGGCGCAGGTGTTGTTGTAACTGCACCGACCTGCGGAGCGTGTGCGGTTGTGCCGAGCGTGCTGAAATATATGCAGGACAAAAAAGGCTTTTCCGACGAGCAGATTATCCGTGCACTTGCCGTCGGCGGAATCATCGGCAATCTTGTGAAAACGAATGCTTCAATCAGCGGAGCGCAATGCGGTTGTCAGGCGGAAATCGGAACGGCGTGTTCCATGGCTGCGGCAGCTTTATGCGAACTTTTTGAAATGGGACTCGGTCAGATTGAATATGCGGCTGAGGTTGCAATGGAGCATATGCTGGGACTTACCTGCGATCCGGTTTGCGGACTTGTGCAGATTCCGTGCATTGAAAGGAATGCGGTTGCGGCGATGAGGGCGGTTAATGCGATGTCTCTTGCCAATTTTTTATCCAACACAAGAAGAATTTCATTTGACAGTGTTGTTGACACGATGTACCGCACGGGGCTTGACATTTCGTCGAGATATAAGGAAACATCGCAGGGCGGTCTTGCACAGGTAAAGTTAAGAGCCTGAGATACCACAGTGTTAACAAGGCGCAAAAGGAGAAAAGTTCTTTGGCGGACAATGTCCGGCAAGCACCGCTTGCACGCTCACGCGGGGCAGATTGTGATAATCTGTACAATAATGCCGCGACGGAAACTAAGCGAAAATAGGAGTAAAGTTTTTTGCCAAGCTTTTTTACAAAAAAGCTTGTGGGGTCAAGG
>JBJEOJ010000013.1:0-4319 GCA_051880655.1 Acutalibacteraceae bacterium | reverse complement strand
CAAAAGCAAAATTCAGCGCGAAAAATATTCCGAATAATCGAAAAAAATCTCTTTTGGAATTGATTTTAAAAGCGGCAACAATCAATGAAGCTGCAAAGACAATTCTTGAAACTGCAATAACAACCGACGGCAGAAAATCAGCAAGAATTATGAATGAATAAAAGCTTCCGAAAAAGGCTGTAAGTGCAAGTCTGAGACGATTCGTGTCTTTCCTGCAGATGATTCCTGTAAGACGAAGCAAGGCGTAATTGACATATGTATTAACAATAATGAGAATATCAGCATATACAACCTCAGTCACTGTTTATCACCTTTTTTATTCTATCGCACCTATCTCAAATAATATGTCGATATCTGATAAGTAATAAAGACGCAAATAAACATAAAAAATAATTTTCCAATATCTTGAAATTTATGTAATGCGATGATATAATTAAAACATAATAAATTTATGAAAAGGAGCAAATACAGTATGTTTGACGCAAATGTTTTCTTTGATGCACTTTATAAATTTATACAGGAAATTATAGAAGTTTTCAAAGGAATATTCGGAAAATAAAAATAAGCGTCCGTTAAACGGGCGCTTATTTTTATGTAATGTTTTAAAAATATCAATGTTCATCCAAAAGCACAGCATGAGCACATTTGATTCCGTCAACGGAAGCGGAAACAATTCCGCCGGCATAGCCTGCTCCCTCACCGCAGGGATATATCCCCCTGATGTTAGTTTGAAAATCATCGTCTCGCAATATTCTTACAGGTGAAGAGCTTCTGCTTTCAGGTCCGGTCAGAACGGCATCAGGCAAAGCGAAGCCTTTAAGCTTTTTATCCATCTGAACAAGAGCATAAGCCATTGTATCCGTGACTTTTTTCGGAAGTAAAAGTCTCAAATCTGAGGGCGTTACCCCTGTTGTGAAACTCGGCTTAACAAAAGAAAGCTTTTCAGACGGCTGATCTTTTAAGAAATCGCCGACAAGCTGACACGGTGCAGCATATCCGCCGCCTCCGAGCTCAAAGCCTTTTCGTTCAATCTTTCTTTGCAGATCAAAGCCGGAAAGCGGATTGTCTTTTTCGGGAAAATCTTCGGGATATACATTAACAAGTATTGCCGAATTTGAGTTTTCTTTATCTCTTGCATATTCGCTCATTCCGTTTGTTACAACAGCATTTTCCTCAGAGGTTGCAGAAATTACCGTACCTCCCGGACACATACAAAAAGTATATGCTCCCCTTTCGTGTTCGTAATGGCAGGCAAGCTTATAAACAGCCGCAGGCAACGCCTTGTGTCCGGCAAATGAACCGTACTGTGCTTTATCGATAAATTCGCGCGGATGCTCAATTCTTGCACCGATCGAAAAAGGCTTTTGCATCATCTTGATGCCTTTATCATAAAGCATTTTAACTGTATCTCTTGCGCTGTGACCAACGGCGATTATTAATGCATCGGTTTCCATGTCATATGTTTTTCCGTTTTTCTCATAAACAATTCCCTGAATAAATCCGTTATAGGTTATTATATCGGAAAGCTTAGCATCAAAAATCACATCTGCACCCAGTTCGATAATTTCTTTTCGCATCGCTTTAACAACACCTGTAAGCTTATCCGTGCCGATATGCGGAGTTGCTGAATAAAGAATATCTTCTGGGGCTCCGTGTGCGTAGAATTCAGTAAAAACTTTTTTGCAAAGCGGATTTTTAATACCGGTTGTGAGCTTACCGTCTGAAAATGTGCCGGCTCCGCCCTCTCCGAACTGAACATTAGATTCTGTGTTGAGTTCCTTTGTTTCAAAAAAGCTTTTAATTTGCCTTGTTCTTGTGTCAACATCACTGCCTCTTTCAAGAACGATCGGCTTCATCCCTGCCCTTGCAAGCGTTAAGGCAGCAAAAATTCCGGCAGGACCGAAACCGACAACAACAGGTCTGTATTTTGAAACACGTTTTATCTCGGGCATCTGATATACATATTCTTTAGATATTGAAACTCTTGGATTATTTATTCTCTTTAAAATCTTTTCTTCATCAGTATCGACTTTTACATCTACGGCATATGAGAAAAATATATCGTCTTTTTTTCTTGAATCAATTGATTTTCTTGAAATTGTCAGGTCTTTAATCTGCTGTTTATTGATTTTCAAAATGGAAGCACACTTTGAAAATAATTCCTGTTGAGGTGCATCAAGTTCCATTCTGATTTCATTTATTCTTATCATTTCTGTTTTCTCCTGTTAAAATACTTTCAGCGCATAATCTGGCACTGCTCCATGCCCACTGAAGATTATATCCGCCGCACGGACCGTCAACATCAAGAATTTCTCCGCAGCAATAAAGTCCGGGAATCTTAAGCGACATAAGTGTTTTGGGGTCAAACATTTCTCTGTCTGCACCGCCGGCTGTGACCTGAGAATCGTCAAAGGATTTTGTTCCGTTTATCTCAAAGGGATATTTTTTGCAAAATGAAGCCGCCGTTTTCAGCTGTTTTGATGAAATTTCGTTCATAGGTAAAGACAAACTGATCTGCGATTTTTTTAAAATTACCATACCTATTTTTTTGGGCATGAATCCGGAAAGAAGATTTTCTGCTGAAGTGGTTTTGCAGTTTTTACATACTTCAAAAAGCAGATTCAAAAGTGTGCTGAAATCATAATCGGGAACAAAATCAACATAAACAACCGGATTGTTTTTGCTGTTTTGAAAATGTCTGCTGACATATGAAGAAAGCTGCATTGCAGCAATACCGGACAAAACAAAATCCGAAAACAGAAGTTCACCGTATTCACTGTGAACAGGTTTACCGTCAATAAACAAATTAAGCCTGCAAACAGCTCTGATGCCTTTTAGCTGCTTCGTTTCGGACTGAGTTGTTGTCAGTTTGACAAGCGACGGTGAAACGGCTGTTATCTTATGTCCGAGCGAAGAAATAAGCTTATAGCCGTTAAAACCTTTAACTGCGGACGGACTGCCAACTGCAATTACAATGTTATCAAATTCTTCATTATCATTTATAATAAAACCTTTTTTAGTTTTCTTAATATTATGTACTTCCGAGTCGCATCTGATTTTTACACCGAATCTTTCACAGGCAAAACGAAATGCGTCAAGAACACCCGAAGCCTGATTGCTCAGTGGGTAAACTCGTCCCTGAGAATCGGTTCTTGTGAAAATTCCGAGTGATGCAAAAAAATCAACGGTACTTTCGGGCGGAAACTTTTCAAATGCCGGCATGACAAATTCTTTTGCATCAAAGTAATCATCGGCGCAGGCGTCAATGTTTGTTAAATTGCATCTGCCATTACCTGTTGAAAGAAGCTTTTTTCCGACTCTGCTGTTTTTTTCAAAAACAGTCACATCGCAATTAAGTCCGTTTTCTTTTGCTTTTTTCATTATTGAAACCGCACACGCAAGTCCTGATGCTCCGCCGCCTATTATTGCAGTTTTCACCAAATCACCGTCCGAATGTTTTATATGTTTTCATAACTTTGTTAATTTTATCACAAACACTAAAATAACTCAATAGTATCAGACAATAATGAATTTCGCTGTTCAGACAATAATGAATTTCGCTGTTTCTTGACAATAATTTTAGTCAATAGTATAATCAATATAAATTAAAATCTAAGAAAGGAAAATGGTTGAATACAGTTGTTTTTTGCTCTGTTTCATCTCAAAATGATATAAAATGAAAGTCACCGATACAGATATTAAAGAAGTCAAGATTATTGAACCCGATGTTTTCGGCGATAATCGCGGTTGGTTTTATGAATCTTATAATTATGAAAAGATTAAAAAATGTGGTATTGACATTCAATTTATTCAGGACAACCGTTCCTATTCCGCCAAAAAAGGAACGCTCAGAGGCTTGCACTTTCAAAAGAATCCGACAGCACAAAATAAACTTTTATCCTGCACAAGAGGCGAAATTTTTGATGTTGCAGTTGATATAAGAAAAGGTTCGCCGACATATCTTCAATGGGTTTCGGTTGTTCTTTCGGCCGAAAACAAAAAAATGTTTTTTATTCCCGAGGGCTTTGCTCACGGATTTTTAACATTAACAGATGACGTTGAAGTGTTTTACAAAGTTGACAAGTATTACTGCAAAGAGGACGACAGAAGCATACGCTTTGATGATCCTTCAATCGGCGTTGAATGGAACATTGAAAATCCTGTTCTTTCTCAGAAAGACAAAAGTGCTCCCCTGCTTAAAGACAGCGATGTTAATTTTATTTATGGAGAATAAGCTATGATTTTAGTAACGGGCGCAAACGGTCAGTTAGGTACAGATGTTTGCAAAGTTTTAAAAGAACAAAATTCAGAATTTTTGG
>JBJEOJ010000012.1:0-21393 GCA_051880655.1 Acutalibacteraceae bacterium | reverse complement strand
TATACTTTGACTTTATTTTTTTCAAAAAATGGGTCACATCTATTTACAACGCAGAAGCTGCTGATGAGCGGCTGCTTATTTTTTCTTGATTTTTATACGCAAAAAAGCTATAATAATAATGTCTAACTATATTCTTTTTGGAAGTGATAACTTGAACGAAAAAGAAATTTGCAAAGAACTTTGTTCTCTCGGCGGAACGTCGGGAGATGAAAACGAAGCGGCGCAAAAAGCAAAACAGCTTCTTTCAAAGTTTATGAATGTAACAACCGATACGCTCGGAAATGTTATCGGAACGTTGTCTGAATGCAGCAAAATAAATATTCTTCTGGAAGCTCATCTTGACAGGGTGGGTCTTGTTGTCCGCGAAATTGATGAAAACGGTTTTTTGCATGTTGAAAAAGTCGGCGGTACCGATGTCAGAACTCTGGTCGGTTCTGAGGTTATCGTTTACGGCAAAGAAAAAATTTACGGTGTTGTTTGTTCAACGCCGCCGCATCTTTTGACAGAAGCCGATAAGGCGGCAGGTGTTGATCTTTCAAAAATTGCCGTTGACATCGGCTGCAGTGCCGAAAAAGCCAATGAACTTGTCAGTGTTTCAGACAGAGTTGTTGTGACAGCCGGAAGCTCGGAATTGCTCGGTGAGCGTTTTACCGCACCGGCTCTTGACAACAGAGCTTCAATTGCAGCGGTTTTGCTTGCCGTTTCGCAAATATATGACAAGCTTGAAAATGTGAACCTGACAGTTGCTTTCACAACGCAGGAAGAGGTCGGCGGAAGCGGCGCAAAAACAGCTGCGTTCGGTCTTTCTCCCGATTACGCAATTTGCGTTGATGTCGGCTTCGGAAGTGACCTTGTGTCGGAAAAAGAAGTCACAATCGACCTCGGAAAAGGCGCTTCCATCGGAATTTCTCCGGTTCTTGACAGAGGCTTTGTCAATGAACTCAAAGCGGTTGCAAAAAAGAATGCAATTTCATATCAGCATGATGTGATGACGCCGCGCACCGGTACGAACGCCGACAGTGTCTGCATAAGCAAAGGCGGCGTCAGAACGGCTCTTTTGTCAATACCGCTGAGAAATTTGCATACGCCAGTTGAGGTTGTTGATATGGAGGATATCCGCCTGACGGCGAAGCTGATTTCTTCGTTTATTCTTGAAAAGGAGAGAAATGAAAGTGCTTGAAACGCTGAAAAATTTGTGTAAGATTGACGGCACATCGGGGCGCGAGGAAGATGTGCGTGCGTTTATAATCAATAAAATTAAAGGTAAATGTGAATATCAGGTTGACCCGATGGGCAATGTTCTTGTGTTCAAAAAAGGTCAAAAGAAGCCGAAAAACAAGGTCTTGCTGACGGCTCATATGGACGAGGTCGGCTTTATTGTCACGTATATAACCGAAGAGGGCTTTCTCAAATTTGACTGTGTCGGCGGAATTGACAGCAAAGTTATTGTCGGACGAAGAGTATGCTTCAGCCAGAGCGAAAAGAAAATTTTCGGTGTAATCGGCATCAAGCCTGTTCACATGACAGAACCCGGTGAACTCGGAAAAGTTCCGCCGGTTTCACAGCTTTATATTGACATCGGTGCAAAATCCAAAGAAGAAGCCGAACAATATGTAAGCATCGGAGACAGTGCCTATTTTGTCTGTGAACCGATTGCGTTCGGCGAAAACAAACTGCGTGCCAAAGCGATTGATGATCGCTTCGGCTGTTCGGTGCTTCTTGACATGATTGATCAGGAATTGGAATATGACGCTCACTTTGCTTTTCTTGTTCAGGAAGAAGTCGGACTTCGCGGCTCTCAGGCGGCAGCTTTCACCGTTGCACCCGATTATGCGATTGTGCTTGAAGCCACAACGGCTGCCGATGTGGCAGGTGTCAGCGGTTCAGACCGTGTATGCTGTCTCGGAAAAGGTGCGGTGGTTTCCTTTATGGATAGAACGACCGTTTATGACAGAGAGCTTTTCAAACGTGCTTTTGAAATCGGAAAGCAAAAGGGGATTGCCTGCCAGACCAAAACTATGGTTGCCGGAGGAAACGATGCCGGCTCAATCCATAAGTCGCGCGGCGGTGTGAAAACAATCACTGTTTCTCTGCCGTGCAGATATATTCATTCTGCCTGCTGTGTTGCGGATATTTCGGATATGAGTGCATGCAAAAAGCTTGCCGAAGAACTGTTTAAGGAGTTTGCAAATGCTTAAACTTGCAAAAAGCAGTGATATTCCAAAAATTGAAAAATTTTCTGAAAAGCACCCGCTTGCCGTAAGAATTTCGTCTCAAATCGGCGCATACGGACTTGAGCGTGATTTTCTTAAAGTATGGTTTAGCGAAGAGGACGATAATATAATATCAGTGCTGTCGTGCTTTGATTATTCATTTACGGTTTGTGCTGAGGAAAATGCGGATTTCTGCGAAATTTCGGCGTTTGTGAATTCTTTCGGATATACTGAAATTTGTGCCGAAAAAAGTATTTTTGAAAAATGCGGTTTTCCCATGTCAAAAAGTAAGACGATGTTTGTTTTTAAAGGAAACGGTAAACAATATCCACAGGTAAAAACCACGGAAAATCTGCGAAGTGCATATGATCTTATAAGCGAAGCGATCCCGGGTTCGTTTGAAAAAAGCGAAAACGCTTATCTTCATTTCCTTTCGGATTTTACTTTCAGACAAAGGCGCTCTTATGCGAGAATCAAAGCAATCGAAAGCGAAACACAAGTTGTTTCCTGCGCACTGACAGCCGCCGAAAGCAAAACAGCGGCGCTTATAAGCGGAGTTGCCTGCGACAAATCACAGCGAGGAAAAGGCTTAGGCAAACAGACGGTTTTAACGCTGGTCGCTGAGCTTCAAAGTGAAAACAAAAAGGTTTATGTGATTGCACTCAATGAAAGTGCCGAAGCGTTTTATGAAAAACTCGGCTTTGAAAAGTGCCTGACGGTTTGTTATATGTGATATATGTTAAATGTGAAAGGATATTCATAAATGGAAAATGCGCAGTTTAAAGGCTTTGACAGAGACACACTTTTGCTTTTGGCAGAAAATAAATTTAATGACAGCAAGGTTTATTATGAATCTGTGAAAGAGACGCTCAAGCAAAAGGCAACCGTACCGATGCGACAGCTTTGTTCGGATTTGTGTGACGAGCTTTTTGAAATTGACGATCAGATGAATCTGATTCCGTCAAAAATGGTTTCAAGAATCAGACGCGACACCCGATTTGCCAAAAACAAAGAAATGTATCGGGATAATATGTGGTGCATGTTCATGCGTGATAAGCACCGTTACAGCAATCAGCCGTGTATGTGGTTTGAATTCATGCCCGGCGGCTGGTCGGTCGGCGTCGGAATGTATCGGGCCGAACCGAAATATCTTGACGCATACAGAAAGGTTTTTCTTGAAAATCAAAGTCTTTTCAAAAACGCCGTCAAAAGTGCCGAAGCAGTCGGAGCAATCTGTGACATGGAACAGTATAAAAAACCGAAAGAAGCAAGCGAAACGCTGCCGAAAGCACTTGTGCCGTATTATAATGCCAAATATTTATATTTTATTTATTACAGCAGCGATATTGAGCCGCTGTTTGATGCGAGCGTAATCGATAAAATCAGAGAATGCATCAGAGCCTACACACCGCTGTATCAATTTTTGATTAAAGTAAACGATAAAATGATTGCCGAAAAGGGGAACAGCTATGAATAAAACAGAAATCTATAAAAAACTCAAAAGCGGAACCGATATCAGAGGCATTGCAACCGAAAGCGAAAGCGGAAAGGTTGAGCTGACAGACGAAGCTGTTTTTGACTTGACGGTTGGTTTTTGCCGCTGGCTTTTTGAAAAAGGTGCAAACGGAAAACATAAAATTTCGGTCGGACACGATTCAAGAATTTCTGCGCAAAGAATCAAAACGCAGGTTATCAAAGCACTTTGTGCTTTCGGATTTGATGTAATCGACTGCGGCTATGCTTCAACGCCTGCAATGTTTATGACAACGGTTGACCTTGATTGCTTTGCCGCCGTTCAGATTACGGCAAGTCACCACCCGTATGACAGAAACGGTCTGAAGTTTTTCACAAAAAACGGCGGGCTTGACGGCTGTGATATTGAAAGGCTGATTGAGCTTTCAGCGGATTACAATTTGCCGCAGTGCGAAAGCGGAAAAGTAACAGAAGAAAATTACATGAAACAATATGCCGCAAGACTTCGTGACATGATCTGCCGTGAGGTTTGCGCAGAAAATTATGAAAAACCGCTTGAGGGCTATAAAATTGTTGTTGATGCAGGCAACGGCGTCGGCGGATTTTATGCCACGGATGTGCTCAAAAAGCTCGGTGCAGACATAACGGGCAGTCAGTTCCTTGATGCGGACGGAATGTTCCCGAATCATATACCGAATCCCGAAAACAAAGTGGCGATGGAAAGCGTATGCCGGGCAACGCTGAACAACAAAGCCGATCTCGGAATTATTTTTGACACCGATGTTGATCGTGCCGGCTGTGTTGATGAAAACGCAAGGGAAATTAACCGTAACCGCCTTGTGGCGCTTGCTTCAATAATTGCACTTGAGGGTAATGACGGTGGAACGATTGTCACAGACAGCGTCACTTCAACGGGACTTACCGATTTCATAAACAATAAGCTCGGCGGTGTTCATTACAGATATAAACGCGGCTACCGCAATGTAATCGGCAAACAGCTTGAGCTGAACGCGCAAGGCGTCAACTGTCCGCTTGCGATGGAAACTTCGGGTCATGCCGCTTTCAGAGAAAATTATTATCTTGATGACGGCGCCTATCTTGTGACAAAAATTGTCATAAAAATGGCGCAGATGGGCAAAGAGGGCAAAAAGCTTGAAAGCCTGATTGAAGATTTGCGTGATCCTGCCGATGCCTGCGAGCTTCGTCCGAAAATCCTTTGCGAAGATTTCCGCGCATACGGAAATGAAGTCATCGCAAAGCTTGAAGAATATGCCAAAAACAAAGCAGGCTGGAAAATTGCAGACGATAACAGAGAGGGAATCAGAATTTTCCTTGATGATGAACACGGCAACGGCTGGTTCCTTTTGAGGCTGAGTGTGCATGATCCGCTTATGCCGTTCAATGCCGAAAGCGATAAGCCGGGAGGAACAAAACAAATTGTCAAAGAAGCTTATGAATTTTTAAAGGGCTGTGAAAAGCTTGATAATACACCGGTTGAAAAATATCTCGGAATAAAATAAAGCGAAAGAGGGCGGTATAATGAAAAAATATCCTTTTGTTATAATAATGGTTATCATTTTGTTTGCCGCCGTTTTGCTTTTTGTTTTGCGTGGTGAAATCAAACCGGTTGATGATCTGATGCATCCGCCGTCAGATTCCGATTCACAAAGCAGTATCAAACTCGCACTTGAAAAAGAAATCGGAAAATCGGTTGTTCTGCGCAGCGTCAGAAACGATGAAAACAATAATTCTTTGTTTTATGAAGATATTGATGTCGGAAATAAAGATGAAACATTGGTTTTCTTTTCTGCCGGAAAATCCTTTGATGCCGTGAGTTTTGCCGTTTTCGAAAAGAAAGTCAGCGGCTTTTCACCGATTGCGGTTGTTAACACAAATTACAGAGATGTTGAAAGAGTTGATTTTGCCGATATAAACGGTGACGGGAAAAATGAAATTATAGTCGGTCTGAGTTCGTATAACGACAGTATCACGAGGCGTCTTTTAATTTACAGCATAAAGAAAAAAGACAGAAGATCATATGTTGAAAAAATATACGAGTGTCCATACAGTGCATATGATATTTTTGATGCCGACACGAACGGAACAGACGATGTTTTTTTAATCAGCACGACTTCATCTTCAACGCTTTATGAAAACAACGCCTATGTGATTTATTATTCAAAAAATGCCCTTGTAACAAGTGAACCGATAAAGCTTGATGCTTCAATCAATACGGTTGCCCGTGTTTCATCGGACTATAAAAAGAGCGAAAAAACTTCAAGATTTTTCATTGACGGCTATACTTCCGACGGGCACATGGCAACAGATGTGATAACCTGTACCCACGGTTCGCATCAACTGAAAAGATATGCTTCCTTTTCCGCTGTAAATATTTCAAAACGTGACGTCAGCATATATTGCACAGACGTTGATTCAGACGGCTTGCTTGACATTCCGTGTATGTATAAAAATTCACAATCGGAAAACAAAAGTATAGATTCGGTGCATTTTATTCTGTGGACAGATGTAAGTTCAGACGGTACAGAACCTGTCGGTAAAATGCTTGAAAACAAAAGTAAGGGATTTTATCTTTTGCTTGATGAAAAAATCGTTAAAAACTGCAATATAAAAACCGATGATAACGGTTCAATTATAAGTTTTTATTCAAAAGACGACGAAAAAGAACAACTGCTTTTTTCAATTGCTTCATCAGACAATGCAAAGAGTGCCGATGCACCGCAGAATTACAGCCTTTTGACAAGCGAAAGAGAATATGACTATTACTATGTTATCTCTGAATCCGGAAAAAAGAGCGGAATAAGCAAATCCGATATATTGAAGCTTATGGCTTTTGAACTTGAGGGAAGCTTTTCATAAAAAAACTAAGAAAGGAATCGGTGCAGTTATCAGCCGTTTTATACTGAGCCGAAAGGAAAAGCAAATGAGAAAGATTCTTGTTGCCGAAGATGAAAGCAGCATAAGAGAACTGATTGCAATTAATCTTTCGCGTCAGGGTTATGAGGTCTATCAGGCTTCTGACGGAAAGCAGGCAATCGAACTTTTTGACAAATATAAAAATGAATTTGCCGTTGTTATTCTTGACATCATGATGCCTGTTTGCGACGGAACGCAGGTTTGCAGGCATATTCGGGAAACAGACAGCACAACGGGAATTATTTTCCTATCCGCAAAAACACAGGAGACCGATAAAATCTACGGCTTGCTAAGCGGGGCGGACGATTATATAACAAAGCCGTTTTCGGTCGGTGAGATGATTGCGAGAATAGAAGCCGTTTGCAGGCGAGTTGAACAAAGCAGAAATGCGTCCGGCTCGGAAATGAACGATGAAACAAGTCTAGGAGAATTCACATTAAGCGCAAAAAAACGCTCACTTTTCAAAAACGGTGAAAAAATTGAACTTTCACAAATCGAATTTGAAATTTTATACTGTCTTTTTTCCAATGCAGGCAAAGTAATTGACAGAAAAAACATTCTTGAAACGGTTTGGGGCGATAATTTTTACGGTGACGAAAAGGTTGTTGATGTAAATATTCGCCGTTTAAGGCTTAAAGTTGAAGATGACGCTTCATGCCCCAAGCATCTTTTAACAGTCTGGGGAAAAGGGTATAAATGGATCGGATAAAAATCTCTTTGTGTGTTTGCATAAGATAAAGGAGGTCTTAACAATGAAAAGCACAATTAAAACAAGATGGATGCTTAATATCTATTTTGCTGCTGTAATTATACTTTTGGTTGTTTCGTGCCTTGTGATTTATCTTTTTGCAAATCGCTATTATCACTATACACAGTTGACTTTATATGCTCAGAATACTGATGTTGTTGATACATATTTTGAAAATTTCAAGTCTTCAACCGATGAGCAGTTTAACAAAGCGGCAAAAAATTTTGTTTCAAACTTTCCGCAAAGAGATGTCATGGACGTCTGGGTAATTGACAGAAACGGCAAAATTTCCGCTTCTTCCGGAGATTATGAAATTGCCGGAGATGTAAGCATGGACGATTATTATTCGGCTTTGAGAAATGAAAATTTTGTTTCATGTAAAAAAACAAAAATGCCGTGGGGAGAATCGGTCATGGCGCTTTCGTGCGTTCTCAAAGACAGTTCAGGCTCGAGCTTCGGTGCAGTAAGATATATTATTTCACTTGAAAGCATTAACCGCCAGATTGCAATTTTGTCGGTTTTCGTGTTTTTGGGATTTTTAATTGTTGCTTTGCTTTTTACCAATTCGGGACTTTATTTTGTTTCAACAATTGTTGAGCCGGTTAACAAAATCAGCAGAACGGCAAAAAGAATTGCTTCGGGTGACTTTTCCGCAAGGATATATACAAAGCCTTATAACGATGAAATCGGTCAGCTTTGCGACACCATTAACGACATGGCAAAGCAGCTCGGCGAAACCGAAAAAATGAAAAACGATTTTATTTCTACCGTTTCCCATGAAATCCGAACGCCGCTGACTGCAATCAAAGGCTGGGGAGAAACACTGTTAACGCTTGATGAAAGCGACAGTCAGCTGAACAAAAAAGGGCTTGAAGTCATAACCGACGAAGCGCAGAGACTTTCCGATATGGTGGAAGAACTTCTTGATTTTTCTTCATTAACAAGCGGCAGGGCAAAAATGCAAAAAGAAAAAATTGAAATTCGCTCTTTTGTTGAAAAAGCACTGCTTGTTTATAAGCAAAAAGCACAAAGTGAAAACAAAACGCTGAAGCTCATTTGTAGTGATAATGAGAAGTTTTATGTTTACGCCGATGCGGACAGAATTTTCAGAGTTTTTGTTAATATCCTTGATAATGCGCTTAAATATACAAAGCCGTCGGGAAATATCACCGTTAAGGTTGAAAAAAATAAAAATTATGTTAGAATATTATTCAGCGACAACGGCTGCGGAATTGCCAAAAAAGATTTGCAGTATGTCAAACAAAAATTTTATAAGGCAAACAACACCGTTCACGGAACGGGAATCGGTCTTGCTGTTGCTGATGAAATTATAAAAACACACAGCGGAAAGCTGAATATATCAAGTACCGAGGGAAAAGGCACCGATGTTGAAGTGCTTTTGCCTTTGGAAAATGAGGAGGATATGTAATTGGCTAAGAGCAAAGAAAAAGATAAAAATGAAGTTATGCACAAAACCTCAGTCGGCGGTCAGGCACTAATTGAGGGAATTATGATGCAGGGACCGAAAGGCGCCGCAATGTCCGTCAGACTTCCCGACGGCAGCATTGAAACCGAAGAAAAACAGGTTAAGCACATTCGAGATAAAGTGAAATTTCTCGGCTGGCCGATTATCAGAGGCGTTGTCAATTTCATTGAATCAATGATTTTCGGCTATAAATGCCTTATGGAATCTGCGGAAAAATCCGGCTTTGAAGATGTAAGCATGGACGAAAAGGAAATGTCAAAGCTTGACAAGTGGCTCAATGACCACATGAACGAAAAGTTTATGTCTGTTTTGACGGGCGTTGCGTCTGTTCTCGGCGTTTTGCTTGCTTTTGCTCTTTTTATGTTTGTTCCGACGAAGCTGACGGATTTGTTCAATAAGCTTGCAGACGGTGCGCTGACGAATTTCCGCGCGCTGATTGAAGGTATTATGAGAATGGTGATTTTTGTCGCCTATATCGCTCTTGTGTCGCTGATGAAAGATATAAGAAGAACTTTCATGTATCACGGAGCGGAGCATAAAACAATTTTTTGCTATGAACACGGTCTTGAACTGACGGTTGAAAATGTCAGAAAACAGTGCCGCTTTCACCCGAGATGCGGAACAAGCTTCATGTTTGTCATGATTATTATCAGTGTGCTTGTTTCTTCGGCAATTTCGGTTGCATTTCCGCATCTTCGTGATATAACGGCATTGTGGATGCTGATTAAGCTTTTGATTTTGCCGCTTGTTATGGGTCTCGGCTATGAATTTATCAAATATGCCGGTCGTCATGATAATCTGCTTGTGAAAATTCTTTCAGCTCCCGGACTCTGGATGCAAAGGCTCACAACAAAAGAGCCCGACGATTCCATGATTGAAGTTGCACTTGCCGCTTTCAAGGCTGTCATAACCGATAACCCCGAAGACGATGCAATCTGATATGACGGTTTTTGAACTTTATAAACAGTGCGGCAGGTTTCTAAAAGAAAACTCGGTTGAAAATGCCGAAGCCGAAGCAAGACTGCTGTGTGAACTTGCCTGTAATATCGTGCATGAAAGCTTCCTTTTTGAAAGAGACAGAACAGCTTTTGAAAACGAAGCGGAAAAAGCCTTTGATTTTTGCAAAAGGCGTGTTACGGGAATGCCGATTCAATATATTCTTGAAAAATGGGAGTTTATGGGACTTGATTTTTCGGTCGGTGAGGGTGTTCTGATACCTCGTCCCGAAACCGAACAGCTTTGTTCTTATGTCATTGACAAAATCAAAAACAAAAGCAAATGCGTGGTTTTTGATTTGTGCGCCGGGAGCGGCTGCATCGGGCTTTCAATCAAGCATTATGTGCCGCAGGCGGAAGTTTATCTGATTGAAAAATCGCAAGAAGCAGGACGCTTTCTTGAACTTAACAGAACAAGGCTTAACCTTGCACGCCAAACTGTCGGCATAATCGGCGACATAACCGGCGGCTATGAAAGCTTTTCGTTTTTGCCGCAGCCTGATGTGATTGTTTCAAATCCGCCGTATATCATTTCAAATGAGATACCTCTTCTTCAAAAAGAGGTGCAAAAGGAACCTGTCATGGCTCTTGACGGAGGTGAGGACGGTTTTGATTTTTACCGTATACTTTCGCAAAAATGGCTTCCTTATATCAAAAAAGGCGGTTTTATGGCTGTTGAATGCGGCGAAAATCAGGCAGATGAGATTTCATCACTGTTTTCAAAAAACAGCGAAAAAACGGAAATAATAAATGATTTTAACTCGATTGAGCGGTTTGTTGCCGCATTTCGATAAAACCGCACAAATCTAATGCTTAAGATTTACCCGAAAGCAGAAAGGATAATATATGATTTTTGATTTGATGAAAAACGGATTCACCCTTGATGTTGTTGTCAACCTTTGCGCAAGGCTTTTTGTCATGTTCTGCGTTTTGCCGATTCATGAATTTGCTCATGCCCTTGTTTCAACAAAACTCGGCGATCAGACCGCAAGACTTTCCGGCAGGCTGACGCTTAATCCGCTTGCACATATTGATCCGTTCGGCGCACTTTTGATTCTTGTTGCCGGCTTCGGTTATGCAAAGCCTGTTCCTGTCAATCCCAGAAACTTCAAAAACCAAAAAAGCGGTATGGCTCTGACCGCTCTTGCAGGACCGCTTTCCAATATCATCATGTCGTTTATCTTTATGCTTTTTTACTGTGCTGTTTTCAAGTTTACGGTACCTGTTGACGGCTCGTTTGCGCGTGCGCTGGCGTATTTCTTCCTGTATGCCGCACAAATCAATGTTTCGCTCGCCGTGTTTAACTTTATTCCTATTCCGCCGCTTGACGGTTCAAGAATCATAAGTCTTATTATTCCGGATAAGTATTATTATAAAATTATGAGATACGAAAGATACCTGGTTTATGCGGTTTTGCTTCTTGTTCTGATCGGTGCTCTTGACAAGCCTATGGCAATTGCAACAAGCTTTATTTCCAATTTGCTTCTTACTGCCGCAAGAACGATTTTCGGCGTTTAAGGGTAAATTCCGTCAGATCAGGAAAAGAAGATTTTTTTAATTCGTATTTAAAAGGTATGGTATATTAATGGAAAAAATCCAATATAAGCTTGATGTTTTTGAAGGACCGATGGACTTGCTTTTATATCTGATAAGCAAGCACAAGCTTAACATCAATGACATTCCGATTTTTGAACTTGTTGAACAGTATATCGACTATGTTCGTCAGATGCAGGAAGCCGATATGGAAATTGCAAGCGAATTTGTTGAAATGGCAGCAAGGCTTGTTTACATAAAAACGGTTTCGCTTTTGCCGGTGCACGAAGAAGCCGAACAGCTCAGAAAAGAGCTCAGCGGTGAGCTGATTGAATACCGTGACTGCAAGCTGATTGCCGAACAGCTTTCCAAACAAACCGAAGGCTTTGACTATTTTGAAAGAGAACCGATGGTCATTGAAGCCGATATGCGATACAAGCGTATTCATGATCCGGTTGAGCTTATCAGGCATTATATTGACGCCGTCGGCAGAGGGAAAAACAAGCTTCCGCCGCCGATTGAAGCTTTCGGCGCAATTGTTGCAAAAAAAATTGTTTCGGTAAATTCAAGAATTGTTTTTGTATACAGAAAGCTGCTGAAAAAATCCAAAGTTCGTTTTGCGGAATTTTTTGAAAACAGCTCCTCGGTGTCGGAAATGGTTGCAACTTTTCTTGCCGTTCTTGAACTTGTTAAGGCCAACAAAATTCATGTAAACGGCGAAAAGGAAAGCTGCACGGTTTCGTTTGAAAGCAAGGGGTAAACAGGTAATGAAAGAAAAAGAAATGCAGAATATGCTTGAGGCGGTGCTTTTTGCGGTCGGTGAACCGATTGAACTGCAAAGACTTTCTCAGGCGCTTGAAATTGATGAGCTTATGCTTGAACATGAGCTTGAAATGCTCAAGGAAAAATATGAAGACGGCAGCGGACTGAGGCTTTTAAGGCTGGGCGATAAATATCAGCTTTGTTCGGCAACACAGTATGCTTCTCAGATAAGAAGTGTTCTTGAAGTTAAGAAAAACGCTCCTTTGTCGCAGGCTGCTTTTGAGGTTCTTGCAATAATCGCATATAATCAGCCCGTCACAAAAGCATTTGTTGAACAGGTCAGAGGTGTTGATTGTTCAGGCGTTATATCTTCGCTTTGCAAAAAACAGCTGATTGAAGAAAAGGGCAGGCTTGAGCTTCCCGGCAGACCGTTGGTTTATGCAACAACGGCAAACTTTTTGAGATGTTTTTCCATGTCATCGCTTGATGAGCTTCCGAAACTTCCCGAAAAGCAGGAAAATGTTGACTCTGAAGCTGAAACACAAGCGAAAGGCGAAAAAATTTCGGCAGATGACAAAAATGATTTGGCTCAGGGTGTTGACGAAATCAAAAATTTAGAGTAACATATAATAGACTGATTGAACAAAAAGTTACTTGTGACGAAAAAAGAGGTGAAGACGTGAGCGGATTTGAAATTTTTCTTTGTGTTCTTGCGGGAATAATTTTATTTTTTGTTTTGATTCTCTCAATTCCCGTTCATGTTTCTTTCACTTATTCGGATATGATATATCTTACAATCAGATATTTGTTTTTGAAGATTAACATTCTTCCGATTGATCCGAACAAAAAGAAGAAGCCAAAAAAAGAAAAGAAACCCAAAAAGCCAAAAGAAGAAAAACCGGCGGAACAGACTGACGAAAAGCCAAAGGAAAAGAAACCGAATGCCATTCTTGAAATGGTCAAGGCAAACGGATATGACGGAATGATGGTTGTCATCTCCAATCTCGGTCGAATCCTCGGAAAATACGGCGGTAAACTTTTCAGAAGCGTAATTTTCGATGAAATTGAAATTTATGTGACGGTCGGAACCGGAGATGCGGCTTCAACTGCAATCAAATACGGAAAAACCTGCCAGAAGGTTTATCCTTTCATAGGCTTTATTTGCAACAACAATGTCGTACACAAATATGACGTTAACGTTGAACCCGATTTCCTTGCAAACGAAAGCAACGGTGAAATGAATCTTGAATTTCATCTGATTATCCGAAAAATCATCAATGCAACCGTTGCCATGGCGGTAAGGCTTGTTTTCGGTGTTCTTCTGAAATTCTTAAAAGGTGCAAAAAGCAATAAAAAAACTGCAAACGATACGGTTGCAGCAAATAATAAAAACACAGTAAATAATTCTTAATTAAGGAATCATATCTAAATTCATTGATTGCTTAAAGAAAGGAAGAGAATACAATGTCAGAAAAATCAGCAGGAGCAATTCTCAGCTCAACAATTGAAAAAATCCGCAACCTTGTTGACACAAGCACCATCATCGGCGAAGCAATTTATGCCGAGGGCGGAATCACAATCATTCCGGTTTCAAAGGTTACATACGGATTTGCTTCAGGCGGAGCAGATTTTCCCTCAAAGAGCAACCAGGAACTTTTCGGCGGAGGCGGCGGAGCAGGCGTAACAATTACCCCTGTTGCTTTCCTTGTCATCAGTGACGGCGAGGTAACGCTCAAGCATATCACCGCTTATGACAATGCAGCTGAAAGAGTGGTTAACCTTGTTCCCGAAATGTTCGATAAGGTAACCGGACTTGTTAAAAAAGCAAAGAAAGACAGCGACAAGCCGGCTGAAGAACCGACAGAAGCTGAATAATTTTAGCAAAGCATAATAATTTTAAAGCAGCCGTCTGCATATTCTTAAATTGGCAGGTGGTTGCTTTGTTGCACAAAAAAATATCCTATTATTTTGTTTTATTTTTCCTCTTTTTACTTATTATTCCGATTCATGCGTCCGCTCTTGAAAGCGGCGACATAAGCGCCGCAAGTGCGGTTGTCATGGAGGCGCAAAGCGGGCAGGTAATTTTTGAAAAAAATGCGCATACCCGCCGTTCCATGGCAAGCACAACAAAAATTATGACTGCTGTTCTTGCGGTTGAATCGGGAAGAATAAACGAAACGGTTGAAATCAGCGCAGAAATGTGTGGTGCTGAGGGTACGTCAATCGGGCTTAAGGCAGGAAACAAAATTAAGCTTCTTAATCTGGTTTACGGCATGATGCTTGAATCGGGCAACGATGCTGCAAATGCCGTTGCCGTTTTTCTCGGAAAAAGCGTTGAACAATTTGCAAACATGATGAACCGTAAGGCTCTGGAAATCGGAATGGAAAACACAAACTTTGTGACGCCGTCCGGTCTTGACGATGAAAATCATTACACAACAGCATATGATATGGCGCTTCTTGGCGCATACGCCATGAAAAATCCTTTGTTTGAGCAGATTGTTTCTTCCAAAAGCGCAAAGGTTGATTTTGAAAGTCCCGACATCACCGTCACCTATTCAAACCATAACAGACTGCTTTATTCTTATGACGGGGCAGTCGGCATAAAAACAGGTTTTACCAAAAAAAGCGGACGCTGTCTTGTTTCTGCGGCGAAAAAAAACGGTGTGAAAGTGATTGCCGTAACGCTCAGTGCGCCCGATGATTGGAACGACCACAAAAAAATGCTTAGCTATGCGTTTGAAAATATAAAAACCGAGAATATATATCTGAGAATTCCCGAAACGGTTCATGTCATCGGCTCCGAGCAAAGCGAAATTGAAATCAAAGCGGCCGAATATCCGTGCCCGGTTTCATATTATACAAAAGATAAAATTACACAGCGTGTCTTTTTGCCGTCGTTTGTTTATGCGCCGATCAGGTTCGGCGAAGAGGTCGGTTATGCCGTTGTTTATCTGGACGGAAAAGAGATTGAACGCATCAGTCTTACCGCACAAAAAAGCTGTCAGTCAATTGAAGAAACCTATGTTCCTCATGAAAGCTTTTTTTCAAGAATAAAATCAAAGCTTAAGCTGTTTACTGAAAGAAAATAATTGAAAGGTTGCGGAATTTGCTCCGCAAAATGTTATGGCAGACAATAAGATCAGATTACAAAAATATTTGTCCGAATGCGGCATTGCTTCACGAAGAAAAAGCGAAGAATTAATTGCCGCAGGAAAAGTTAAAGTCAACGGTGTTGCCGCATCAATCGGAGACAAAATCAATCCGAAAAAAGATACCGTAACCGTGAACGGCAAAAAGGTTATCAAACAAAAAGAAAACAAATATATCATGCTTCATAAGCCGCGCGGCTTTATCACAACCATGAGCGAC
The DNA here is from genome assembly GCA_051880655.1 of Acutalibacteraceae bacterium. Classification (GTDB taxonomy): domain Bacteria; phylum Bacillota; class Clostridia; order Oscillospirales; family Acutalibacteraceae; genus UBA6857. Next base: position 5,877 of record JBJEOJ010000012.1, on the reverse strand, counting down.
GAAATGGGCAGAAAATGTGTGGCACAGCTTGTTGAAGATGTACCGGAAAGGGTTTATCCGATCGGACGACTCGACAGAGAGTCCGAAGGTCTGCTTCTTTTTACTAATGACGGCGAATTCGCAAACGCCATGACGCACCCGTCAAAGCATGTTTCAAAAACCTATCGTGTAACGGTCAGACCATCTGTTAATGAAGAGCAGTTGACCGCAATCACGCAGGGCATTATGATTGACGACAGAAAAACCGCACCCGCCGAAGTCAGAGTTGTCACCAAAGAAGAAAACAGGGTAGTCCTTGAAATCGTGCTTTATGAGGGCAGAAACCGTGAAATTCGCAAAATGTGCGAAGAAATCGGACTCGAGGTTGCAAGACTGAAAAGAACTGCGATCGGTTCATTGAAACTCGGTATGTTAAAGCAGGGACAATGGCGTGAGCTTACGCAGGACGAGGTGCGCAAGCTGATGATTGCCGCAGGCATGGAAAGAAAGAAAAAATAAGAAATCAATCTTGTTTTTGCAGCGTATCATAAATTTGACAAACTGCAAAAAATATTATATAATAAACTAATTACGGACAAGCGTTTTTAAAGATAGCACCGATGACGGATTCCGGTGTGAAAATTCAGGAAAGGAAGCGTCACGCAGCGAGGTTGTTATAACCTTTTTAAACTGCGGCGCACAACAACGAATTATGATAAAAAGCATGACCGGTTACGGAAGAGCGCAGCAAATGATTGACGGCGCAAACATAACCGTTGAAATTAAAAGTGTGAATCACAGATTTTTTGAATTTTTTTCAAAAACGCCGAGAAGCTTTGCTTTTCTTGATGAAAAGCTCAAAAGCTATATTCAAAGCAAGGTTTCAAGAGGCAAAATTGAATGTTATGTTTATATCGAAGCTTTGGACAGCGATGACTGCACGGTTGAAGTCAACCATTCTCTTGCGTCGGGCTATGTAAAAGCTTTGCATGAAATTTCCGAAAGATACGGTCTTGAAGATGATGTGACAGTCACAACCGTTTCAAAATATCACGATATTTTTTCCGTTCACAGAGAAGAAGCCGATGAAGAAAAGGTCTGGAACGATGTTAAAACCGTGCTTGATCTGGCACTTTCTTCGTTTATTTCCATGAGAGAGCGTGAGGGTGAAAAGCTGAAAGAAGATATTCTTTCACGCTGCGACATCATTCTTGAAAATGTTGAATTCATTGAAGAACGTTCGCCGCAGACAGTTAAGGAATATACCGAAAAGCTGACCGAAAGAATGAATAATATTCTCGCTGATGTTCACATTGATGAGCAAAGAATTCTCACAGAAGCCGCAATCTATGCCGATAAGATTGCCGTTGCCGAAGAAACGGTCAGGCTCAGAAGCCATGTTTCGCAAATGCATGAATTTATGAACAGCGAAGTTGCCATCGGCAAAAAGATGGATTTTCTTGTTCAGGAATTTAACCGTGAAGCCAACACAATCGGTTCCAAGGCTCAGGATGTTGAAATTGCAAAAAGAGTGATCAATATCAAAGCAGAGGTTGAAAAAATCAGAGAACAGGTTCAGAATATTGAATAAACAAAAGTTAAAAATTGAACTTGTCTGATTCTGACACTTCAAGGGAAATAAAAAAGGAAAAAGCAGTTTAAAATCTGCTGCGAGGAGATTTATATGAAGCTAATTAATATCGGTTTCGGCAACATGATTAACGCTTCAAAGCTTGTTGCCGTTGTCAGTCCGGATTCTGCGCCGATCAAGAGAATTATTCAGGAAAGCAAAACAAACGGAACTCTTATTGACGCAACTCAGGGAAGAAGAACAAGAGCAGTCATTATAATGGACAGCGACCATGTTGTGCTTTCTTATCTTCAGGCTGAAACTGTTGCCAACCGCCTTAACGGAAACGGTAGCTTTGAGGAGGAAGAAGATGAGTGACGGACAGCTTTATGTGATTTCCGGACCTTCGGGCTGCGGAAAAGACACAGTGATTTCAAAGGTACTTGAAAAACTCGGCGATGAGGGTTTCCTTTCCGTTTCCATGACAACACGCCCGATGCGTGCCGGAGAAAAAGACGGAATTGATTATTATTTCGTTGACAAAGAAGAATTCCTCAAAACCGTTGAAAGCGGAAAAATGCTTGAATATGCAAGCTATGCCGATAACTATTACGGAACACCGCTTGAACCTGTGGAAAGACTGATTGAGGCAGGAAAAACCGTTTTTCTCAACATTGAAGTTCAGGGCGGTTCAAACATAAGAAAGCTTATGCCGAGCGCAAAGCAAATTTTCATTCTGCCGCCGTCATTCAGCGAACTTGAGCGCAGGCTTCGCAAAAGGGGAACAGAAAGCGAAAGCAATATTGCTCAAAGAATGAAAACGGCGAAAGAAGAAGTTGAATGTGCCGTAAGCTATGATTATATTGTGATTAACGATGAGCTTGAAAAAGCTTGCGATGATATATTGTCAATAATCAGAGCGGAAAAGCTCTGTGCAGATAAAATGAAAAATAAAATTTGTGAGGTAATTTATAATGCTTAATCCGGATTTGAGACTGATTTTAAAAGAACATACCAGCAGATATTCTCTTGTAAGAGCTGTTGCAAAAAGAGCAAGAGAAATCACCGCTGATGACGTATTGAGAGAAAAATGCGGCGATGAAAAGCCGGTTACGGTTGCACTCGAAGAATTTCTTGACGGAAAGCTTGAAATTATTGAGCCCGAAGAAATCAGAGACATCTGATTTTTTGTGCCTTTTAAATTTTTTATAGGACGTGAGATGATATGGAACAGTTTCTTGCATATGTTGCGGTTGAAAATGTTGCATATCATTTTGATATTTTATACGGATATAAAATTCCGCACGAACTTCAAAATGATGTAAAACCGGGCGTGCGTGTTCAGGTACCTTTCGGCAAGGGAAGATCTCAGCGTCAGGGTATTGTTTTTGAAATTTCAAAGCATGAGGACGACCCGAGATATAAGTCGCTTTCAAAAGTGCTCGACAAAGAGCAGATAATGAGCGAAGAAATGATTGCAATTGCGTATTTTCTCAAAGAAAGAACCTTCTGTACCTATTTTGAAGCGGCAAAGGTTCAGCTTCCGACCGGTTTTAATCTCAAAATGAATGTAACTTATGCCGCAGTTAATGCTGACGAGAGCCCGAAACTCACAGCGGCGCAAAAGCAGGTTTATGACTATATGCTTGAAAAAGTCATATATATGACTAAGGACGAAATTCTTCCGGCGTGCGGTCTTGACAAAACCTGCGATGCGCTTGAAAAGCTTGTTTCAAAAGGACTGGTTGTCAAAAACTATAACGCAGTCGGTAAAGTCGGAAACCTCAGCGTAAAAACTGCTGCGCTTAATGTTGATGAAGACAAAATTGATGAGATTTCATCGGCTCTTACGCCGAAGCAGGCGAGCGTTCTTTCTGTTTTGAAAGACGTCGGCTCGGCAAGCATAAAGGAAATATGCTATTTTACGGGCGTTTCTCCGGCTGTTGTTTCTGCGCTTGAGAAAAAAGATATTATTAAAATCACAAACTGCGATGTTTTTCGCATACCGCAGGTAAACTATAAAAGCAATAATCTTAAAGACGAAATCAAATTAACTGCCGCTCAGCAAAAAGCGTATGAGAATCTTTTTGAAAAGTATAAAAACGGCGGCGGAGTATCGCTTCTTTACGGAATAACGGGGAGCGGAAAAACCTCGGTTTTCATCAAGCTGATTGACAGCGTTCTTGAAAGCGGCAGACAAGTAATTGTGATGGTTCCGGAAATTTCCCTGACGCCGCAGATGATGGCAATTTTCAAAGGACGTTACGGCGATGAAGTTGCAATTTTTCACAGTGCGCTTTCTGTGGGCGAACGAAAAGATGAATACCGCCGAGTCCGTGAAGGTAAGGCGAACATTGTCGTAGGAACACGAAGTGCGGTTTTTGCGCCTTTTGACAATCTCGGACTGATTGTGATTGACGAAGAGCAGGAGCATACCTATAAATCCGAAGCTTCGCCGAGATACCACGCAAGAGATGTTGCAAAATTCCGGACGGCATATCATAAAGGCTTGCTTCTTTTAGCTTCCGCAACGCCGAGCATTGAAACTTATTCATTGGCAAAAAGAGGCGTTTATTCTCTTGAAACGCTCACTGAAAGATACGGCAACGCAGTTTTGCCCGATGTGACGGTTGTTGATTTGAAAAACGACAGACAGCGCGGTAATAAATACAGCATCAGTCTTGTTTTGCAGGAAATGATTGAAAAAAATCTTGAGCAAAAAAAGCAGACGATTCTGCTGATGAACCGCAGAGGATATAACACCTTTGCCGCCTGCGAAAGCTGCGGAAATGTCATAACCTGCCCGTCGTGCAGCATATCTTTAACCTTTCACCGTGCAAATGACAGGCTGATGTGTCACTATTGTGGGTATTCAACCCCATTTGTTACAAAATGTCCGCACTGCGGAAAAAACAGAATACGATATGCCGGTTACGGCACGCAGAGAATTGAAGAAGAGCTGAAAACGCTGTTTCCGTCTGCAAAGGTGCTTCGCATGGATGCCGATTCGTCCGTTTCCCGTCAGGTGTTTGAGCAAAAGCTTTCGGACTTTGCAAAAGGCGAATATGACATTATGCTCGGAACGCAGATGGTTGCAAAAGGTCTTGATTTTGAAAATGTAACGCTTGTCGGTGTTGTCAGTGCCGATATTCAGCTTAACGATGACGACTTTCGAAGTGAGGAACAGACTTTCGATTTGCTGACGCAGGTTGTCGGCCGTTCGGGCAGAGGAAACGAAAAAGGCTTTGCCGTCATTCAGACGCTCAACCCCGAAAATAATGTGATCCGTCTTGCACAAGATCAGGACTACGATACTTTTTTTGATGAAGAAATCAAAATCCGAAAGGCGTTGATTTATCCGCCTTTTTGCGATATATGTACGGTTACGACCGTCAGCGAAAACGAAATGAAAGCGCACAGTGCGGCAAAAACTTTTCTTGAAAGAATCATGAAACTCGTTGACAGCGAATATAAGAATCTGAAAATTATCATTCTTGAACCGATGCCGCCGCGGATTTCTAAGGTAAATAATAAGTTCAGGTATAGAATCATTATTAAATGTAAAAACAGCAAAGATTTCAGAACACTGATTTCAAGGCTGCTTATTGAATTCGGAAAGTGCAAAAGCTTTTCCGACGTAACGTTTTTTGCGGACATCAATCCCGCAAACCTTTCATAGGAGGAAGAATAATGGCAATCAGAAATATAGTAAAAATCGGCGATCCGATTTTAAGAAAGACCAGCCGAAAAGTTGTAAATTTTGACAAGAAGCTCTGGACGCTTCTTGATGATATGAAAGATACCTTAAAAGAAGCAAACGGCGCAGGACTTGCCGCAGTTCAGGTGGGTATTCTTCGCAGAGTGGTTATCGTTGACATTGATGACGGCAAGGGACTGATGGAGCTTATCAATCCCGAAATCGTGGAAACTTCGGAAGAAACAATTGAAGCGGAAGAAGGCTGTCTGTCTCTACCCAATCAGTGGGGCGTTGTCAAAAGACCGAAGGTTGTTGTTGTAAAAGCGCAGAACCGAGAGGGTAAATGGTGTCTTTACAAAGGCGAAGGCATGAGGGCGAGATGCTTCTGCCATGAGCTTGATCACCTCGACGGTCATGTTTTCACGGATTTTGTCACAAAAATGCTGACGGAAGACGATATTCGCAGAATTAGAGATGAGCGTTTAAGAAGAGGCGAATAATAAAGACTGATGAAAGGAAACGGCGAAAAGCGTTGTGCTTCGCCTGAAAAGTATTATGAAAATTGTATTTATGGGTACTCCCGATTTTTCCGTGCCGTGTTTGCAGGCACTTGCTAAATCAGAACATGAGG
>JBJEOJ010000011.1:0-4359 GCA_051880655.1 Acutalibacteraceae bacterium | reverse complement strand
GCCCCTTGACCCCACAAGCTTTTTTGTAAAAAAGCTTGGCAAAAAACTTTACTCCTTTTTCACACAATTTCCGCCGCGGCGAAAATATAGAGATTACCGCTCTCTATCTCGCGTAAGTCCTGTGGGCGTTGCCCACACCCACAAGCTTTTTTGTAAAAAAGCTTGGCAAAAAACTTTACTCCTTTTGCACTGCCTTTCTCTCGCGGCACAACCATAAAGCTTATTGCTTTTTGCCCCGCGTGAGCATGCGGGCGGTGCCCGCCGTGAGCCTGCCAGCGATGCTTGCGTCGATGAATTGTCTTGCTGCCCTTGCGGAGCGGCTGCCCTTGCGAAGCGCAAACGCTTCAGCCTGCCTGAATAACTCCTCATCAGGGATTTCAAGCTGTTCTTTTTCTGCAAGGCTTTTCACAATTTTCAAATAAAGCTCCTTGTTCGGCTTTGAATAAAAAATCGTCAGCCCGAACCTTTCCGAAAGCGAAACAAGCTCCTGAATGGTGTCGCTGCGGTGAACATCGTCACCGTCTCGGTCGGAAAACGTTTCCTTAACAAGATGACGGCGGTTGCTCGTTGCATAAATCACCGCATTGTTCGCCCTTGCGCTGGCAGAGCCTTCCAGAATCGCCTTGAGCGTTCCGAAGCCCTCTTCGCCGTTGTTGAACGAAAGGTCATCAATGAAAATGATGAATTTCAGCGGATTGTGATTGATTTCCTCCATCACAACGGGCAGACTCATCAGTTGCTCTTTTCTCAGCTCAATCAGTCTGACTCCTTCATCGGCAAGCAGGTTCACAACCGCCTTGACCGTTGAAGATTTTCCCGTTCCGGCGTCACCGCAAAGAAGAATGTTTGCGGCAGGCTTGCCCTCAATGAGCGCCTTTGTGTTGTCAATGACTTTCTGACGCTCGCTTTCATAACCGACAAGATCATCTATGCTGATTGCATCCGCCGAGCGCAGCGGCGTAATCTCTCCGCCGTCTCTGATGTTGAACATTGAATATTTTGAATAAATGCCGTAGCCGTCTTTGAAAAGGCGGGCTATTTTTTCGTCATAACGCTTTTCAAAATCAAACTGCGTGTTGTCAAACAGCGGCAAATGTCCGTCAAAATCGCTGACCAAATCAGCAAACGCTTCGGGTGAAAGCGCCGAAATTTCCGAAAACAGCCGAAGCTCTGCTTTGACCGTTTCTTTCATGCAACCCGGGATTTCCTTTTTTTGCGAAAGAAAAATCACATATTCGTTTTCGTCTTCCAGAACAAGACGAAGAATATATTTTCCGAGGTCGCAGCCCTCATCATAAAGCGCCGCAACAAAATCGGCATATTTTCTGACTTTCATTGAGCCTTGTTCCTGACATTCAAGAAAAGAAATCAGATTTTTCATAACCGCCGACGAAGTGATATTTCTGAAAACCGTCACCGAGTCAAGCTTCATGGTGATATTTTTTAAATCGGTACCCACTGTCAGACCTCTTAAAGCTGTTTGATAATTTCGTCTGTCATTTCGGTTGTTGAAAGTGCCGTCGCGCCGCTGTTACCGACAAGGTCAGCCGTGCGAAGTCCTGCATTGAGAACGGCATCAACCGCTTTTTCAATGGCATCCGCTTCTTTTTCAAGGTCAAACGAATAGCGAAGCATCATCGCCGCCGAAAGAATTGTTGCAATCGGGTTTGCCTTGCCCTGACCTGCAATGTCGGGAGCAGAGCCGTGAATCGGCTCATAAAGTCCTCTTTTTGTTGCGCCGAGCGAAGCCGAAGGCAGCATACCGATTGAACCGGTAAGCTGAGAAGCCTCATCGGAAAGAATGTCGCCGAACATATTGGAGGTTACGGCAACATCAAACTGACCGGGATTTCTGACAAGCTGCATCGCCGCATTGTCAACAAGCATATCCTGAACTTCCACCTCGGGATAATCTGCGGCAACCTCGTGAACAATTTTTCTCCAAAGTCTTGACGATTCAAGAACATTGGCTTTGTCAATGCTGATAACCTTTTTGTTTCGTTTCATTGCGGTTTCAAAGGCAACCTTTGCAATGCGGCGGATTTCCGTTTCGCTGTAACATTCGGTATCAAACGCTTCTTTGCCGAATTTGCCCTCACGATAACCTCTTTCGCCGAAATAAATTCCGCCGGTCAGCTCTCTGACAATCATGATGTCAAAGCCTTTTTCAACAAGATCGGCACGAAGCGGGCAGGCTTCTTTCAGTGCCGGATAAAGCTTTGCCGGGCGAAGATTTGTGAAAAGCTCCATTGCCGCGCGAATCCCGAGCAGTGCTTTTTCGGGTCTGACATCTCCTGCGAGACCGTCCCATTTCGGACCGCCGACCGCACCGAGAAGTACGCTGTCGCTTGCAAGACAGCCGTCAACTGTTTCCTGCGGAAGCGGCTTTCCGACTGCGTCAATGGCACAGCCGCCGATAAGATATGAGCTGAAATTAAATTGATGACCGAATTTTTCGCCGATTTTTTGAAGCACTCTGACCGCGCTGTCAACAATTTCCGGTCCGATTCCGTCGCCTTTTAAAAGGCCGATGTTAAATTCCATTTTGCTTACCTCTTTTTATTTGATGATTCCCTTTTTAACCGATTCAACAAGACCGCCGTTTGAAATGATGTTCTGAATAAATTCGGGGAACGGCTCGGTTTTGAAGCTCTTGCCGGTTGTCTTGTCAAGAATGATGCCCTTGTCAAGGTCGGCTTCAACCTCGTCGCCGTTTTCAATCGCTTCGGCAGCTTCGGGACATTCCACAATGGCAAGACCGATGTTGATCGAGTTGCGGTAAAAAATTCTTGCAAAGCTTTTGGCAATCACAACGGAAATTCCGCTTTCTTTAATGGCGATCGGTGCATGCTCTCTTGAAGAGCCGCAGCCGAAGTTGAAGCCTGCAACCATAATGTCGCCGCCTTTGACCTTTTTGGAAAAGTCGGCGTCGATATCCTCCATGCAGTGAGAAGCAAGCTCTTTTTTGTCAATGGTGTTAAGGTATCTTGCAGGGATAATAACGTCAGTGTCAACGTTATCGCCGTATTTCAGAACAGTACCTGTAAATTTCATGCCATTACCTCCTTCGGGTCAGCGATTCTTCCGGCAACCGCGCTTGCGGCGGCAACTGCCGGAGAAGCAAGATAAACTTCGGATTCGGTGTCGCCCATTCTGCCGACAAAGTTGCGGTTGGTGGTTGCAACGGCACGTTCGCCCTTTGCAAGAATACCCATATATCCGCCGAGGCACGGACCGCAGGTGGGTGTGGAAACGATGCAGCCGGCTTCGATGAAGTCTTTGACCAAGCCGTTTTCAACCGCTTTGAGATAAATATCCTGCGTTGCGGGAATGATGATTGCACGGACATTTTTGGCAACCTTTTTGCCTCTTATGATGGAAGCCGCCTGTTCAAGGTCTTTATAGTGACCGTTTGTGCATGAACCGATGACAACCTGATCAATTTTAATTTCGCCGATTTCATCGGTCGTGTGGGTGTTTTCGGGAAGATGCGGGAACGCAACGGTTGATTTGATTTGTGACAAATCAATTTCAATCACTTCGTCATAGACTGCGTCCTCGTCCGCCTTATAAACCACCGGCTCACGGTCGGAATGAGCCTTAACATATTCGATTGTCTGCTCGTCCACTTCAAAAATTCCGTTTTTCGCACCGGCTTCAATCGCCATGTTTGCCATGGTCAGTCTGTCATAAATGCTCAGACTTGCAAGTCCCTCGCCGGTAAATTCCATGGATTTATAAAGTGCGCCGTCAACGCCGATTTTTCCGATGATGTGAAGAATCACATCTTTGCCGGAAACATATTCATTCAGCTTGCCCTTAAGAACAAATTTGATTGCCGACGGAACCTTGAACCATGCCTTGCCCGTTGCCATGGCGCAAGCCATATCGGTTGAGCCGACGCCCGTTGAAAATGCACCGAGTGCGCCGTAGGTGCAGGTGTGTGAGTCTGCTCCGATAACAGCGTCACCTGAAACAACCAAGCCTTTTTCGGGAAGAAGAGCGTGTTCAATACCCATTCTTCCGACATCATAAAAATGTGTAATTTCCTTTTCGTTGCAGAAATCTCTGCACATTTTGCACTGCACGGCAGCTTTGATATCTTTATTCGGTGCAAAATGATCCATAACCATGGTGACCTTGTCCTTATCGAAAACGCCGTCACAGCCGAGCTTTTCAAACTCTCTGATGGCAACCGGAGAAGTAATATCGTTGCCGAGCACTCTGTCAAGACTTACCAGCACAAGCTGACCTGCTTCCACGCTTTCAAGCCCTGCGTGAGCGGCAAGAATTTTTTGTGTCATTGTCATTGGCATAAGCTTTCACTCCTTTTTATTTTTTGTTGATGATTGCGCCCTT
>JBJEOJ010000010.1:0-4377 GCA_051880655.1 Acutalibacteraceae bacterium | reverse complement strand
CAAGTCCTTAAAAACGGGGCTGTCGCTCTTCATTTTGCCGATTTGCGACAGCCCCATTAAAATTTTTAGCGGTGCAATAAAACAATATCTCAGCGCATTATTATTTTGAAAGAACCATTGCGAACTTTTTCGCAAAAGAAAGGATGTGACAGTCTTGCTTTTCGCATTGAAAGTTGTCAAAGAAAAAACCGACAACTATCTTGAAGAGCTTTTAAACGGCATTTCCCAAGGCGACAACAATGCCTTTGAACAGTTCTATTTAAACACCAAAGCCGATGTTTACGGCTTTGCCCTTTCCATTCTTAAAGACACTTTCACCGCAGAAGACGTGCTTCAGGACACCTATGTTAAAATTATGCACGCCGCTTCGTCCTATTCTCCCTGCGGAAAACCGATGGCTTGGGTGTTTACGATTACAAAAAATCTCGCTTTGATGAAGCTTCGCGAAAAAAAGCGATATGGTGAAATGCCGGACTATGAAGAAGCTTCGCAGGAAAGTCACCTTGAAAAAATTGAAAACAGCACCGTTCTTTCTCTTGCAATGGAAATTCTTTCAAGTCAGGAATGCAGCATCATCGTTATGCACGCCGTTTCCGGAATGAAACACCGCGAAATTTCCGAAATTCTTGACATACCTCTTTCAACGGTTCTTTCAAAATATAACCGGGCCTTGAAAAAACTGAAAAACGAGTTAAAGGAGGCATTCTGATGCACGATAAAGATATTGAAAAACAATTGCGCCGTGAAGTTGAAGAAGCAACGCCGGATGTTTTGGACAAAATTCTTAAAAAAAGCAAAGAGGAAAACGGCGTAACCATTGTTGCAATGCCGCAGAAAAAGAAGAATCGTAACTACTTCAAAGCTGCAATTTCGGTTGCGGCAGTGATTGTTCTTGTGTTTATCGGCAGTTTCGCTTTTCTTTCAAATCAGACCACAGCCACCTGCCGTGTTGAATTTAATGTCAATCCCTGTGTGGTTCTTGAAATTGACAAAAACGAGCGTGTTGCCGATGTGAGCGCCGAAAACGACGATGCCAAAATCATTCTTGATGATATGGATCTGATTGGCACAGACATGGATGTTGCCGTTAACGCTCTGATGTTTTCAATGATAAAGCACGGATATATCGACGAAATGACAAACTCGGTTCTGGTATCCGTTTCCGACAACGGTGATGTTGATTATCAAAGCATTTCACAGCATATTGTAAACAATGTCAACGAAGTTTTTTCAAAAAGCGCCATTGAAGGATGCGTTATGATTCAATCCGTTCACAATGACGATGAAATTTCATCCATTGCCAATCAATACGGTATCTCCGAGGGCAAAGCGGCGCTTATCAAAAATCTTGTTGACAACAATCTCACTGCCTTTTCCTATGATGCGCTTTCCAAGCTGAGCATCAACGAAATCAACATTCTCATGAACGAAAGCAATGAAAAATCCGATGTCACGGTTATGGGAACGGCAAGCCGCAAAGCATATATTGGCGAAAAGACCGCAAAATCCATTGCTTACAACGCCGCCGGAGTGAATGAGAATGATGTTAAACACAAAGAATGCAGTCTCAGCCTTGATGACGGAGTTCTTGTTTATGAAATGGAATTTATTGTTACCGGTGCGGTTCACGAATACGAAATTGACGCTTTGACGGGCAAGATTTTAAAATATGAAACCGAACCTGTTAAAGCCGAAGAGGAGGAAATTACCACTGCTGCGATTTCGCCCGAGCAAACCACTTCCTATAAAACAAAAGAAGAAATCAAGCAAAAAGTTCTTCAGATGAACGACCTTACCGCAAGTGATTATAAAACCTTTGAAATTGAAATGGAGATTGAAAATTCAAAAGCGGTTTATGAAGTTGAATTTGTTGCAAACGGCATCAAATATGAATATGAACTTGACGCCGTAACCGGAGATGTGCTTTCATTTTCAAGCGAAGCTTTGCAAACCGAAGCGCCGCAGACAACATCTGCTTCGAACACTTCTTCACAAGGCACGCAAACCACCGAAAAAAGCGGGCTTTATATCGGAACGCAAAAAGCAAAAGAAATTGCTTTTGAACATTCTCAGATTAAAGACACCGACAAAATAGCCGCAGAAATTGAATTCGGCTATAACAACGGCGTTGTTTACTGCGTTGAATTTGACTATGACGGCATGGAATATGAATATGAAATCAACGCGCACACAGGTGAAATTGTTGATTTTGAAAAAAGTGTTGACGATTAAAACGAAATAATCAAAAGCGGTGCAGTCGGATAATGGCTGCACCGCTTGGTTATCTGCATTTTTCGTTGGCATTACGCAAAGAAAAATCCTGCTGTCATATCAAGATAGTTCTGACCGCTGTATTCCGGATACTGCTTTTGTACCTCATTTTTGAAACTGTCGGAATCGTTGCAGGAAGCGGCAATTTTTTTCAGAATTTCAAGATAATCAATTTTTGTCTGAGCATCTTTCAGGTCTTCCGGTGTGTAGTGAGAGGTTAAAATCAAATCATAGCCTTTATTGATATACTCTTTCAGCTGAGCAATGACAGCGTCCGCATGATCGGCTCCCGCAACAATTGAATGACAATCGTGACCGAGCATATGAGTATATACGGCGTTAATTTCGGGAATTTCGACATCAAAAGCTTCTGCTGTTTGTTTGATGATAAAATCAATTCCTCCGATGGTTGTTTTACCCTCTGAAATTATGTTACTGATTTCATGAATAGAATTATCAAAAATATTTCCGAAAACGTTTTTAAAATTATCAATCAGTGCTTTTCCGCCGCCGTTTTGAGAATAATCAACGGCATTTTTTGTGGCATATTTCGCAGTTTCCGGAAGAAAGGTTCCGCCTGCACCATGATAAGCAATCAGCATACCCTCCACTTCAACATCTTTGAGATACTGTTCAAGCTCCTTGTTGTTATCAAAAAAGCAGGGAGATTCGATGATGACCGCTTTGCCGTTTTTTTCGACAATAAAGACCTCATCATCAATGAAATCGTTGGTTTTATATGCGTGAAGCTTAACTTCGCCAAAATCATAAATGTTCATTTCGCCCTTTTCAAGCTTTGCGGTTTTAAAATTATTTTTGTTCATGGAATTCAGTCTCCTTTTAACATTTCATAAGCATTGAAACGGCCGTTTTTCTCAGCTCTTGACTAAATTATATTCCCAAGCCTCCGTGCTGTAAAGTACGCACTTTATTGTGCCGTAGTTACCGAAAGGGAACTATCGGGCAGTTACCGAATGGTAACAATTGTGTATTTACAGTAGATTTTATCATTTTCGGCACACAAAAAATTTTTTTGATTTTTTCAAGCTTTTGATCTGCCGTACGGGATATTGACTTCAAAATCAGCTGTATGGTATAATAAGTATGTTAGTTGCCAATTGAAACTATCGGAGGTGCTTTATGATGAACGAACAGAAAACAACAAAAGAACTGCCCGCCTGCCCCGTTGAAACAACACTGACCTTAATCGGCAACAAATGGAAAGTTCTCATTCTGCGTGATTTAATGCCGGGAACAAAGCGTTTCGGCGAATTAAAAAAATCCATCGGCAGTGTATCGCAAAAAGTTCTGACCGCCCAGCTTCGAGACATGGAAGCAAGCGGACTTGTTGACCGCAAAGTCTATGCCGAAGTTCCGCCGAGAGTGGAATATTCACTTACCAAACTCGGGAAAAGCCTTGAACCGGTTCTTGAAGCCATGAGAAACTGGGGCGAAGATTATAAAACATATAAGGTGTAAGCATGGATAAAAATTATGTTGATATTTCATTTGAAGAAGCCAAAGTGCTCCTTGATTCAGACAGCCGTTGTCTGATGCTTGATGTGCGGGAAGAAAGCGAATATTTTGTTATGCACGCAGACGGCGCAGTCTGCTTTCCGGTTGATGAAATTGAAGAAAACAGCGCAAAAGAGATAATCCCCTCAGAAGAAACACCGGTTATTGTATATTGCAAAACCGGAACACGAGCCGTTCTTGCGGCAAAAAAGCTGTGTGAACTCGGCTATCGGAACGTTTATAACCTCGGAAGTCTTGTTTCCTGGCCTTACGGCATGGGCTTCGGTGCATACTGAAATCAGATAAAAAAATATCCGCCCAAACGGACGGATATTAATTATTATGTTACTTTGTTAAGCTGCTGCGGCAACTGTTGTTTCAGCGGGCTGAGTTGTTTCAGCAGGTTGAGTTGTTGTTGCGCCGCTGATTGCTCCTGCAATCTGATCAATGATAGCATCGCTGTCGATGAGACCGAGAGCCATACCGATCTTAACAACTACTGCAACGATTTTGAGAATAACTTTTGCAAACTTCGGACCAACTTTGAGAACCCAGAGAGGGACATCATCAATGTCAAAATCTGTGCTGTCG
>JBJEOJ010000009.1:0-4397 GCA_051880655.1 Acutalibacteraceae bacterium | reverse complement strand
ACTTTTCCTCCTTTTTCTTCAATTATATTTTCAAACAGTATACATCCGTCGTTTTCAACCGGATAAATTTTGGTTTCAAGCTCTTTTTGTGCTTCGTCAAGCGATATATCATCGAGAAAAAGATCCTGTTCGCTTCTGAGCATAACAGACGGAATTATAAGCTTATTGCCTAAATCCTTACCTTTAAGCTGTGAGATGAGGTCTTTTCCCGTAATCAGACCCGCAACGGTTATACTGTGCCCGAAAAAGTCATTGATTATTTCGTATACATTAATTTTGATGTTCGGAAATTTGTCCTGAACAGCCGCACAAAGTGACTTCATTAAAGGGTAGGCGGCTTTTCCGGTTGCAAGACTCAACGAGCGACATATATCAGTTTTACCGTCAAAGCTTTTAAGCGCATCAAAGAACTCACTTTCAAGGCTTTTGCACAAGCCGACACCGTTTTCAATTTGCGGATAGTCTTCATAATATTCTTCACACGGTATATCAAGTCCGGCTTTAATATAAAACTCATCGGCGCAGAACGCAAGTCTTGTTGAATTCTTTTTTTTGAATTCATCTCCGAATTTGTTGACAGCTTCAATCACTTCTTTTGCTTTTTCAGACGTGTATTCTTCAAGCGGAAAAAGCTTTTCTCTGAATTTTGTCAATCCGACAGGAACAACGGCAATGCTCTGAAGCGACGGGTAAAGTTCAGATAACTTCTCAAGTGAATATAGCAGTTCTTTTCCGTCGTTGATTCCGGGGCAAAGCACAAGCTGGGCATTCATTTTGATCCCGGCGTCGGCAAAAAGGTTAAGAATTGAAAGGCTTTTTCCAGCGTTTTTGTTTTTCATCATTTTAATGCGAAGCTCGGGATTCATCGTGTGAACGGAAACATTAACGGGACTGATGTGCATTTCAATAATTCTGTTGACATCGTGCTCGGAAAGGTTGGTAAGTGTGATATAATTACCGAACAAAAAAGAAAGACGTGAGTCGTCATCTTTAAAATAAAGCGTTTCTCGCATACCTGCGGGCATCTGATCAATGAAGCAGAACACGCAGCCGTTGCAGCATCTGATTTGTTTATCCATCAGATATGATTCAAAATCAAGACCCAGATCTTCGTTTTCGTCTTTTTTTATTGTTATGCTTTTCTCTTTGCCTTTTTCATTCAAAAAATCAATTTTAAGCTTTGATTCTTTGATATAAAACTGATAGTCAAGAACGTCCTGAATTTCATGAGAGTTGATTCTTTTGATAATACAGCCGTTTCTGAGTCCTTTTTTATATGCTGTTGTATGTTTTTGACCGCCTGTTATTTTTACAGCCATATAATCACCTCAAAATTAAAAGGCAGAGAAAACAAACTGCTTCTCCGCCTTTAATGAAATCAGTTCAAAGACTTAGTCCTCGTCATCCATAGCGACAACAGCTTTGCCTTTATAATAACCGCAGCTGCCGCATACCTTGTGAGGAACAGTAAGCTGTCCGCAATTTTTGCATCTAACAAGTGTCGGAGCGTCAATCTTCCAAACGTTTGAACGTCTCTTGTCTCTTCTTGCCTTTGAAACTCTTCTTTTTGGTACTGCCATGACCAGCACCTCCTTATAATGAAATTAAATAATTAACTTTGGTTGTCAAGCAGCGAAAGCAGGACTTCAAGTCTCGGGTCTGTTTCTTTTTTGCAGCTGCAAGACTTTTCGTTGAGATTTGCTCCACATTTTGAACAAAGACCCTTGCAGTCTTCTTTGCAAAGATATTTGCTCGGCAGGAACAAATAAATGTCTTCTAAGGTAAGGCGGTCAATTTCAAGCTGCATATTTTCGGCAATGATATAATCATCATTGTCATCATTATTTAAGCTTGCAACCAGACCATGTTTAATTTCAACTTCAAAATGTTTTTTTGTTTCGGCGGCACATCTGTCGCACGGAGCCGAAAAGTCAAAAGAAGCAACCGCATTTATTTCAACAAGTCCGGCATTATTTGTGATTTTCCCGATAAGCTTAACAGGCGTTACGAATGGAAAAACGCCGTTGAACTCTTCCGAGGAAAAGTCAAAAGAATAATCAATATCAAGCGACTCGATACCGCCGCTGAACACATTTTCAAGTGATAAAAACATAACTCACCTCATAATAACGAATAACATTATATAGATACTTGAATGTTTTGTCAATAATAAAACTCAAAAATTCTTTAAAAGTTTAAGCTTTAATTTTTGATAAAGAAAAGATTTAAAAAAATATCATGAATTTGACGGTTAAACTTAAAATCATGAAAAAATAATATTTGTTCTTAAAATCTTGCTCAAAAGATTAAAGTATGTTATAATAAAACGATTTTATAATGGGATAATTTGTAAAACAGAGAAAGGAAGCGCCGTGTGCGGCCATATTTGTCCGCTTCGAGAAATTCAGGCGCAGGCTAAAATATGATTATACTCGGAATTGATCCGGGCTATGCAATTATCGGATACGGTGTGCTTAACTATAAAAACAATCATTTTTCAATTATTGATTACGGTGCAATAACAACACAGGCAGGCGTTGCATTTAACAGAAGGCTTGAAATCATTTATGATGAGCTGACAGAAATTATTGAAAAATACAAACCCGATGCCATGTCGGTTGAAAAACTGTTTTATAATAACAACGCAAAAACCGTAATCGATGTCAGTCAGGCAAGGGGCGTCATCATGCTTGCCGCACAAAAAAACAAGGTTCCTGTTTTTGAATATACGCCGCTTCAGGTCAAGCAAAGCGTTGTCGGTTACGGCAGGGCGGACAAAAAACAGGTTCAGGAAATGACAAAACGAATTCTTGCTCTTGAAAAAGTACCAAAGCCGGATGATACCGCCGATGCTCTTGCAATGGCAATCTGTCATGCTCACACAAGCGGTTCGGCAACAATGGGCATTATGAAAATCAAAAAGGGGATATAACAAGTGTTTTACAGTATAACGGGAAATGTTGTTTTCACAGATCTTTCAAGCGTTGCAATTGAATGTTCGGGCGTTAGCTTTCGCTGTCTGACATCTTCAAACACGCTCAGAAATATAAATAAAAATGACAAGGTAACGCTTTTTACTTATCTCAGTGTCCGTGAGGACGCACTGGAGCTGTTCGGATTTTTAACCGAATATGAACTTGAATGGTTCAAAAATTTAATCGGTGTTACGGGTGTCGGACCGAAAGCTGCGCTTGCAATTTTGTCTCAGCTTACACCCGATAAGCTTGCACTTTGCATTTATTCCGGTGATGTCAAAACAATAACACAGGCACAGGGTGTCGGACCGAAAATTGCTCAGCGCGTCATTCTTGAACTGAAAGATAAAGCCAAAACATCGGTAAGTTCGGGTGGTTCGGCAATTGCTTCGTTTGAAGATGTTTCATTCGCCGATGGTGCTCCGGAAACAAGCGAAGCCGTTGCGGCGCTTACTATGCTCGGTTATTCTCAGTCGGAAGCCACAGCCGCTGTAAGCAAGGTTGACCCAACTCTTTCGGTTGAAGAAATCATCAAACAAAGTTTAAAAATTCTTTCAAGGCAGGTGTAACAGGTGTCAGAAGCTGAATTTGACGACAGATTTATAACAGCGGAATATACGCCGCTTGACAACGATATTGAAACTTCTCTTCGTCCGCGTGTGATGAGCGATTATATCGGACAGGAAAAGGTTAAGGAAAATCTTGAAATATATATCAGGGCAGCCGTAAACCGCGGCGAAAGCCTTGACCATGTTTTGCTTTACGGTCCTCCGGGTCTCGGCAAAACAACACTTGCGGGAATCATTGCAAACGAAATGAATGTAAATTTAAGAGTGACATCGGGTCCTGCCATTGAAAAGCAGGGTGATCTTGCGGCTCTGCTTACAAATTTAAGCGAGGGCGATGTGCTTTTCATTGACGAAATTCACAGACTTAACCGCAGCGTTGAAGAAGTGCTTTATCCGGCAATGGAGGATAATGCGCTTGACATCATCATCGGAAAAGGACCGTCTGCACGATCAATCAGGCTTGATTTGCCGAAGTTTACTCTTGTCGGAGCAACAACAAGAGCCGGTCAGCTTTCCGCACCGCTTCGTGACAGATTCGGCGTTGTGCTGCGTCTTGAATTATATACACCCGAAGAGCTTGCTCAAATCGTAACAAGAAGTGCAGGAATTCTCGGAATCGGAATTGATAAATACGGTGCGCTTGAAATTGCCGCCCGTTCAAGAGGAACGCCCAGAATTGCGAACCGCCTTTTAAAGCGTTCAAGAGATTTTGCCGAAGTCATGGGTGACGGCATCATTACCGAAGAAACGGCAAATCTTGCTCTTGAAAGAATGGAAATTGACAATCTCGGTCTTGATAATATTGACAGGCTGCTTTTGACAACCATGATTAAGAACTATAACGGCGGACCGG
>JBJEOJ010000008.1:0-4430 GCA_051880655.1 Acutalibacteraceae bacterium | reverse complement strand
ACTGCTGAAGCTTCCGTAAAAATTCTTTTCATAAACTTTAACCACGGCTCTGATTTTAAAGTTATATGTTTTTCCCGCCGAAAGCGGAGTAACGGTGCAGGAATTGGTGTTTACCGTCTTATATATTTTATATGATTTACTGCTTGTGTCATATTTATAAACCTGATAGCTTGTTGCACCTTTAACAGCCTTCCAGTTGAGCTTTACGGTTTTTGTTGAAGAATAATACTGCGAAACACCGCTGACTGCCTCAGGCTTAATGTTCGGTGTATAGGTTGCAAGCGGTGAATATGATGAATAAAGCTTACTGCCGTTCACGGTTCTGTATGATCTGACAGAATAATAGGTGGTTTTGATTGCATTTTTTGAAGCATCTTCAAAGCTTGTTTTGCCTGTTACGGTTGCAAGCGTTTTATAGGTTTTGCTTGTTTTGTCATAAGTATAAACTATATATCCGTCGGCATTTGAAACTTTATCCCATGAAATCAGAACGGAAGAAAAAGCCTTGTTTTTCGCCGTAACTCCGGTAACTTTTCCCGGCTTAGAAGTGTCAAGAAGTGTTTTGAAGCTTACTGCACCGCTTAAAGCAGAGCAGTTCTGACCCGATGATGTTTCTTTAACGCCTCTGACATAAACTGTATAGTTTGTGTCATCGGAAAGGTCTGTAACATTAACAGAGTTTGAAAGAGCTTTTTGAGACTTAATAAGCTTTCCGTTTGAATTTACAATATATATTTCATAGCCGCTGTAATAGCTGTTTTTGCTAAAGGTAATAACTGCCGAAGATTTTGTAATGCTTGAAGCTTTAACATTTTTGATTTTATAAGAATCGGAATTACTTACAACCTTGTAATTTACCGTCTGATAATTACCGATCGAATCATAGGCTGTTACGGTGACAGTTCCTGTTTTAAGGAAGTTTATCTGAGTGTCATTTGTAACCGAAGCAACAGACGGGTCTGACGAAATAAATTTATAATCAAGCGCCTTGTTCGTCTTAAAGCTTATGGGCAGATAAGTTCCTTTTTGAACAATTGTCTGCGTTGTTAATGTTAGGAAGCTGCTGTTGACATAGCCTGTATAAGTTGCTGAATTTAAAACAAAGCTGATTTTGCTCCAATACGGGTATCTTGCAATTGAATCGGCATATACGCTGTCTGTGCGGACGGTGTCAAGAATTTTTACAACGGTATCTTTCGGAACAGTTACGCCGAGGGTCTGGTTTAAGGTTGAAGGACCGGTTCTGACGTTGCAGGTTGTGTTAACCGTTGCCGTCTGATTATACGCATCGGCAAGCTTAATTGAACCTGCGGCATTGGTATGACCGGGCATATTTTTATAAACGGGAATCAAAAATACAAATGAATTGTCAATTATTCCGTTTACATAATATGATCTGTAAGTCGTGTAAGCGGGTGAGGCAGCTCCGGCAAGGTTTGTCATATACTGATGAGTATATTTTGAATAATATGATTTGGGGTTAACATTAAAACGCTGAAGATAGCTTGTTTCCTGACCTTTTGCAATATATGTTGCAGCGTTAAATTCAGCACCGCCCATGATGGATTTGCGCGGAGTATTCCATGGTCTGCCGTAGGTTGAGCCGCTTGAAGCATAGGCAAGACCGTTTTCAATTGCATTTGCGCCGTCATATGCGCCGATGTTGTAAAAATTATAAATACCGGGGTAGTTTTTGTTTTTTCCGGAAACACTGCCGCTTCCGTTTGTTCCGACCTCGTTAAGAATTTTTGAAGCAAGAAAACAAGGATTGATGTTATAAGTTTTTCCTGCCTCATAAATTACTTCGGAATATTTTTCGTTTGTTTTGACTAATTTGCCTTTGCTGTTATAATATTCAATGTTTTTGTTTGCCATAAATGAACCCTTGATAACGCCTTCAACCTCGCTTACGGTGAAAGAGCTGTCAAACGAAAGCTTTTCAAACTGAAAAATTGCTTCGTCATAAAGGAAGTTTCTCGGATCCATATAATAGGACACGGCAAGCTTGTTTGCACGAACAAAACCCCCGTCTTTTTGAATATATGTACCTGTTGATGCGTTATAATCGGAAGCCTCACGGCTTTTGAAAATGTTTGTATAGCCCGAAGAATTTGTGACAAGAGACTGATTTGGCTTGTTTTCCGCATCAACAGCTTCCTGAAAATCAAGGTTGGTTATAAGTGCCTGAAATTTCCAGTTCGGGTGCTTTTCGTGAAGCTGTCTTAAATATGGCTTATAGCTTTCGGGAAAAGCCGAAATTGAGTTTTCAAAAGTGTCAGCTGCAAATGCCGAAACCGAAACGCTGCAAAGAATAAGTACCAATGCTAATAAAGCACTTAATAATCGTAATTTTAAAGAATAAGTTCTTTTCATGTTGTTTCTCCTGTGTTTTAGACGTTTTATATGATAACAATTTTACAAAAACATATTGACTGAATTATACCATATTTCACAAATAAATACAATTGCTATTGAAAAAAGTTTACAGAAGTGTATAATTTGCTTATACTGTTTTTGAGGTGAAAAGATGCTGTCGGAAAACACCATGGCGCTTAAAACAATTGAAAAGCTTGAAAAAAGCGGTTTTGAAGCCTATCTCGTGGGCGGTTGTGTGCGTGATATGTTTATGAACAGAGTTTGTCATGATATTGACATTGCAACCAATGCTTCGCCGAAACAGGTGCTGAGTGTTTTTTCTTCTTGGAAAACCGTTGAAACAGGAATCAGACACGGAACAGTCACCGTGATGCTTGACGGTGAAAGCGCAGAAATAACGACCTATCGAAAAGAGAACGGTTATGCCGACAACAGACACCCGGATAAAGTTGATTTTTTGAAATTCATTGACGGTGACCTTTCAAGGCGTGATTTCACAATCAATGCCATTGCCTATAATCCTCATCTTGGAATGATTGATTTGTTCGGCGGAATGGCGGATATTTCAAAACAAAAGATTAAATGTATCGGTAAGGCGTCTGACCGTTTCAAAGAAGATTCTCTTCGCATTTTAAGAGCAGTTCGGTTTTCGTCTGTTCTCGGCTTTGAAATTGAACAAGAAACCGCAAAAGCAATTCACGAATATAAGCATCTTTTAAAAAATATTTCCGCCGAAAGAGTTGCGGTCGAGCTTGAAAAAGCTCTGTGCGGAAAAAACATCAAAAATGTTTTGCTGAGATATTTTGATGTGTTTGAAACAGTGATTCCTGAGCTTTCTGGAATGAAAGGCTTTGAACAAAAGAACTTTCATCATCGGTATGATGTGCTTGAACACACAGCGGTTGTTGTTGAAAACACCGAGCCGACAGTCGTGCTCAGGCTTGCGGCGCTTTTTCATGACTGTGCAAAGCCTCAGTGCTTTTTTCTTGACGAAAACGGCGTCGGACATTTTTATTCCCATGCTTCCCTCGGTGCAAAAAAAACGCAGGAAGCCTTAAAAAGACTGAAGCTTGATAATTTTACAACCGAACAGACGGTTAAGCTTGTCAGAATTCATGACACGCCGATTGAAGAAAGCGAAAGAGTAATCAAGAGAAAGCTTAACAAATACGGTGAAAGAACCTTGAGAGATCTGATAAAGCTTCAGCGAGCCGACACAATGGGTCTTGCAGATGAATTTAAAAGCCGCCTTGCTCATTTTGAAAGGCTTGAAGAACTGATTGATGAAGTCATCAAAGATAACCGGTGCTTTAATATAAAAGGTCTTGACATAAACGGCTATGAAATCATGAATCTTGGGTATAAAGGCAAAGAAATCGGTGATGTACTTTCGTTTTTGCTTGAAGCGGTTATAGACAAAAAAACCGAAAACAAAAAAGAAAAACTGATAGATTATATAAAACAAAACTTTCCGTCATAATTGCGGAAAGTCCTTGCTGTTTTAAAGCGTGTGATAATATAAGACAATATCTTCAAATTTGCCGTCTGTATATCGGAAGCCGCCCTTAACGGTTCCGATCTCGGCAAATCCGAGGTTTTCATAAAGCGTTCTTGCGGCAAGATTACTTTTGACAACGGCATTGAACTGCAAAATGCCGAAGCCTTTTTCTTTTGCGGTTTCAAGGCAGTGCACAACCAGCTTTTTGCCGATTTTAAGACCGCGTGCGGATTTTTTGACCGCAAAGCTTGCGTTGCAGATATGACCGCAGTGTCCGATGTTGTTCGGGTGCAAAATATAAACGCCGAGCACTTCACCGCTGTTTTCGTCTTTTGCGGCGGCTGTGAAAGTCTGAGAAGCAAAGAATTCTTCGGCTTCGTCAAGGCTTAAACATTCGGTTTGAGGAAAAGCGTTGCCGTCTTTGACAACTTCGTTCCAGATTTCGGTTATGTAAGGCAAATCCGCCTTTTCGTATTGCTTTACTGTTATATTCATATAAATCACCCGAAACAATCTAACACATTTATTCGTTTTTTTCAAGCGCATAAGCTGAAAC
>JBJEOJ010000007.1:0-4519 GCA_051880655.1 Acutalibacteraceae bacterium | reverse complement strand
CTGTTTCCAAAAATGATTACATTTTCAAGCTTCGGACAGTTCACAAACGCATTCGGCTCAAATGTGAGACTGTCGGAAACAACGATTACATTTGTAAGAGACGGAAAATCACAAAATGAGTTTGAACCGATCGAGCTTATGCCGTCAACAATCAGGGTTGTGACATCGTCCTTGTTTTGATCCCAATAATGCCAACCGTTTTCATCATAAGTAGGTATTTCGCCCGATCCGTAAACCGACATGATACCGTTCTGATTTTCAAAATCAATGGTTTTATAAGGATCGGGGTTGATATTAAAGCGAATGTTTGCCGTGTCAACGATTACGGGGCGGTCACCGTAATAGGCTTCTGTGTTAATTGTAATTTTCTCCCAGTCCTCTTGGCTTCCGCCATAGCATATATCGGTTATCTTTGTGCAGTTTCCGAGAGCACCGCTCTCAATTGTGGTCAGTGTTGACGGCAAATAAACATATTCAAGCGCAGTGTCATTTTCAAAAGCATAAACTCCAAGCTCGGTAACACCCTCCGGTATGACGATTTTCTCAATTGAATAACATTCCGTAAATGCGCTGTTGAAAATGGTTGTCAGCGTTGACGGGAGACTGATATATTTCAAAGAAGGGCAAGCGGCAAAGCACATTTGGGAAATTTTCGTCACTCCTTCGGGGACATTGACGGATTCAAGACTTTGTGCATCAAAAAACGCCTCAAAGCCGAGAGTGTTAACCGAATCGGGAAGAATGATTTCTTTAACAAACAAGCAGTGCATAAAGGCACAAGAGCCGATGGTCTCAACACCGTCGGGTACGGTATATGTTCCGCCGCTGAAGCAGCCTGCCGCTTTGATGAGTCTTGTTTTATCCTTGTCGAAAAGCACTCCGTTATCATCGTTTGAATAGTTCGGGTTATCTTCATCAACAACAATATAGCCTAAATCTGCAAGTTCAAAAGCGGAGCTTGAAATATATGTCACGGTTTTCGGAACATATACTGTTGTGACAGTGTCATCACCAAAAGTACCGGTTTCATCAGCCATGACTTTGTTGCTGATTTTTGTAACTTCATATCCGCCCAGTGTTTCGGGAATGTGAATTTCGTCAAGGCCTTTATAATCAATTTTTGTCAGTGTTGCCTGATCGTTTTCAACAGTGTAAGTGAAAATTCCTTCGGTCTGCTCAGTGGAATCCGCCGCACCGGCACAAAAGGAAAAAGTCATAATACACAGCAGGCTTAACAGGGCTATGAACAAAGAATTTGTTTTTTTCGTTATCATTTTGATTTCCTCCGTTTCAAACAAAATATAATAATGAATTTATTTAGTTTTATTGTTGATCGGGTCTTTCTTCTTGCGAAAGTTCGGTCAGATATTTCGTACCGTCAAGAATATATTTTTCCATATCAAATTCATTGTTGCCTATGGCTGTCTGAATGATGATTCCGTCTGACAATAAAAGAATGGTCCAGGTCAGAAAATCTGCGTCGAGGTTTGTTCTTTCGGCAATTTTTTCGCTTATCAGGTGCTGAAATTCATCATATCTTTCGGAAAGCTTATGTCTGAGTACCTCATCGCCCAACTGCGCTTCGCTGTATAGCTGCATTCTGAACGATGCGTTTGCAACGTTTCTTTCAACAACATATTTCACAAGGCGGTGAATGGAGGTGTCTTTTTCTTTGTTTTCAGTCCAGCTGATGAAATCATCCCACTGCTCGCTTAAATATCGGTCGGTCAGATCAAAAAAAATCTCACCTTTGGTTTTGTAGTGATAATAAAGCGTTCCTTTTGAAATCCCCGCTTCTTTTGCCACTTCTGCAAGGGAAATTTCATTAAAGCTTTTTGTTTCAAGAAGCTTCAGTAAAGTATCAAGAACTTTTTGACGGACATTTTCTTTTCTCGGCGCTGCCATGGCTTTCTCCTTTTCATTTTCAGTACGTCATATTTTAACATGCCGGAGTCTTGTTGTCTACCTTTATCAATAAAAAATACAAAGGGTTGACAAATATTTTTATTAACTATTGACAAAAGAAAATTCTTGCAGTATCATAGTTAATACAAGAGTCGGTCAGTCAACCGACTTGAAACACGGCAAATTTTGCCGCTGGGTGAGAAAGGAGAAAATGGCATGAATCTGAAAAAGATTAACCGAAAGCTGAAAAAGCAGTTCGGTCCGGGTGTTGAAGCAACACTCAAAAACGGTGCCATAACCGTTTCGGGTCATTTGCCGAAGTGGAGCGATGTGATTGACGCATGCCGCACCGCCGCAACCAAATACAGCAAAACCCATGTTGTAAATGACATCGTTTGCGATGAAGTTAAAGAACAAAAGATGAAAATGCCGAAAATAAACGATACCGCTCTTGACGGTGAAAGACCCGATGTTCTGATAATCGGTGGCGGGATTTCCGGCGTTTCAATTGCAAGGGAGCTTTCCAAATGGAAGCTTGACATTCTTCTGGTTGAAAAAGAGCCTGACCTTGCTTTGCAGGCGTCCGGAAGAAACGACGGTGAGGTTCATCCCGGCGTTGACCTTTCAAAAGGCTCAATGAAACATTATTATATCCGCAAAGGCAATGAAATGTATGATAAGGTCTGCCGGGAGCTTGATGTTCCGTTCAAGCGTGTCGGTCAGTATGTCTGCTTTGATCAGACATGGCTGAAGCCTGCCATTTATCTTTATTGTCTTTGGAGAAGAAAGCATGACGGAATCAGCGACACCAAGTTGATTTCGGGAGAAGAGCTTCACCGTCTTGAGCCGAATCTCGGAGCAAACTTTAAGTTTGCAATTTCCAATCCCTCTTCGGGCTGTGTCTGCCCATACGGATTGACGATTGCTTATGCCGAAAATGCCGTTGCAAACGGTGCGCGGATTGCGCTTAACACGGCTGTTACCGGAATGAAGGTTGAAAACGGCAAAATCATAAGCGTTGAAACAAACAGAGGAACAATATATCCGAAAATTGTTATCAATGCTGCAGGTGTGTTTGCGGAAGATGTTGCAAAAATGGCGGACGACCGTTTCTTCTCCATTCATCCGAGACGAGGCACCAATTCAATCCTTGACAAAAAAGCCGGTGCGTTTATGCACTCAATCGCTTCCGTTGTCGGACTTGATTTCGGCAAAAACCATTCAAAGGGCGGCGGAATTCTTCATACGGTACACGACAATCTTCTGCTTGGTCCCGATGCCGTTGAAACATATGAAAAGGAAAACACCGAAACCAGAAAAGAAAGTATTGAGACGGTCTTTAAAAAACAGACAAAAACAATGCCGTCGGTTTCTCAGCGTGATATTATTACTTATTTCACTGGTGTGCGTGCGCCGACCTTTGAAGAAGATTTTATCATTGAAAAAGGCAGAAACACCAAAAACATCATTCACTGCGCAGGTATTCAGTCTCCGGGTCTGACAACCGCTCCGGCTGTTGCGCTGGATATTGAAAAAATGACGGTTGAAATGCTGACGGCACAAAAACCGGTTGCCTGCAATCCGGATTTTTCTCCGATTCGCCACGGTGTTCCCGTGCTTCGTGAAATGAGCGATGAACAAAGAGCACAGCTTATCAAAGAAAATCCCGATTACGGCGTGATTGTCTGCCGCTGTGAAGAGATAAGCAAAGGCGAAATTCTGGACGCTCTGAAATCGAATATTTGTGTTCCGACCGTTGACGGAATTAAAAAGCGTGTCCGTCCGGGCATGGGACGCTGTCAGGGCGGCTTCTGTTCTCCGCTTGTTACGCAGATTATTGCAGAGTTTCTCGGCGTACCGCTTTCGCAAGTCAGAAAATCCGCTGAGGACTCGGTCATTACTTTCGGAAAAACTAAGTAAACGAATCGGTGGTAGCTATGAAAAATAATTATGATGTAATTGTAATCGGCGGCGGTCCCGCCGGACTTGCCGCAGCAATCAGCGCAAACGAAAACGGTGCTTCAACGCTGCTCGTTGAGCGCGAAAACAGGCTCGGCGGCATACTCAAGCAGTGTATTCACGACGGCTTCGGACTTGTTCGCTTTCAGGAAAAGCTTTCGGGTCCCGAATATGCCGAACGATTTATTGATATATTTAAAGAAAAGGGTATTGATGCTTCCGTTTTAACTTTTGTTACCCGAATCGAGAAAAAAGAAAACGGTTTCAATGTTGTTCTTGTTAACCGTGACGGTGTAAACAGCGTTTTTGCAAAGGCACTTGTGCTCGCCACAGGCTGCCGCGAAAGAACGGCAAAACAGGTTATGATTCACGGAACAAGACCGTCGGGCGTATTTACTGCCGGCACGGCTCAGCATTTCACCAATCTTTTGGGTGAGCTTCCGACCAAAAAATGCGTGATTCTCGGAAGCGGAGACATCGGTCTGATTATGGCGCGCCGTCTGACGCTTGAGGGCGCGCAGGTTGTGGGTGTTTATGAAGCAAAGCCGACGCCGTCGGGCCTGACAAGAAACATTCACCAGTGTCTGCATGATTATGACATTCCGCTTTATCTTTCCCACACCGTCACAAAGGTGTTCGCTCAGGACAGACTGAC
>JBJEOJ010000006.1:0-4525 GCA_051880655.1 Acutalibacteraceae bacterium | reverse complement strand
ATACATCAGGACAAAAAGAAATCCCAAAGATGCAATCAGTCTTCTGCGAAGAAGAGGTGTTTCGGTGTCTTTAAGCTCATTTTCAAAAGAATCCGAATTGTTATCGTTTTCGCTTCCTTTTAAAGAAGCACCGTAGCCGGCTTTTTCAACTGCGGCAATTATATCCGCACTTTTTGCCTGACCTTCAACTGACATTGAATTTGTCAGAAGACTCACCGAACATGAGGTTACGCCGCTGACTTTCAAAACGGCTTTTTCAACTCTTGCACTGCAGGCGGCACAGCTCATGCCGGTAACATTATATTGCTGCATTTCGTTTATCACCCGGACTTTCTTTTTTGTTTTTGTTACATGAGTTTCTGAAGCGTTGCCATAAGCTCGTCAATAATTTCATCGTTTCCGTTTCTGATGTCCTCGGCAACACAGGTGCGGATATGACTTGAAAGAAGTTCACGGTTGAATGATGAAAGTGCGGCATTTGCGGCGGCAACCTGAATCATAATGTCGGGACAATAGGCACTTTTTTCCACCATGCCTTTAATTCCTCTTATTTGTCCTTCAATCCGGTTCAGACGGTTGATCAGCTTTTTATATTCTTCTTCGCTTCTTTGTTTGCTGCTGTGACAGCGGCAGCATTCTTTATCCATATATAAATTCCCCCGTATTTATTGTGTTTATGTATATGATATACCCTATGGGGGTATAAGTCAAGAAATAAACAGCATTTTATAACAAAAAAATACGGCAAATTTTCCATATATTCAAATTTTTATGTATATTTATTTAACATTTCAATTATTTGCAGGTTTTCGCACGAAAATTTTTATAAAAATAATAAATCGACTTAAATTCTCTTGACGTTTGCTTTTTATTCTGCTATTCTATAAAGAGATAAAAAGGTGTAAAAGAGTGTAAGGAGGAAGATATATGAAAAACGACAAAACAAGACTTACCGTTATTGCACTTATTGCTCTTGTTGTTGTTTGCACCGGCTCTTTTCTCGGTATTAAATCAATAAACAGCAAAGCTGCTGTAACAATTCCGTCGTCTGCTGTTTCGGCAACGACTTCAACCGCAGCTTCAACAACAACCGGCGTGCCGCTTATTACAGAGGTTCCGACAATGCCTGTTGCAACAACAGTTACAACAACCAAGGCTGAGGTCACTTCCGAAAGTGAAATGCTGACAACCGATTCGTCAATTCTTTCTGAGAGCGACCTTTCAACTACTGATAACAGATTCACAACTTTCGGAAATTCACTTTCGGCATCTTCCGCTTCGACTGTTGCTTCTTCGTCGGCAACAACTGTCTCAACAACAGCTGCAACGACCGCTGCAACAACAGAGAAAAAAACAACTGCCGGAACTACATATAATGTTTCTTCAAAGGTTGATTCGCTTACAACGCCGACAACCCAGGAAGAGGCCGATGAGCTTATCGAAGAAGCCGCAACATTTTCAGAAGGATTTCTCGGTTACCTTTTTGATCCGAAAGGAAACTTTTTCTATACCACAAGCGACCCGTGGCAAAGACATTTCGGCTTTAACGAGCTTTATGATGTAGGCGCTTCGTTCATTGTATTCTATTATGACACAATGAGATGTAAATTTACTTATGATAACAAAGATTGGCTGATTCAGTTCTGGAAAGGTCAATACGGCTTTGTTTTCATAGGCGCTGAAATCGGTATTTACAACAAACCCACCGACAGAGGACTTGAGCATTATGACTGTGCAAGCGATCAGGATGCGATTTATATGTCAATGACCTTCTATCGCAAGGGTAAGGAAATGCTTACGAGAGATTATGCAAAATATTGGTGGTGCACCGGCTTCGTTCCCGGACAGCTTGATAATTTTGCAGACAGAAGCGAACTTTCAATTAAAGCAAGACTTACAATGAAGGATTATAAAATGTTAATCAGCTTCTGCGGTGCTCTCAAAGATAACGGCTTCGTAATTAACAGAGATTACACGACAAACGGTCTTGATGTGTATATTACTTGGTAAGTTTTGCAAAAAGAATTAATTATTTTTAATATAATTGTTGAAATTTAAAACCATATGATGTATAATACTCTTTAAGTTAGCACAAATTGTCTGTGTTAACCGGTACTTATTGTATATTTTCGGCTTTTGCCGTTGATATAAATATTATGAAAGGATATGATACGACTATGAAGAAATTTCTCGGTATTCTTGTTGCGGTGATTCTTTGTGTTTGCTTAGCAGCTCCGTCTTGCTTTGCAGCTTCAACAATCGACACTGATTCGCTTCTTTCAAAGCTTGACGGTGTTGATGTCGGAGATCTCAATGCAGGTGAAATCGCTGAAATTCTCGGTGTTGACATTTCAGAACTCGGCAACGTTGTTGAAGCTTTGAAAAACACCGGTTCAGGTTCAGATGCTGTTGACTATGTCATTAAAAGCCTTTCAGCAGACGGCGCAGACGCTTCTTCCGAAACAACAACTGCAGCAGCAGCTGATTCAGCAACAACAACAGCAGCAGCGGCTTCATCGGATTCAGCTTTAAGCGGTATTTCCGATATGCTCGGCGGAATTGATCTTAGCAGCATCG
The DNA here is from genome assembly GCA_051880655.1 of Acutalibacteraceae bacterium. Lineage (GTDB taxonomy): Bacteria > Bacillota > Clostridia > Oscillospirales > Acutalibacteraceae > UBA6857. The sequence goes on along the minus strand of JBJEOJ010000006.1, from coordinate 1,948 downwards.
CAAGCTCTGATATGCTTTCATCGCTCACAGGCTTGTTTGAAGGTGTTGATCTGAGCAGCTTTGATGTAAGTTCTCTTATGGACACAATTTCCGGCGCATTCAGCGGTTCGGGTATCGATCTCAGTTCAATGACCGGTTCATTTGATATCGGAAGTCTTCTTGGCGGTCTCGGCGGCGATTCTTCATCAGGAGATGCATCTTCAGACGCAAGCGGTTCATCTGCAGGCGGCTCATCAAGCAGCGGCGTCATGGACACAATGGCTTCAATCATGGATTCTCTTATGAGCGGTCTTGGTTCACTCGGTCTTGACACATCTGCTCTTGACGGACTCAAAGACAGCGACGTTGTCAGCTTCTTTGCAAATCTTTATCAGGGTCTCGGCCAGGTTGAAGAAGAAACAACTGCAGCTGCAAGCACGACAAAAGCTCCTGACGTTGTTACAACTGCAACACCGAAGACAGGCGACACATCGGCAGTTGTTGCCGCAATTGCAACTCTCAGCGTTGCTTCTGCAGCAGCTTTCGTTTGCCTTAAAAGCAAGAAGAAAAATGAAGCTTAATTGCTTCGACTTTTAACTTTTCTAGAAAAGCTAAGTTAGAAAGCGTTCTCATCAACGAGGACGCTTTTTTTGTTTGCTTTCATGAAAAAAATTAAAAAATCTATTGAATGTTTGATTTTTCTGAGTATAATGACTGTTGATATGAAAGAAAACAATGCTTCTTGGCACAGTAAAGGTCTGTATTTTATATCATTTGAAAATATTTCAACAAAACAGAAAGAAGTGATTCTTGTGTCAAAAATTTTTGCCCACAGAGGATTCAGCGGAAAATATCCGGAAAACACAATGCTTGCTTTTCAAAAGGCAGTTGAAATCGGTGTTGACGGAATCGAACTTGATGTTCATCTCACAAAAGACAACGAGCTCGTGATAATTCACGATGAGAACATCAAAAGAACCTGCAACGGCGAGGGTCTTGTTCGTGATTTCACTTTTGAACAGCTCAGGAAGTTTGACGCTTCCGCAGGCTTCGCAGGTGTTTATGGCTTTAATGCAATTCCGACTCTGAGGGAATATTTTGAACTGGTTAAGGACACGCCGGTTATTACAAACATTGAACTGAAAACCGGTATTTTTGAATATCCGACAATTGAAAAAAGAGTTATTGATATGATTGCCGAATACGGTCTTGAAGACAGAATTATTCTTTCGTCTTTTAACCATTACACAGTTTTAAGATGCAGGCAGATCAATCCGGCAATCAAATGCGGCTTTCTTTCAGAAAGCTGGCTGATTAATTACGGAAAATATACGGCTGAAAACGGTGTTCAGTGCTGTCATCCGATATTCTGTTTCCTCACAAAAGAAACAGTTGATGAAATGCATAATGCCGGCTGTGAAATCAACACATGGACGGTCAACGAATATGAGGACATAAAGCGTCTTTCGCAGTTGGGCGTTGATGCGTTAATCGGAAATTATCCGGACAGAATGATTGAAGTACTGAGATGATTTCTCAGATGAAAAACCGATTCAAACTTCTTAATGTTAATGGGGAACATTTAATAAAAAGTTAATATAAACAAAACGGAGAACGGCTTTTTGTTGAAAGTGTTGAAAATAAGCTTGTTTTCCGTTTTTTTCTTGCTATTTTACCTTTATTGTTGTATCATTATTATATATATTTACACAAAATGAACGGAGGTTATTTTATGAATTTCAAAGGTAAAAAAATGCTCAGCGTATTGTTGTCTGTATTGATGCTTATGTCAGCTTTTGCTTTAGGTATATCGGCTGAAGATACAACCTGTGAGCATATATTTTCAAATTATGTATATGACAATAACGCTACCTGTTATCAGGACGGAACTAAGACCGCTGTTTGCGAAAAATGCTCAGCAAAAAACACGGTTGTTGACCCTCAGCACCTGAAAACACCGCATACATAT
>JBJEOJ010000005.1:0-4534 GCA_051880655.1 Acutalibacteraceae bacterium | reverse complement strand
TGCTCGCTTCCCAAGCCAGATACGCGGGTTCGATTCCCGTCATCTGCTCCAATTCTCGGTTATTTTAGCTTCGGCTTTAATAAAACAGGCTCTGTGAGCCGGAATTTCAATCAAAGGAAGGTATCCAAATGGCTAAAGAAAAAGCGACAAAACTCTTGCACAAGCTTTACGGTACAACGCCCGGTGTCGGTGTTCAGCCAAAGGAAGCTATCAGCTACGGTATTGCCGGTTTCGGACAGAACTTTATCTGTACAATCATCGGTTCATACCTGACAATTTTCATGACAGATGCATTGCTTTTCGGCGCGGATGGTGTTAAAATCGGCGCTATTTCGGGCTCGATGGCAGTTGCGTATTTAATGCTCGGCACTCGAATCTTTGATGCTTTCAACGATCCGATCATGGGCAGCATTGTTGACAGAACACGAACCAAATGGGGAAAATGTCGTCCATTCCTTAAATGGACTGCAATCCCGATCGGAATTTGCACCATTATTTGTTTTTGCCCACTATTCCAGGCGAAGAGCACTTCAACTTTTGTTATAATTTCCGTTGTTTACGTCATTTGGTCCGTTGTTTATACGATCTGCGACGTTCCTTACTGGGGACTTTCAACGTGTCTTACCAATAATACCGAAGTGCGAGGAAATATTCTTACCGTCACAAGACTTGTCTGCACACTCGGCGCCGGAATCGTAACAGTCGGCGTTCCCATTATTACTTCTGCTGTTACGGCTAAGTATAAATATACCGATGCCGATATTCCGACAATTATGCAGAAATTCGGTGTTGATGCCGAAGCTGCTAAGGCATATGTAGGTACGGTTATCCCTGAATTAATTCAAGATAACGCTAATACTCTTAAGTGGACATATTTCTTTTGCGCTCTTTTCTTTGTTGCTATTGCAATGCCTATGTTCTTTATCGGTTTCAAGAACACAAAAGAACGCTTCCAGTCCACAGAGGTTCCGCCTTCACTCGGTCACAATCTGAAGCTTCTTTTCAAAAACAAGCAGTTGCTTCTGATTGTTCTTTCCGGTATTCTCGGCGGTGCAAGAATGGTTTATACTTACACAGGCGGACTGTACTTTGCAAAGTATGCGCTCAAAAATGAGGGTCTCTATTCGATAATTACGCTGCTTGTCGTTCCCGGAGGTCTTATCGCTTCTGTTCTTGTTCCATATATGTCGAAGAAGTTTACCAAGAAAAAGACATACATTTTCGTTCACCTTCTCGGCGGCGTCACGATGCTTGTTATGTATCTTGTTGGCTATAATGCAACATGGAAGCTTATCATATGCGCAATTTGCCTTATCATTCTCGGTATTCCGCAGGGCGTCAACAACATTATCACCTATGCTATGATAGGCGATACGGTTGACTATCTTGAATGGAAAACCGGTGAAAGAGGCGAGGGCATCTGCTTTGCGATGCAGACGCTTATCAACAAGGTTGGTATGGCTGTCGGTGCTTTCATAGGCGTTATCTCTTACACCTTTGCCGGAATCAACCCCGATGCTGCTGACGGCAACTACATCACCGCTGCAGGCGCTGACAGACTTTGGAATATGCTTGTTCTTACCGGCGTTATCAGTATGTTTGCCTGTGCTGTTCCGATGTTCTTCTATAAAATTACAGAGGATAAGCAAAGAGAAATGGTTGCCGAAATTGAAGCAAGAAGAGCATCCACTGAAGCAGAACTCCTCAAAGAAGAAAAATAATAACAAAATACAACTGCCCTGCTTTTGTCAGGGTAGTTTGCATATTATTCCGTAATAAGAAAGGAGTTACGAAATGGAAAACAGAAAATGGTATAAGGAGATGTCAGTTTATCAGATTTGGCCGCGCAGCTTCTGCGACGGTAACGGTGACGGAATCGGAGACCTGAAAGGCGTCATATCAAAGCTTGATTATATAAAAAGTCTTGGTGTTGATGCAATCTGGTTTTCACCGCTTTATCCGTCGCCCAATGCCGATTACGGTTACGATATTGCAGATTATAAAGACATATCTCCCGATTACGGAACACTTGATGATTTTAAGCTGATGCTCAGTGAAGCGCATAAGCGCGGTCTTAAGGTTATAATGGATCTTGTTGTCAATCACACCTCAGATCAGCACAAATGGTTCATCGAAAGCAAAAAGGGCAAGGATAACCCTTATCATGATTACTATTTCTGGCGAAAGGGCCGAAAGGGCGGAAAAGAGCCGAACAACTGGCTTTCAACTTTCCAGGGAAAAGCATGGGAATATTGCAAGGAACTTGATGAATACTATCTTCATGTTTTTGCAAAAGGTCAGCCCGATCTGAACATGGATAATCCGAAAGTGCGTCAGGAAGTCAAAGATATTATGCGTTTCTGGCTCGATATGGGCGTTGACGGCTTTCGTGAAGATGTTATCACTTTCATTTCAAAAGATGAGGGTCTGCCGAACGGCTTCCCGCTTCCCACAGCCTGCGGAATCGAGCATTATATGAACGGACCGCATCTGAAAGAATATCTCAGAGAATTCAAAGATGTGCTTGATGAATATGATTGCTTCACTGTCGGCGAAGCTCCTATGATGACAACAAAGCGTGCCTTGGAATTTATCAAAGAGGGCGATGATCAGCTTCTGAACACCATGTTCCACTTTGAGCATATGTCGGCTGATAATATTATGACAAACTGGATCAAAACGCCGTTTAATCCGGGTAAGCTTAAAAAAGTTTATGCACGCTGGCAAAAGGACCTTTTCGGTAAGGCATGGAATGCGCTTTATATTGAAAACCATGACCAGCCGAGAATCATCAGCCGCTACGGCAGTGAAAAATATCGTGTTGAAAGCGGAAAGATGCTCGCTTCTATGTATATTCTTCAAAGCGGAACACCGTTTATCTATCAGGGTCAGGAAATCGGTATGTTAAACGCAAATATTCCGACAATTGACAGATATAAAGATGTTTCGGCGGTCAATACCTATAATCTGTTCAGAAAGCTCGGTTTCAGTGATAAATTCACCATGAAGCTTTGCATGTATGCTTCGCGTGACAATGCCAGAACGCCGATGCAGTGGTCAGCCGGGAAAAACGCCGGCTTCACAACTGCCGATGAGCCGTGGTTTGAGGTAAACCCGAATTATACATCAATCAATGTTGAACAGGCTGAAAACGACCCGAATTCCATTTTGAATTATTACAGAAAACTTCTGAAATTCAGAAAAGAAAACGATATTGTAAAATACGGCGACTTTGAACTGCTCAAAACGCCTGATGAAATTTTTGCCTTTGTCAGACATCTTGACGGTCAGAAGCTTCTTGTTGTCAATTCATTTACTGAAAAAGAAATGCCGTTCAGAGCACCGAAAGATTTTGATCTTGAAAAAGCCGAACTTGTTTTGAATAACTATGCAAGCAATGTTGTCATTCATAACGGCTTTATGACAAGACCGTATGAAACAAGAACCTATTTATTAAAATAAGCATATGTAAAAATCGCCGATTTTAACCGATCGGCGATTTTTTTAATTCGATATTTTCTTCAGATGGTCTGCTCCTTAATAAATGCAGTAAAACAATCATGATGCTTTGCAAAAAGATGCTTAAAACAATAGCAGTGCTATAATGAAAAACAACCGTACAAACAAACATCATAATCGAAAGCGTATAAGATCCATAGGTCATTGACTTTTGAATCAAAGCAAAAACCGCTGCAACCAAAAGTGAAATGATAAGAATTCTGTAATCAATAATCAAAAGTGATGCCAGAGCGACCGCAACGCCTTTTCCGCCTTTAAATTTCAGCCAGAACGGAAAATTGTGCCCGAGTGCCGCACCGAGACAGCCAAGTGAAACAGCCGTTGCGCTGCGCATTTCGGGAAATGCCGAAATGCATAACATTGCCGCCAAAACGGTTTTCAAAGCATCTGAAAGCAAAACAAGAACTGCAGGCAAGAAGCCGAACTCAAAAAAAGTGTTTGCCGTTCCGGGATTGCCCGAACCGCTGTTTCTGATGTCAATTCCGTGAAAAAGGCTTGCATAAATATAGGCGCTTTGGAAACTGCCGCAAATATAACCGATTATAACGCAAAAAATACCCTGCATATTCAATCACCAAGCTTAGTTTGTGAATATGCAGGATTTTTTATTCTTGCTATTTAAAAGCCGTTAACAGCTTATTCAGCAGCTTCCTTGTTTCTCTTTTCGTTGAGTTTATCAAGGATTTCTGTGTGCTCCTGATTTGAAATTTCATAATTGCGCATCGGAAGAACAGAAAGGATAAACCCGATTGCAGGCGGAATGGAAATGAGGAAAAACATTCCGAAACGATAGCTTGCAAACTGCGGATCGGTTGCAAAAACATAGGTATCGGCAGGTGCTTTTGCAAGAATTTCGTTGCATCTTGCAACATTGTCTCCGCTGAAGCCGACAAGGCTGAAAACAATACCCTGAATGATTGAGGATATGCCTGCGCCGAGTTTTACGATGAAGCTCTGACCGCTGAAGAAAACGCCGTCGGGTCTGTAACCGGTGCGGTATTCGTCATAGTCAACG
>JBJEOJ010000004.1:0-22517 GCA_051880655.1 Acutalibacteraceae bacterium | reverse complement strand
CAACTTTTTAATTTTTGCCCGACCGAATATCGCCGGGCAAGCGGTAAATGAATCATTCAAAGTCGGCTTCAGGCACAGCACCTGAAGCATCTATATGAAACTCGCCTGCGTCCGTGCACATAAAATATGGGCGCAGGCGAAGGAGTTTTAAATTATATCAAAGATTTGTTGAACTTTATCCGAGTGCTTCTCTGACTTTTTGTGCACGCAATAAGTCTCTTTCCGCTGCACTGTTTGCCTTGCCGCTCATTGTGTTAAGCGTTGCAGGCTGCATTTCAATCAGAAGTCTGCTCAGAGTGTCAAGTTTCACATCAAGCAGTCCTTCTGCCGCACCCAGTCTTACAAGAGAAACAAGCGAAGTGAACTCGTTGCAGGAAAGCATATGGGCACTCTTGAGAAGTCCGTAGGCTCTGTAAATCTTATCAATCACGCTGTTGTCTTTGAGAAGTGCCTGCCTTGCCTGCTGTTCCTGCTGAACAATCTGTGCAGTGATGGACTGAAGATTCTTGATTGCGGCTTCTTCGGAAATTCCGAGCGTGACCTGATTGCTCAGCTGATAAATATCTCCGACCGGCTCAGAGCCTTCGCCGTAAGCACCTCGAAGCGTCAGACCGAGTTTGGAAACCATGGAAGCAAGCCTTGAAACCATTGAGCTTGCACGAAGAGCGGGCAGATGAAGCATAACAGACGCTCTCATACCTGTTCCGAGGTTTGTCGGACACTGCGTCAGATAGCCTATGCGGTCATCAAAGGCAATTTCAAGGCTGCTGTCGAGCTTATCATCAATCTCGCAAGCCTTTTTATAAGCGTCTTCAAGGCACAGACCCGGATAGATCACCTGTATTCTGACATGGTCTTCTTCGCAAAGCATAACGCTGACGTCTTCCTCATCGGAAAGAATCAGTGCGCGGCCTGTGCTGTCCGAAGCAAATTCGGGGCTTATCAGATGCTTTTCCGCAAGGGAGACTGCCTGATATGACGGCAGATCTTTCATTTCAAGATAATGCAGATCCTTGTCGCTGTCGGTGACGAGAACATCTCTGACAAGCTCATTGACCTTTTTCTTTTCTTCTGCGTCAAGTCTTGCAGGGAAAGGATAATCCTTTAAATTTCGTGCAAGACGAATTCTTGTGCTGAGAACAACATCTGAATCTTTACCTGTGTTTGTATACCACTTCATGATTTTATTCCTCCTTGAGCTTTTTGATTTCGTCTCTGATTATTGCCGCCTGTTCAAAGTTCTGACTTTCAACAGCCCTTTGCATTTCGGCTTCTTTTTCGGCAATAATATCTTCTTTGGTTTTTTCTTTTACTTTTGCGGCTGAAGCCGTAACCGGCGGACGTTTTCCCTGATGCTTTGTTTTGCCGTGGATACGCTGAATGGACGGCAAAAGCTTGTCAAAGAACTTATCATAGCAATCTGCACAGCCTACCATACCGGTCTTAATAATGTCATCAAAAGAGCTTCCGCATTTTTCGCATCTTTCTGCCCTTGCAGAAGAAAGTGCAAACGGATTGTCTCCAAAAAATCCTGAGAAGAAGTCGGGAATGCTAAGGCTGAAATTATCAAACATTCCGTCATAACCGAGAGCGTGAGCACATTCCGAACAAAGATGTGTTTCTGTGGCTTCGCCGTTTACAATTCTTTTAATGTGAGTTGTTGCTTCACGTTTTGAACAATTCTGACATAACATAAAAATTCCTCCTTGTGCCTTATGCGGCATATGTTTTGCCTTTCGGCTTAAAATGTTAATGAATAGGTTTTCTTTTCGGCTATCCGTTTTGAACAACCGCAAGAAGAATCTGCTTGAAAATTGATGCGCGAACCGTGTCGCGGTTTTCGGGCGGAACGCTTCGCAGCGCATTGTCACCTGTTGCGGCAAGAATGATTCTTGCATCTCCCTCGCTGAGAATATCACGGTAATGAAGATTAAGCACGTGACTTCGGCAGGTTTTTTCATCAATTTCGTTTCCGACCGAATTGACAACATGCATCAGCATTGTGTCTTTGTCATAGCTTATTCTTGTTATCCTGATGCATCCGCCGCCGCCTCGCTTGCTTTCAACGATATACCCTTTTTCGGGAGTAAATCTTGAAGAAAGAACATAATTGATCTGGCTCGGCACACAACCGATGTTTTGTGCAAATGTGTTTCGCTGAATTTCAATTTCGTCGCTTTTTTCAAGCATATCGCTGATCATTTCGGCAATCACATTGGAAAGATTCATCTTTTTTCATCTCCTTTGTCTGCAGCAAAGTGAAAATCTTCTGACAATCAATACTGCCGCAGCTTTTTTGAAAATCACAGTCAATATTTGTTGATTTGTTTTTGACTTTGACTTTCTTTGACTTTCTGACTTTTATTTTATCCTTTTCTCTGCAAAACGCAAAGGTCAAAAAAGGTCAAATATATATATTCAACCGTTGAATTTTAAAAATATCTCACTTATTCTTCGTTTTTCTTTAATTTTTGAAAATCTGAATTTTTTTCGGAAGTTTGACTTTCCTGTGAAAATCTTTGATTATGAGAGTTTGACCTTTGACCTTTTTCGTTCAAGGTTTCTTCGTATTTTAAAAAATCCGAATCATCGAAGCAAAGCTTCGGTTGTCTGATAAAATCTTTTTTCATTTTGTTGCCGCCTTATCCTGTCTTTCATTTGAAAGTTAATAACATTTCATTTATATACAATATATTTTACGTGTTTTTATGTTTTCTTATTCTGACCTGTCTGTCACAAGTTTTTTTCGGCGGCGTATAATGAAAATGTAACCGGGATAAACGAAACCTACCCTGCCGATTCGGTTTCAGTTTTGACATTTTCCTTTCTCTCTTCGTTTTTCAGGTTTCGGTTTATCCTGCGAAAGGAGGTCAGATTATGGGTTGTAACGGTATGTTCGGCAACAATTGCTGCACATGGATCATCATTCTTCTTATCCTTTGGTTCTTCTGCGGTGACGGAATGAATACACTTTGCGGCAGAGACTGCGACAACAACTGCGGCTGCGGTTGCTAAATAAAAAAGCGCTCAGGTGAGCGCACAAAAGGCGGACATAGCAAAAGCTGTGTCCGCCGCATGTTTTATATAAGAAACAGAGACTGCCAACGGCAGTCTCTGCACCCTTAAACAATTGTTTAATTATTGTTAAGATTAGTCAGCTACTTCTGTTCCTTCAGTAGGAGCATAGGGATCAGCGATATCCCATCCGAATGCGTTAGCAATCTTATAGATGAGTTCCCAAATCAGCTTCCAAACTTTTTCGAATACATTGATTTCATCAGGTGACATTGTAAATTTCCTCCTATTACCTCGTATTTACTTTTAGGTATCTCTACCTTTAGTATGGCTATATTATATACTACTTATTTATAAAAGTCAACAGTTTATTCAAAAAATTTTCATAATTTTAAATGTCTTTAATAATTTTATTATTTAGCGTTAATATATTAACGGCACAAAGGGAACAAAATTAAAGCTGCCGGGAGAACCGACAGCCTTCTTTTAGTCATTATTTAACAAGATCCGGGAAAATCTCGCCGATTCTGAGGAATTCAAACAGCTTGTCAAACAGCATATCAAAAACATCTGAAATCTTTTTGAGAATTGCCTGGAAGCCTTTGATAACCTGTTCCTGCTGATCCGGATTAAGAATCGGGCCGTTGTTATCATCAGTGACATCTTCATAATTGTTGCAGCAGGAGCAGCCGCATGAGCAAGGCCAGATTCCTGTGCATTTGCTGCAGCAATAAGTCGGTTGGAAATGACCGTTAGCGTCTTTTACACAGCTTGTAAGATATGTCTCATCTATGTATTCACATTCAGCGCAGCAATGGCAGGTACCCATTTCATGAGTGCAGTCGTTGCCGCATTTTTCACATTTATAGCCATCTGCAGCAAAAACGCCGAAGCCGACAGCAAGACTTGAAAGAATCATGATGAGAGCAAGAAGAACAGATAATGCTTTTTTCATTTGTATAACCTCCTTGAGAGTTTTATAGCTTTATGCTATGTTCAGTTAATATTATAGTTTAACAGTTTTAAAAAGTCAACACTAATAAAAAATATAATATAAATTTTTTTCAGATTCGAGATTCCGTTTATTAAAAAACGAGACAGCTTTTCTGTCCCGCCTTTCATCGGTTATAAAATATATCTTTCAAAAATTCAATGCGCTTTTGAATACTTGTTTTAACTGTCTTGCTTTTCTGCGCCATATCATAACCATGAACCGTTCCTTTTGTTTCATAAAGCACGGTTTCAACGCCTGCTTTTTCAAGTGCTTTTGCATATGAGGCGCCCTCGTCGTGAAGACAATCAAACTCAGCAGTTTCAACATAAGCCTTCGGAAGATTTTCAAGATTTTTTGCCTGTAACGGTGAAGCATATTCGGTCTTTGTGACATTTTCTCCGGGCAGATAAAGCTTCCACATTTTCTTTGAAAGCTTGCTGTTCCAGACATATGTATCACTATAATTTTTCATCGACTGCGTTTTCATTGCGCTGTCCGTAACCGGATAAACAAGCATCTGTCCGCAAAGGTTTATTATGCCGCTGTCTCTTGCAATCAAAGCCGACACTGCAGCAAGATTTCCTCCGGCGCTGTCGCCTCCGACAGCAATTTTTGATTTGTCGATTTTTAAACTGTCTGCATTTTCAGAAAGCCATCTGAGCGCAAAACAACAATCTTCAACAGCCGCGGGATATTTGTTTTTCGGTGCAAGGCGGTAATCAACCATCAACACCTTGCATGGCGTCTGAACACAGTATTGTTTTACCAGATTATAATGATAAGGCGCCGCATTATAGACGAAACCGCCTCCGTGAAAATAAACTAGAACGCAGTCAGTCTCGCAGTTCTTCGGCTCATATAAAAGTGCATCAAAAGCTGAACGTTCGGCATCAATACTCAATTTATTAACCTTGACATCTTTATCCGTATGATCGAATTTCATCAATAAACCCAAAGCTTTCTGAGCAACCGGCAAAAAAGCTTTAACAACCGGAAATGTTAAAAATCTCAAATATTTAAAATCCCTGCTTATTTCATACTTCATTTTTTCACCTTGTTTTGATGTTATATTCCGATTATATCAAAATAAAACCGCATTTGCAACATCGAAAAAAACAAAAGCTTCAGCTTTGAAAAAATATATTTCTGATATGTTCGGGCAGATCAAACATGTCTTTGATTTTTTGAATAAACGCTTTGTCTAAATAATAAGTTTCATTGTCCGTTTTAAATTCAATGCGATCATCCCGGTTTACAAGAGACACCATTGCATATTTTGCATTCTGCGTCATTTGTTCGCCCTTTTGTTCTGCAGTCACTTTCCCGGCAAAAATAATTGCAATAACCGTCAGCACGGTTACACAAAAAATGAACTGTTCAAAAATTTTTTTCAGTGCTTTTTTCATCTGCTTTTCTCTTTTCATTATATATATATATGTATCACTGCGTATAATCTTCAAGCATCAAAGCAAGCGATTTGCCGACACATCTCCCCGAAAGCACAGCTTCTTCAAGTGTGTTTGCGTCACTTCCGATTTCGATAAGCAGCGAACAACGAGTAAGATTCATATTATATCTTCTCGGGCAAAAAAACAGCGGACGTGTGAGCGACGGAAAATTTTCTTCCATTTCCTTTTGAAGATGAACCGCAAAAACAAGATTATATCTCCAGTCTGCAAAATCCTCAATGCCGTTGCCATCTTCCTGACAGCCGCTTATTATCATTACCTGCGCTGCTTTTTTTGAGCCGAGTTCGGCTGTCGGCTTAATTTTTGTTCCGTCGTTTTGCTCAATTGCGTCACGGTGAATGTCAAGAGTAATCTGAATTGACGGATATTGTTTGAGATATTTTTCAACGCTCGCTTTTGAATGAGCATAGGCGCCGTTGTATGATTCATCGTGAATTGTTTTGTCATGAATTACCTTGTAGCCGGCTTTTTCAAGCTCAGAGCATATTTCATCTCCGACTCTTACCATGTTTCGTGCCGGATCACTGCTTCTCGGTTTAAAACCCACCGCATAAAAATCCCTGTCAAGATACTGATAAGCCTCGGTTGTGTGAGTGTGATAAATCAAAATTTCCGCCTTTTTCTTATCTAAACTCAAATCGGCTTTTTCAGAAAGCAAAGCTTCAACATCTATTTTTGTTTTGTTGGTGTTTTTAACTTTAACAACGCCGCTTTTATCCGTAACCCCCTCATTAACATAAGTTTTTTCATAAATCGCACCGTCTTTTTTGTCGCTTTTACTTTTGCTTTTTGCTTCGTCTGTCAGCTTTTTGACATCATCGGGCACAGAATAAAAATCACTATCCGTTTCTGTGCTTGCCGGCTGTGCCTGCTCTTCGGATTCACTCTTTTCCTGTGTTGTTTCATTTTCAGTTTCGGCTTCGGTCTGACTCTTCGTTTGCTCTGTTGCGGCAGTTTCAATGCTGTTTTCGGTTTTCGGAAGAAAAGACAAAGCACATTTAACCGCAATCTGAGAGGTTAATTTCAGCGCATCGGAACTGTATTTTATGCAAAAAAGTGTTGCCGATGAAAATAATATAACCGCTATAACGGCAATTACGGTCTTTTGGTTGTTTTTCATTTGCTTCACCACATATCTTTTAAGTAAATTTCTGTTTAAGCTTTTCATGTGTTCTTTACTGAAAAAGCACAATAATTCACTATACAGATATGCTTTTATCGGGCAAAAAATGAGCTTTATAAAAATTCATCCGCTATAAGGCAACGATTTTCAAAATTTCCTCACATGAAATATCAGGCTGTAAAGCGCGGTTTATTCCCATGGCGATAAGCTGCGCCGCCCTTTCAACAACAAGGTCAATTTCTTTCGGAGTAACCATAACGGTGTTTTCGCTTTGCATTTCTTCTTTTTCAAGAAGTCTGCGGGCATCGGCACTGTATTTTTCGAGTATATCAAACGCCATTGTTTCTCCGTCAACAACAGTCGGAACTCCGATTGCAACAACGGGAACACCGAGAGTTTTTTCGCAGATGCTGTTTCTTCTGTTTCCCACACCCGAACCCGGAGAAATTCCTGCATCGGTCATCTGAACCGTTGTTCCGAGCCTTGAAAGCTTTCTTGAAGCAAGCGCATCAACCGCAATCACAGCAGACGGCTTGATTTTTTTGACAACGGCTTCAATGATTTCGGCAGTTTCAATTCCCGTTTTTCCAAGCACTCCCGGCGAAATTCCGGCGGCGCTTCTTAAGTTTTCAAAGCCGATAAGCTTTGCAAGTTCATCATCAATATGCCTTGTTGCAAGAAGCATTGAAACGCATTTCGGTCCGAGCGCATCGGGCGTTATACTTTCGTTTCCGAGTCCTGCAACAAGAACACTGCCGCTTTTTGGCAAAAGAGCGGAAATTTCTTTTGCAAGAACGTCAATTACCTCGTCGGAATAATCGGGATTTTTTATAAACGAGCCGACCTCCACCGTGATATATTTGCCTTTCGGTTTTCCCAAAAGCTTTTCTCCGTTTTCATCAAGAACGGTAATTGAGCTGATTGTCACATTTCCAAGCGTTTTTTCTTCGCTTAAAATTCCGTCAAGCGTTTTTTGGTTTATATATTCCCGCCTTTCAAGGGCAAGATCCGTTCTGAAATTCACTGTTGTTTCCTCCGTTAACGCAGTATATCTTTACCTATACGGGAAAATTATTGCCACTTTTTTTAAAAATATATCCAAACTTCAAAAAATAACTTGCATTTTGCTTTGAAAGATGCTATTATATATCGGCAAAAATCTTTGGCTGCAAATTCAGCCACTGTTTAAGGAGGTGTAACGCAATGCCGAACATCAAATCAGCTAAAAAGCGTGTTATCGTAAATGCAACAAAGCAGGCTCGCAACAAGTCAGCAAACACAGCTCTCAAAACTGCGATCAAAAAGGCCAACATCGCAATTGAAAAGAACGCTGACGACAAAGATGCTGTTGTTAAAGCTGCCATCAAGAAGATCGACCAGGCTGCAGCAAAAGGTCTTCTTCACAAGAACAACGCAGCAAGAAAGAAATCTGCTCTCACAACAAGAGCAAACGCAAACTGAGCCTTTGGTTTGTAAAATATCTTAAAAAGCTTTTTGAGATGAGGTTATCCTCGTCTCTTTTTCTTTTTTCAATTCCATTTGCGAACAGATTTTTTAAAATATCCAACAGTAAATTATTGCAAATGTTTTACCAATTTTTGAATTCTTAAAAAAATGCGTTTTTTAGGACGTACATGTCAAAAAACCGATTGCTTTTTGACATCAAAAGTGATAATATATACATAGGAATATGTTACGAAGGATTGTCTGAAGTTTGAATAAAATCAAACTTGAAGTCAGAGTGAAAAGTGAAATTGTGCGGTGATTTTCCTTCGTTTAAGAATTTATTATTAATATTCACGGCAATTTTGCTTCTTTCGAAAGGTATGATTACAATTATGAAAAGACATAAGTTTTTAACACCTGTGATGTTTTTACTTAGCTTTTCTCTTCTTTTTGCGCTTTCTTTCAGCGCAAATGCCGCCGACAAAACTGTCAAAAGCGGTGATTTTGTTTTCAGTGTCGGAAAATCTTCGGCATCCGTTGTTGAATATAAAGGAAAAAGTGAAAATGTAAAAATCCCCTCAACCATCAATTCTGTTCCGGTCACTCAAATCAGCGACTATGCTTTCTGGCAGATCAGAACCATGAAAAGTGTTTCCATTCCGTCGGGCGTTAAGAAAATCGGAGTGGCAGCTTTCAATGAATGTACTTCACTTACAAAGGTTGTTTTACCGAAAAACCTCACAACTCTCGGCGACGCCGCCTTCTGGTACTGCACGGGACTAAAAAAAGTGATAATGTATGACAAGGTCACTTCAATCGGAACAAATGCTTTCAAAGGCTGTTCGGATGTCACTGTTTATGTATGCAAAGGCAGCAAGGCAGAAAGTCTTATAAAAAAAGCCGGTGTAAAAACCGCATACACTTATATTACTTCAGTTAAAACAGATGAATCCTTTAAACTGGAAATTGATCAAAGCAAAACCTTAAAAGTAACGATTTCTCCCTCTGCCGTTTATAACAAAAAAATTTCTTTCTCTTCTTCAGACAGCAAAACCGTTTCCGTTTCTTCAAAAGGCACTGTTAAAGCCCTCAAATGCGGCAGCGCCGTAATTACAGTTAAAGCGCAGGACGGAAGCGGAAAAAGTGCAAAGCTCACCGTTACCGTTACACCGAAAAAGGTTTCTTCTTTAAAACAAAGCGGAAAAACCGTAACTTCACATACTATTTCCTGGAGTGCTTCAAAAGGCGCACAAAAATATCGTATTTACAAATATGATGATAAGGCAAAAAAATGGACTGCGCTTTCCGACACTTCAAAAACCTCTTACACAATAAGCAAGCTGCCCGCCGAATCCACAGCGAAATATATGGTTAAAGCTTATTGTACCGTCAGCGGGAAAAATATTTTTTCTGCTGCTTCGGCGTCTGTTACCGCTTCGGCTTCAAAGCTTTCAAAAGTAACCGGACTTGCTGTTTCGGCTCAGACTTCAAGCAGTATAACACTGAAATGGAACAAGGTTTCACAAGCCTCGGGATATAAAATTTATACATATGACTCAGCCAAAAAGACCTATTCTTTAAAAGCAGATGTCAAAACAACCACCTGCACCGTCAAGAATCTGACTTCTTCAAAAGCATATTCTTTTGCGGTTAAGTCTTATATTACAAGCGCAAACAAAACAGTTCTTTGCGAAAGCTATTCTGCAATTCTTACCTGTGCGACAAAGCCCGCTCAGGTGACCGGATTTTCCGCCGAAGCTTCTTCGGTTTCTTCAAGTGAAGCTTCTTTCAAATGGAAAGCTCTTTCCGGCGTAACCGGATATCAGCTTGCCTATCTTGAAAACGGAAGTTCAAGCTGGAAAACCGTTAAGACTGCCCCGGCAAAAATAAACTCCCATAAACTGACAAAGCTTAAAAGCAAAACTGCATACAGCGTAAAAATCAGAGCATATTTCACTTATAACGGACAAACCTGTTACGGAAGCTTCAGCAGTGCCGTAAGCATTGTTACCACACCGCAAATTTCAGCCGTAGGCGCTGTTTCATGCACAGAGCGTTCCGAAACGTCCGTAAAGATTTCATGGAATAAAATTTCTGACACCTCAGGTTATAATATTTACAGCTATAACAAGGAAAAATCAACCTATTCTTTGCTCGGCACAACTAAAAATACATATTACCTCATTACGGGTCTCAAACCGGGAGAAGAAGTTTTTGTTGCGGTCAAAGCCTATGTAAACTTAGAAAGCGATAAGAAATTTGAATGTAAAGAATATTCTGAGCTTGTTTCATTCAAATCTTTACCTGCAAAGCCCGAAGCTCTTAAAGCTCAGGCAGATGAAACAAAATCCGGAAACGTTGTTCTTTCGTGGAACAAAGCAGACACATCCGACGGCTATATAATCCGTTACGGCGAAGCAAGCAGCGCCGAAAGAAGCGAAATCAAAACAACAAAAAACACTGCCGAAATAAGCGGCTTAAAAAGACATACCGATTATGTTTTCAGTGTTTGCGCGTATATTTCAGACTCAGGCAAAATATACTGCGGTGCTTACTGCAAAGAGATAACCGCGCAAGCAGACAAAGCTCCGCACAGTGCCGCCGAAGCCTTTGAAGACTTTTCACTTTATTTCAAAGCGACTGCCCAAAGCAAAAACTTCACTGTTTTTGAAAACACGTCAATCACAAACGAAAGCATAAACACAGAAAACGATTCGTCAGACAAAATACTTTCTGCTTTGATTACCGCTTCGGGCAAAGGCAGCAAAATAATAAATTTCAAAAACGGGAAAGATGAACAAAGCGGAAAATCAGCATCCGAATTTTTCAGTATTTCTGATTTTGAAAAAATAACGCCCACCTGTTTCAATTCCCTAAATTATTGCAAAGACGGAAAAGGTTATTCCGTTTCGTTTGAATGCGACGATGAAAACAGCCAAAAGCTCGGAAGCTTTTTCACAAAAGAGCTCTCAAGCGATTTTGAAAATGAAAATTTGCTCAAAATAACTTCTCAAAAACATAACATAACAGTTACAAACGCAAAATTCAGCAACGAAAAGGCTGACAGCATAAAAATTACAGACAACGCTCAGTTTGTAATTCTTTATTCCGGCGAGTTTTATACGGTAAACTTTACCCGCGTTTCAATTTATGCTTTTGCGTAATGAGGCCTGTCGCCTGAAAAAATAATTAATTGCAGGCAATGCCATGCGTTAATTTATAAAAAATTGTGCCTTTCGGCACAGCAAAACCGCGCAGGTGGCTTTTCCTGCGAAAATATAATTAGGAGGAATATCTATGAAAAAGTCATCAAAAGTTCTTGTGACATTGCTTTTCTGTCTGAGCATAATCACAGCAACACTTTTACCCACTTTTGCGGCAAGTGTGGCCAAGGTCAGCTCTGTTAAAGCAACAAATGTCACATACAACAGTGCAACCATAACCTGGAGCAAGGTTTCAAAGGCTTCGGGCTATCAGGTTGAACAGTACAACGCATCAAAGAAAAAATGGGTTCAGGTCGGCAAAGATCTCAAATCCAGCGTTACCTCACTCAACGTTACAAAACTCACAACCGGAACAACATATAAATACCGTGTCCGCGCTTTTTCAAAGCCGCTCATCGGTAAAACTACCTACGGTGCATACAGCTCAACGCTCAGTGTTAAGCCTTTGCCCGCAAAACCGGCAACAATTAAGGCTACGCCTAAATCGCAGTCAGTTGCTCTTTCATGGAGCAAGGTTTCCGGCGCAACAGGTTATTATGTTCAGCAATATATCAGCAAGAAATGGAAAACCGTAAGCACAGTCAAAACAAACAGCGCTGAAATCAAAAAACTGAACATTAACACAACCTATGCTTTCCGTGTTGCTGCTTACAGAACAGTTGGCAAATCAACATTTACCGGCACATACTCTGCAACCGTAAAAGCAAAGACCGCTCTCGGTCAGGTACAATCGCTTAAATATTCTTCATTGAAGCCGGCAAGTGTTAAGCTTTCCTGGAAGGCAGTTTCCGAAGCTACCGGATATTACATTAAATCCTATAATGCTTCAACAAAGAAATGGTCGGTCGTTGCAAAAACCGACGCAAAGACCCTTTCCTACACGCTTAAAACAACGCCGAACACCTCATATAAAATTTGTGTTGCGGCTTACAAAACAATAAGCAAAAAGAATTATTCGGGCGCAGATTCTTCATCTGTCAGCTTCAAAACAACAGTTGCACCTGCAACCAACGCAAAAATCGCTCAAAAAACACCGACAAGTGCTACTATTACATGGACAAAAGCTTCAAACGTTTCGGGCTATTATGTTCAGCAATATGTAAGCAAAGCCTGGAAAACCATTAAAACAATTACAAGTGCAAGCACCGCAAGCTATACAGTCGGAAGCCTTGTTCCCGGAACAAAATACAGCTTCCGTGTTGTTTCTTATTACAGCAGCAGCAAATATTGCGGCAAAGCAACAAGCACTGTCAGCATCACAACCACGGTTGCTCCTGCAACAAATCTGAAAATTTCGCAAAGCACACCGACAAGCGCTTCACTTACCTGGACAGGTGCTTCAGGCGTTTCAGGCTATCTTGTTCAGCAATATGTAAGCAAAGCCTGGAAAACCATTAAAACAATTACAAGTGCAAGCACCGCAAGCTATACAGTCGGAAGCCTTGTTCCCGGAACACAATACAGTTTCCGTGTTGTTTCCTATTACAGCAAAGAAAGCTATACCGGCGCAGCGACAAACACCGTCAGCTATAAACCGACTATTAATCCGGCTTCCGGACTGAAAGCTTCTTCTGTTACAACAAATTCATTAACTCTTTCTTGGACAGCCGGAAAGAATTTGACCGGTTATTATGTTCAGCAAAATAATGGCGGAACATGGAAAACAATTCAAACCGTAAAGTCAAACATTGTAACAACAACAATCACAGGTCTTTCTGCCGGTACTGACTATACATTCAGAATTTGTGCATATTATGATAAATATACTGCCAATTCAAGTTCTTTAACTGTCAGAACCAAAACAGCTGTTCCCACCGATATAAGTGTTACTGAAAAGATGAATGACGACCTTTATCTTGTCTGGACAAACGGTTCGGCAAAAGTATATAAGATCGACAAGCAGACCGGAAAACTTATTGAAGCAAACGACGCTGAAACAAAAACTGCAACTACTCATTCAGTAGTTGTTAAGTGGAATGCTGTTCAGGGCGCAGACGGTTATGATATTTATTGCACGAACAAAGCAACAGGTGTTGAAACTAAAATCGGCTCAACAGCGTCAACAACCTATACTGCAACAGAGCTTACTGCGACAACCTCATATGCATTCTCAGTTGAAGCATATCACAATGCAAACGGCTCAACACTGTCAAGCGGAAAGTCGGCTTCATCTGAAATCACAACCCTCAACACCGCTGTTAAAAGCTTTAAAACCACAGATACAGGAACAAAAAATGTTTATGGTCAATCCGGATTTAAACTTTCATGGATATATATCGGTAAATATAATGACAATCTATATCTAATTGAAAAATATAACCAAGAAACAAATGAATGGACAACATTGAGAGATAACCTCGCCGTTGCCCAATACACAACTTATGCAGATAATGATGTTTTTGACATTGATGCAAAAACTGAAGGTATTTACACCACTGTCTCATGGTCTCAGGTTAAGGGCGCTGAAGGTTATATTGTTCAATACAGCTCAAACGATGAAAATTGGATCGATGTAAAAGAAGTTACTTCTGATACTTTAAGCACAAAAATTGTTCTTCCTGCAGACTCAGATTTATCTGTCAGAGTTGCAGCAATTGACGGAAAATTCAGAATCAGTGCTTATAACGAAGCCACAGGCAGCGATGGAAATCCGGTAAAGATACCGGTTTCAAAATCATATTCACTTACAACACATTATTCGAATATAAGTAAAGCTGCTTCTGTAAAAACCACAAGTATAAAAGATTACAGTGCATCAAGTTCTGAAGGTAAAACACTTTATACTCTTAAAGTTGTTCAGGCAATCAACAATACGAAATGTGAAACCGGTACAGTACAAGTCAATTATAAAGGCGATTCAAATGCAAATGTTGATAAAATTTCACTTAAAGGATCTTTAGGAATATTACCCATCAAAATAGATTTCAACAATGTTGAATCACTAATCGAATACTTAAATAAAATTATGGGTGAAGAGTCATTTGACATTGATGACCTCAAGGGCGATCTTGAAGAACATATTTCAATCAACGGTACTGCAAACGGCGGAACAATCGTATATACTGACGAAAACAACATGTTAAGATCTTCTTCACTTAAAGATGTTATTATACCTTACGGAGAATATGCTTATCTTTATGAGTCAGAAAATGTAAACGATATTTCCAAGAAAATTTCAAGTGTTAAAGTTACTGATAACACAGACGGTTCTCAGACTGTTGAACTCAAAATTGCTAAGGAAACCATAAAATCAGCAAACGAAAAAACAGTTGTACATGACGGTTTTATGCAAGGTCTTTCAGGCTTTGATATCGGCGGAGGTTCAAATGAAATTAATCTTGGTGAATCAACAATAAAAGCAAAGATAAACTCAGACGGAACTCTTGATTCGCTTTACAGTACTTCTCCTTATAATATTTCAGCTTCTTTCTCAGTATCGGAAGGTAATAACAGCATGAACATTGGAATGGCAATGTCCGGCACAATGGTTCATGATTACACCTTCACCCGCTGATTAAGCTAAATCTAATTTACAAGAGGTATCATTACGATGCCTCTTGTTTTTTTCGATTGACAAGAAAAATGCAAAAGGGTATAATAAGAAATGATCTGATTAACCGAAAGGATTTTATAAATGGAAAAATATAAAAAGTATATACAAATCGCCGCAATTGCTGTTGCGGCAGTATGGGTCTTTTGCATCGTTTTTGTCATAAGCATGAAAAAAGTTCAAAATGATTCTTCTGCTGCCGGCATAACCGATGTTCCGACAGCTTCAACTGCTTCAATTGAAACTTTTGAAAGCAGCACTGCCGCAACTGCTGCACCGACAACAACGGAAACAACAACCATGCCGTTCGTTTCAATTGACGGCAACAACGTCACAACCGCCGTCAGCGCAAGCACACCGCAATGGAAGCTTGACGAAGAAGCCGGTAGTGAAGCAGAAAAGGAAACCGAAAAGGAAACTGAAACAACAAAAAAAGAAGTTATCATACCCACTGAAAAGAAAGATATAATCGATGCTTATATCTCTGCCGTCAATAAGCTGAAAAACACCGAAAACTTCACTTTAATAAAAACAGACAAGCTTTCAGTCACAATTGATGATGTAACCGGAGGAAGTGCCGTAAGAAGCGCCGCTCAAAAATTTATCAGCCAGAACAGTGATGACACACCTGAAAATTACGTTTTCAGCGGCGGAAAAACCTCAGACGGCATACTTCCCAACGATGTTATCGCACCGCTTGGCAAAAGCGCTTCTCTGAGCGCAACCGATGTTGTTTCGGCAACTTCAAAGGAAGGTTCTAACGGAGCATATACCGTGACAATCAATTTAGGCAATCAGAAGCAAACGCTGACTTCAGCCGCTCCTGCCTATTCAACTTCCATGGAAGTTTTTGACATTGATTCACTCGGTCTCGGAAGCATGAACATTTCTGAAATGGACATTTACTACGGCAACTCATCAATTACCGCAAAAATTGACAAAAACGGCCGCATAACCTCAATGACGCATTATATTGAAGTTACCCAAGGCAGCGGAAAAGGCAGAGTTGCTCTTGTTTCCGCATCGGTTAAAATGCACGGCAACTGCACAACCACTTATAAAATAACATACTGATAATAAGCTGATAAAAACGGCTTTTGACTGAATCAATTTTAAGATAAGCAATTTTAATCGTTTTTTTATTGACTTTGATGTTCTGTCAGTGTATAATAAAACAAATTGAAATTTTATTTTAACCAAACGGAGGATTATATCATGGAAACATTCAAAAAAGTTGCAAAAGTAATCGCTATAATCTCTGCAATAGCTGCCGCAATCGCAGGAATTTATGTTGCAGTAACAAAACTTATTGAAAAGAAAAACGCAAAAGACGCTGACAACAGAGAAAACTATGTTTCTTGCTCATGCTTCGATGCCGATTTCATTTCGGAAACAGTTGCTTAAAATCGCATAATAACGCCGCTCACAGCTTCAAACTGAGCTTGATAGTCTTCTCAATCTGAACAAGTGAACGAAACAGCAAATAAAAAATTAAGCCCGCATTTTGCGGGTTTTGTTTTTCCATGATTTTCAGAAGATATTCTTTATATAAAGTTAAAAGTCCGCAGGGTTCATTCCGCGGACTTTTGTTTTAATTATTCCAGACTTTCAATAAGTCCGGCAATATCTCCGATTGTTTTTATGTTTTCAAATTCTTCGTCAGGAACAGAAACATCAAAAGCCTCTTCAAGTTCTGAAACGAGATCAACAAGGTCAATGCTGTCAGCTCCGATTTCTTCAAGAGTTGTTTCTTTTGTCAGTTTCACTTCACTGAGTTCAAATCTTTTGCTGATTAAATCGCAAACTTGCTCAAATGTATCCAACATATTCACTCCTTTCATCGCATTTCTCATAGTTTCTTTATAACAAACCATAACACGAAACAAAAGTATACATAGATATTATTCATTATAGCTTAATTTGTCAAGTCTATAACCTATATTTTTTATTTTTATTACCTTTTCTTTTATTTTTAACGTTTTATTTCCGCTCATATTCGCCTGAGATCAATTAAAACTAAAAATGAGGTGAGAAAATGAGCAGTTTGAGAAAAAGACGGATTGTTGAATTTGTGATTATTTTTTGCATCGGAAGTTTAATGTACAGTCTGATTGAAGTCCTTTTCCGCGGATATACTCACTGGACAATGACTTTAACGGGCGGCACGGTTTTTGCAATTTTATATTTTACAAATCTTGCACTTAAAACAAGAAGCCTTGTTCTACGCGGACTGATCGGCTGTGTAATAATTACGGCGGCGGAATTTCTTGTCGGCATCATTGTCAATCTTATGTTTCACATGAACGTATGGGATTATTCAGAAAAGCCCGGCAACATTCTCGGACAAATTTGTCCGCTTTTCAGCTTCTGGTGGTTTGTTCTGTCCGCACTGAGCGTTTATCTTGCAGTTTTTCTTCACTGGCAGCTGAATAAAAAAATGGACCTGCGTCAAGAATAACAGCAACAAAAAAATCGCAGCCGCTGAACAATGTTCTGCAAATCGGCGGCTGCCCGTTATAAACGAAAGGCGGTTACATAAATGAACAAAATAAAAGCTCTTGAAATTGCCGCATTTGTTGCTTTTGCTTTGGCGGTAATAATCAGCACTGCAAGCTTTGAAAAAGACTGTGAGGGTGTCAGAACGTCTGTTTTGCGCCTTCATGTGCTTGCAAATTCAGACTCTCAGGAAGATCAGGTTTTGAAGCTTCAGGTCAGAGATGCAATTCTTGTCAAAGGCAAACAGATTTTCGGAAACAGCATCACAAAGCAAAGCGCAGAAAAATATATCGGTGAGCACACTGCCGAGCTTGAAGAGACTGCAAATGCCGTTATAAAAGAAAACGGCTATGATTACAATGTTAAAGTTGAACTTGGAAAAAGCTATTTCCCGACAAAAACTTATGAAAACGTTACCCTGCCCGCCGGAACTTATGATGCCGTTCGGGTAATCATCGGAAACGGAGACGGGAAAAACTGGTGGTGCGTGATGTTTCCGCCGCTGTGTCTGCCTGCCGCCTGCGGCGACACGCAGCTGAGCGATGTTATGAATGAAGATGAGCTGAAGCTTGTGCAGTCAAACCCGAAATATGAAATACGCTTCTGGATTGTTGAAAAATTTCAGCAGCTGAAAAATGCAAAGCAAAACAAATAAACAAAAAATCCCGCGTTTTTCACACGGGAATTTTTTAATTCGGAATGCAGAACTTCGGTTAATTCGGAATTCGGAATGCGGAATTCCGAATTAAATAAAGTTCCGCATTAAATACGCCCGGTTGCTTGTGCTTGAATTTTATTTCAGATATGCACTTGAAACCCAGCCGGAAACGCCGTAGGTTGTGTCCGTAACATATACCCAGCCGGGAGCACTTTCGCTGTATCCTTTAACCTTGACCGGATATCCGTTCGGTATCAGCTTAATTACATCATAGCTGCTGCCCGGACCTTTGCGAAGTCTCAGGCTCTTGCTTGCATTAACATATTTTGTTGCAGGTGAAGAGTATGTCTTATCCGGAGCAACAAGATTCGGTACGGTTGTTTCTGCGTTCGTCTGAGGACGTGTTTTTGAAGCATAGCTTGCACTTACCCAGCCGTAAACGCCGTAACGGTTGCTGTAAATGTAATAGAAACCGTTCTGTGATGCAAGCACTTTGACATCTGCACCCTTTGAAAGATAAAGCACATGCTCAGAATCCTTGCTCGGGCCGCTTCTCATGTGAACGCCTTCGGCTGTAATATAAGCTGTATAAGAATTTTTGAGGTATGATGTCGGCTTTTTGACCACTGCATCCGAAATGCCGTATTTATCTGTTGTGCCTGACGGCTTTGTGGTGTCTGATGCAGGCTTTGTTGTTGTCGGCGCCGTTGTTTGCGGCTTTGTTGTTGCTTTTGTGGTTGAAGCTGTTGTCGGTCTTGTTGTCGAATAGTTTGATGTGGCTGCCGATGTTGCTTGTGTTGTTGACACAGACGACGTTACAGCGGCTGCGGCTGAAGCTTTTTGGGTTGTGGTTTCTTTTTCGGTTGTAGTTTCTTTTTTTGTTGTTGTTTCTTTATCTGTTGTTTCTTTTTCTGTTGTTTCTTTGGTTTCTTTTTCGGTTGTCTCTTTTTCTTTTTTTGTTGTGGGTTCTTCTTTTGTTGTTTCAGGTTCGGATGCATCGTTTTGTTCGGTTGTCTGAGCACTTGTATTCTTTGCCGAGCCTGCAACAGGAACGTTGAAATTGCCTTTGATTACGGTAACTGCACCTGCAACAACCGCAACAAGAACAACAATCAGAACCGCAACGGCAATTCCGCCTTTTTTGGATTTTGTTTTTGTGATGAGCATTTCGTCAAGTCCGTCGTCATCTTGCTGCTGTTGAATGTTATCTTCCTGAACGGAAGCTTCTTCATTTTCCGGATTTTCCTCAGGCTGTTGCGAAGAAGCCTCGTTTTCAAAAACAGAAGCGTCGGATTCTGCTGCATTTGAATAGACATTGTTATCCTGTTCGGTTTCAGCCTCGTCGTCGGTTTTTACAGGTTCACCCGATGTAATATCTTCATAAACAGGCTCAAGTTCCTCTTGAGGTTCTTCAAGACTGTCATATGAAACCTCAGGCTGCCCGGCAGGTTCCTGAGGATTATTCTGCTCAGCAGGTATGTTCTCAATATAATCAAAAGAATCCTCTTGCATTTTCGGCGCATTATTCACGCTTTCGGGTGACTGATCGTTATTATCCAGACTCATAATCATTCCGCAGTTTTCGCAAAAGCCCGAACCGGGTTCAAGCTCATGTCCGCAGTTTGTACACTTCATAATTTTTCAACTCCTAAATAAGAGCCGGAGCTCTTTTTTTCAGCACAGTAGCTTTGCCGTGCAGATACTTAATATTGTTTACATGATAACACATGAAGATTTTGTTTTCAAGTGTTTTCGCCTTTTTCCGCTCCTTTACTTCATTGAACCGACAATTTCGTCAAGGCGTTTTCTTTTTTCTTCGGGCATTGAATCAACGAACGCATTAACAGCCAAATAAACCTGCTTGCTGTCCTTGCTTTTCATAAAACGGTATTTATAAACAAGCAAAAGAAAAAGTCTTTTTGAAGCCTTTTTAACGCAAAATTCAATCTCCTCGGTGCTCATCTTCGCACATTCAACCGCATCTTCAAAGTCTTCTGCACTTTTGACATTTTCGTTTATAAGCCGGGCGGTTTTTTCCATGCTTTCGCTTTTTTCAATCTGTTCAATCAGAAAGCGAAAATCTTCGTCGCTCATTAACACGGCACTTCGTTTCTCAGCTGTTTTTTCTCTGCTTTCATCTGACGACAAAAACAAATGTCTGACATTTCTTCCTGCGACAAAAGCAATTTCGTTTGAAAGCTGACGAACGCTTTGAGTTACATATTTCTTCGTCTTTTCATCAAGAGCCAGACAACAAAAAAGCTTATCTGCCGCTTCGTTCAATAATGCAAGCACCTGTTCATAGCTTTTTTTCCTGAAAGTGTGTTCGAGCATACTGACATCATGACTTTGCAAATCAAGCAAAAACGGATCTTTTTGGCAAAGAACAAGACCTAAGGCTGCCGCAAGAACATAGGAATAAATATTAACCGGAATCTTGATATAATCAAATTCTGCGTCATTTATATCTTCCTGCACATCATCGGTTTTAAGAGCGCAAAGCAGCTTGTGTATTTTTTCGCTGTCAAATTTTACACAGAAATTATTTTCATAAAGTAGATTTTCAATTCTCACGCAAACATATTCCGCTCCGCACAAAGCCGGCAAATAATTATAAAGCGGATAGTCAAAAAGAATAACGCTTTTGTGTGCGGCTGTTTTTGAATCGTAAAGAGCAAAAAAAGTTTTTAATCCCTCGCCGACCGTCTCTTTGAAATATTCATTTTCGGTTTTCAAAAGGTTCTTTTTCAAAATTGTATATTTTGCCCGGGCACGGCTCAGCATCGCTGAAATTTCATTCAGCCCGTCATAATAAAGCGTTTCGATTTTGCTTTCTTTAATAAGCTTTACCGCTTCATCTGCCGTACGGCACTGTTTAAGCCTTACCGAAATGCAATACATAATTGAATTTGAAATATCTTCGGCGGTTTCAACTTTAACGGACGATGTTCCCTTTTGGGCAATCGAGTAGCAAATATCGCAAAGAAGAGAAAACAGTTCTTTTGAAATGCGGCTCATTTCGTCAGCCGAAAGCAGACCGCTCTGCTGCGCCGCAGTAATCAGGCTTTCAAAATATTTATCACTGCGAAGCCCCGCTTTATCAATTATCGAAAGGAAATCAAGTTCATTGCTGTTCATCTTCGCTGTCCTCCGATTCAATGTTTAAAGCACTGTTCTGAACGTTTGCTACCTCTTCATCGTCTTCATCTTTCGGCAAGCCCCTGAAGCGTACCTCATGAATCAGCTTGTTGATCGCCCAGTCATAAAGGAGCGTAACCGACCCGTGGCAAACGGTGTTGAAAGCTTTGAGCATATAATCAATCAGTTCATCGTCTTTTATCAGATCTTCGGTTTCGTTTTTCGTATAGAAAAAAATTTCCAACAGCTTTCCGATGGTTTTTTCAAAATTATATTTTGATATGTACGGCGACGAACAGAATTTCTGCGTGATTTTTTTTGCGGCGCTTTCTCCGAATTCAATTCTCCCCGTGTCATAAAGTGCACTTTTACTGCTGTCAACAATATATTTTGCCTTTTCGGGTGTCATTTTGATATGGTATCTTTCGGTCACTTCACCGAGAGAAAGAATTTCATCAATTTTTTTCTTTTCAAGAGAACCCGAAGGATGAAACAAATCAAGTTCAAATTCCAAACAAATCACCTGCCGCATGAAAATACATATATTATATACCACAAAAAGCTTAAAGTAATATTAAACAACCTCATTAAGAGAACAAATCCATGACAAAGAAAACACTTTGCCATGGACCTTTTTAAGAGCATATTATTCAGCTTAAAAATCAATTTTCAATTTTTGTTGTGCCGGTTGAACCGAAGCCGCCTTCGCCTCTGACCGTTTCGGAAAGCTCCTGACATTCAATGAAATCAGCGGTCACATACGGCATCACAACAAGCTGCGCAATACGCTCGCCCGGCTCGATTGTTCTCGCTTCTTTGCCGTGGTTATGCAGTGCGACCATAATTTCGCCGCGGTAATCGCAGTCGATCACGCCGACTTTATTTGCCGGTGCAAGGTCTCTTTTACAAGAAAGTCCGCTTCTTGCATAAACAAGACCGACAAGACCCAAAGGCAGTTCAATGCAGATTCCCGTGTTAACAAATTTTGTTTCGCCCGGAAGAATTTCCATTCTTTCGTTCAAGCAGGCATATAAGTCCGCCCCTGCCGCACAGTCAGAGCCGTATGTCGGCATCACTGCGTTTTGGTTGAGCTTTTTGAAATTCACTTTAATTTTATTCATCAATTCTGTCCTCGCTCCATCTGATTATTTTTCCCTCTTTGAGTGATTGCTGAACATCAATGATTCTTTGATTTGACGAGCCCTTAAAGCGCAGGGTAAGATCCTTTTTTTCTTCAACAAACTCACCGTCAACCAAAAAATCAATGCAGTCAAGCATACGCTTGGTGATTGAAAAATCGCAAAGTCTGCCCGAAAGAAGGTCTTTGTCAAAGGTATAACCGCTGTAGCACCAGACGTTTTTTTCGGGATATTCCTTTTTCACGCGTTCAAGAACCTCACACAA
>JBJEOJ010000003.1:0-4670 GCA_051880655.1 Acutalibacteraceae bacterium | reverse complement strand
GGAGTGTGGAGTGTGGAGTTGTTTCAACTTGAAAATTTCTGCTGAAAATTTTAACAAAGTTTCTGATTATTAATTTAAAGAACAGATTATGGTAGGGACACGGCACGCCGTGTCCCTACTGCACAAACTTTAAATGAGGTTAACTCCACACTCCAAACTCCAAACTCCAAACTATTATTCTATATCGTTTCCACCCTGCACCTTTCCATATCCACCCTGCCATCGGGCAGAAAAACAACGCCCTCGTTTTCAAGCATCTGCCGCTGAATGTCTCCGCCGCCGAAAGCAAAGCTTTCTGCTGTTCTTCCGTCTTTTGTGACAACTCTGTGGCAGGGAATCACGCCCGGTTCGGGATTGACATGCAAAGCATAGCCGACAACACGCGACCAGCGTTTGTTCCCGGCAAGTAAAGCAACCTGACCGTAGGTCATCACCTTGCCGCACGGAATGGTTCTGACAACTTCATAGATTTTTTCAAACGTGGTCATTATTCATCTCCGCCGACTTCTTTATAGATAGCTTCCATTGCTTTTTGAACCTCCAAAACAGAAAAATCCATAATTTTTTCACGGTTATAGTTTCCGAATTTTTCTCTCAGTGCTTTGTCCTGAACACGAAGCAGATGCTTTGAAAGTGCTTCGGCATCATTCGGATCAAACCACCAGCCGCCCTCGCCGTTATCAATCAGATCCACATTTCCTCTGATTTCACTCACAAGGCAGGGCAAGCCCATTGCCATCGCTTCCATAACCGAAACCGCAAGACCCTCACGAAAAGACGGAAAAACAAAAACATCAGCCGCCTTGTATAAATCTTCCACATCCTCGCGAAAGCCGAGAAGCTGAACGCTGTCACCGATGGAAAGTGAGTTTGCCAATGCTTTCAGTTCACTTTCTTTTTCGCCTTTCCCAGCAATTGCATATTGAAAACGAAAGCTTTCGTCCTTTTTTGTCGCTTCGGCAAGTGCTTTGAGAACCAACGCATGATTTTTGTTTTCGTTCAGTTCTCCGACAGAAAGAATCAGAAGTTCATTCTCCGAACAATTTAACGAGCAGCGCAAATTGTTAATCTTTTCACTTTCGCCGTTTTCTTCTTTTCTGCCGAATTTTTCAAGATTGATTCCAACTCCGGGAACATAAAAAATCTTTTTGGCTTTCATTTTTGCTTTTGCAAGCGCATAATCTTCTTTGTTGATCGTTATGAGCGCATCGGTAAAATGCGCACAGAATTTTTCAATCGGATAAAAAACAATTTTATTAATGAGCGGCGCGCCTTTATAAAAATGAAAACCGTGCGCCTGGTAAATCACTTTTGTTCCGCTTTTTCTTGCAGTGCGAAAAGCAAGCCGACAAACAACACCGCCGATTGGTGACTGCGTATGCACCAGATCATAATGCTCGCTTTCGGCAATAGATTTGAGCTGTTTATAGGCGTCAACCATGTTTTTAAAAGCAAAAATGCTTCTCGGGCAGGTTGTTTCAAAAATCCGGATGTTCTTTTTTTTGAGTATATCCCTGAAATCGGAAATCTCTTTTTCACTGATCGGATTTTCTTTTCCGAAATTGCATGCAACATCAACCTGATACCCTAACTTTTCAAGCGTTTCCATGTTGTTCATGTTGAACTTATAAATCATGGAAGCAACAGACGAATTCATCAGTGCTTTTTTCATTTGCTTTTCTCCTTAAAGCTTTTTTATTCCTTTAATTTTGCCGGTACTCCGATGTAAGCTCCCGACACTTCAATATCTTTGACAACAACGGCGCCTGCACCGATCATGCAGCCTGCGCAAACGGTAATATTATTGCTGACAACAGCACCTGCGCCGACCCATGTGCCTTTTCCGATTTTCACAGTTCCTGCAAGGTGGCTTCCGACGGAAATATGAGCAAAGCTTTCAATCACATTATCGTGGTCAACGGTTGCTCCGGTGTTGATGATACAGCCGTCTGCAATTTTTGCACAAGGGTTTACAACGGCGCCCGCCATGATAACCGTACCTTTTCCAACCGAAACATTTGAAGCGATTGTTGATGCCGGGTGAATCAGTGTGGCAATTTCCAGACCGCTGTCTGAAAGTTCATTCTGAATTTTTTCTCTGACGGCGGCATTGCCGATTGCAATGATAAAAGAGCAATCTTTATATTTTTTGGCATCGCTTGTTTTCCCGACAATCGGAAAGCCCATACATTCTTTTTTGTCGCCGTCATCAAGAAAAGCAATTTTCTCAAAGCCGCAGTTAAGCGCAATGTCTGCAATGACCTTGCCGTGTCCGCCCGCTCCGATTATCATAAGCTTTTTTTCGTTATTCATTGGCGGTTTCCTCTTTTTGGCTTTGTTCACTTTCAGACGGTGTACCCTTGAAAACCTCCATCGTTGCCGAAGTTTCGGAGCTGATACCCTCACGCTTGAGCACGGCAAACACCGTTTCAAAAATAATTTTCCAGTCACCGAGAAAGCTGATGTTGTCAACATAGTGAACATCCATATCAAACTTATCTTCCCAGGTCACAGTGTTTCTGCCGTGCACCTGTGCATAGCCGGTAAGCCCCGGTCTGACCTCATGACGTCTTTTCTGGTGATCGTTATATAAATCAAGATACGATACCAGAAGCGGTCTCGGTCCGCAAATGGAAAGGTCACCCTTGAGAATGTTGAGAAGCTCGGGCAGTTCGTCAATGCTTGTGCTTCTCAAAAGCTTTCCGAATTTCGTCAGCCTTTCTTCATCGGGCAGGAGATTTCCGTCTTTGTCTTTTTCGTCCGTCATGGTTCTGAATTTATATAAGGTAAAGATTTTTTCGTTTAAACCAGGTCTTTCCTGCTTGAATATGACGGGACTTCCGAGCTTGACCTTAACCAAAGCGGCGGTTGTGAGCAAAACGGGAGACAGAACCGTTATGGCTGCGGCAGAAAGAACTGCGTCCTGCGGTCTTTTTATATATTTTTCATAAAAGCCTTTTTTGTGCATAACTTTTCCTCTTTTCGGTTTCAGCGTTTGCCTTTTATTATTCAAAACAGCTTCTGACAATTTCAATAACGGTGTTCTGCTGTTCTTCGGTCATTTTGTTGTCGCTCGGCAGACAAAGCCCTCTGTGGAACAAATCCATTCCGACATCAAGCGGTTTTCCGTCTTTTCCGACTGAGCCGCCGCTGATATAGGCGTTTGTTTTGGCTCTTCCGTCGCCCTCTCTTGTGATAAAGGCATGGTTTCTGTAAATGGGCTGCATATGCATCGGTTTCCAAACCGGGCGACCCTCGGCTTTATATTTTGAAAGCTCTTCAAGAATCTGCGTCGGACAGCTTTTGCCTCTTTCGGTGATATACAAAGCCTCCTGCTCGCCTCTGACCTGCTTGCACATCGCTTCGGGAGCAATCAGCAAACAGGACATCCAATAGTTCGGGACAGAATTCTTTTCGTCATGCGGATTCATGCTGACAGGCAGATCTTCAAAGCCTTTTTTGTATCTTTCATAAATTGCTTTTTTCTGTGCGATGTGTTCTTCAAGGAACGGAAACTGCCCTCTGATAACGCCGGCAACAACATTGCTCATCCGATAGTTATAGCCGAGCTCCTCATGCTGATACCAAGGGGCGTTCTCTCTTGACTGGGTTGACCATTTCTTTGCCTTTTGAGCTGCCTGCAAATCGTCTGTCAGCAGCATACCACCGGCAGAGCCTGTTATGATTTTGTTTCCGTTGAAGGAAATGGCGTTATATTTTCCGAACGTTCCGGTCTGCACGCCTTTATAGGTTGCACCCAAAGATTCTGCAGCGTCTTCAATGATCACTGCGCCGTGTTTTTCGCAGATGCTTCTGATTTCGTCCATTTTGCACGGTGTGCCGTAAAGATGAGCAACAACAACCGTTTTCACATCGGGATAAAGCTCAAAAGCTTTTTCAAGAGCCAACGGATCCATATTCCATGTGTCATATTCGGTATCGATAAAAATGGGAACACCACCCTCATAGACAACCGGGTTCACCGTTGCGTCAAAGGTCATGTCAGAGCAGAAAACCTTGTCGCCTCTTTTCACACCGGCAAGCTTCACGGCAAGATGAAGCGCCGCCGTTCCTGCCGAAAGTGCAACGGCATATTGACAGCCGATTTTTTCGCAGGCGATTTTTTCAACCTGATTGATGTTTTCGCCGACCGTTGACATCCAATTTGTGTCAAATGCTTCTTTCATATATTCAAGCTCAGGACCGTGCATTGTCGGTGAGCTTAAATAAAGCGTTTTATCAAAAGCCTGAAATTTTTTATCCATTTTTAAGACAACCTTTCTTTTTAGTGTGGAGTTTGGAGTGTGGAGTTAACCTCATTTAAAATTTTTGAGGTAAGAGACGGTGTACCTTGTCCGCACAAAGAATCAGAATAACCCCTACGGTTAAAATGTTACAAAATATAAGTAAATATCATATTAATCAGGAAGTCAGTTAAAATTTTCAGCAGAAATTTTCAAGTTAAAATAACTCCAAACTCCACACTGTCATAAGTTCCAAACTACTTATACTCCAAATTAAATTATAAAATACCTCTTTCGTTAAGTCAAGCAATAACGGCTATTTTACCATTTCCGGTTCTTCGGCTGCGTAGTTTTTTGTCTTTTTCACTCCGGTGCGGTGCGTATTTTAATAAAAACTTTATATATCTGTTTATTATTCACAAAAAT
>JBJEOJ010000002.1:0-4680 GCA_051880655.1 Acutalibacteraceae bacterium | reverse complement strand
CAGATTGAAGAAATAGCCAACAACGATAATTCCTATTGTACAGATCGCAATGAAGATGCCCAGCAGTCTTGGTTTTACCGCTTTGCGCAGCATAATCATTGACGGCAGGGAAAGCGTTGTAACAGCCATCATAAAGGACAGCACCACGCCGAGTAATGCACCTTTTGCAAGCAGAGCCTCTGCAATCGGGATTGTGCCGAAAATGTCGGCATACATCGGAATGCCTGCAATTGTTGCAAGAATTACACCGAACGGATTATTATTACCGAGAACTTTTATAATAAATGCTTCGGGTATCCAGTTGTGAATGATTGCGCCGATGCCGACACCGATTAATATATAAGGAAAAACCTTTTTCAAAGTGGCAACAACCTGTTCCCATGCATATTTCAGACGGTCTTTAAAATGCAATTGCTCTTGCGCAACGTCAACGGA
This sequence comes from Acutalibacteraceae bacterium, assembly GCA_051880655.1. Taxonomy (GTDB): domain Bacteria; phylum Bacillota; class Clostridia; order Oscillospirales; family Acutalibacteraceae; genus UBA6857. Next base: position 4,245 of record JBJEOJ010000002.1, on the reverse strand, counting down.
TCGTGCACTGCGGATAAATTCCTCCACCTGATTTTCAAGATGCAGTTTTTCAATCAGCGTACCCCCGGCAACAGCTATTATCAGTCCGAGTATTACATAAATAACGGCGACTTTCCAACCGAATATGCTCATCAGAAGCACAAGACTTCCGAGGTCAACCATAGGCGAAGAGATCAGAAACGAAAATGTAACACCAAGCGGAAGCCCGGCACTTGTAAAGCCGATAAACAAAGGAATTGACGAGCAGGAACAAAACGGTGTAACCGTGCCGAGCAGGGCGGCTATGATGTTTGCCCAAAGCCCGTGAAATCTGCCGAGAATCTTTTTGATTCGTTCGGGTGGAAAATAGCTTTGAATATACGAAATAACCAAAATCAAAACGCATAAAAGCACAATGATTTTGATGGTGTCATAGATAAAAAATTGAATACTGCCGCCGATTTTGCTTGTTGTATCTAAACCGCAGGTGTTTAACACGGTTTCAATAAGACGGTTCAGCCACTTCATGCCGAGAATTTCGTTCTGAAAGAAATCCCACGCTGTTTTTATCGCTTCCATAAAAAACTCCTTTCATATAGTTAAATTGAAATATATCGATGTGATGCCTTTTAAGCAGGGGCTGTTGCATTTAGATGCAGAAAGCGTTTTCTTCACCCCGAAGCTGTATAAAGATACTGCGAGTGAGCGAAAAAACGCTTAAAAAAGCAAAATGTTTCTTTATTAATTTTAATTTTAATATTTTGCTTTTTGTTCTGCGCTAAATGCGACAACCCCTTACTTTTCACAGCATGACTTATCTGAATCCGAACAAGTGATGTCAGTCAGTTCTTCAAGAATTTTAACCGCCTTTTGAGAGCCCTCGGGAGAAACGGAATAATGCATCCATTTGCCCTCTTTTCGTCCGACAACGATGCCAGAATCGCAAAGAATTTTCATGTGGTGGGAAAGGGTAGGCTGACTTACATTGATTTCTTCAAGCAGCTTGCAGGCACATTTTTCGCCTGTTTTGAGCAGCTTTAAAATCCGTATTCGGTTTTCATCGCAAAACGCTTTGAAAATTACGGCAACTTTCTTTTCGTCGTAATTCAAACAAATCACCTCAGATAGATAAATTTCAATATGTATTATAAATAACATATAGATATTTGTCAATGGATTTTTCAAAGTTTTTGATTTTTTTTTCAAAGTTTTTGATTTTTTAAATAACAGCAAAAACGCCGGCCAAAGCCGACGCCTTTGTTGAGTTTATTTGAAAATTACAGGAAGAAAGCTTTTTAAAATGCCGCTGACATTGCCGCACCGAACGTGATCGGTTTTGAACGCATATAAAAGCGAAGAGTGTCAAAAAGGCGGATTCCGGGTTTTTCGGATTTAATGGAAGCTGATACGTCAACATACTGACAGCCGGTTTCTTTTGCCGTTTTTTTCAGTTTTTCGTTAATCAAAGAAGCCGCGGGTGCATCTGAAAGCACCGAAACGATATATATTTTTGCGTTGCTTCTTGAATGAAGTGTATAAAGAAGCCACTGATATTTTTCAATAAAGCTTTTGATGTCGAGATCGCTTTTTTTAACATCTTCGTCGCCGATGCTGATGAATACCTTTGACGGATTCAGCTCCAGAACACAACTGTCAAGCATATCGCAGGCCTTGTCAATTGTCAGCCCCTCAACGCTGCGGTTATACACGGGAAGATCTGTTTCAAAATCCTGCGCCAGTTCGTTTACGGGTATCGATTCCAGATAGCTTGAGCCGAGAAAAACAATACCGTTTCTTTTTGCCACCTCGTTCATTTGCGAATAATCAATCATTTTGAAACCGCCTTTCTTTTAATCGGCTGAAAATTTTCTTCTTCAGCCCTGACAATTCTTATCTTTTTGCTCAGTTCAATTTCATCGCTTTTTTTGTCATAGTTTTTGTTTATGAAATATACAATCACATTAGCCGAAACGATCACAAGGTTAAGTGCATAAACGATCAGAACATAGCTTAAGTTGTGTGTGATAATTTTTGCCGTAATCCCTGCAACATATCCGAAACATATTAAAAGGATAAAAGGTAAACTCATGTTCTTTGCCGATTTTGCTTTGATGTTTTTATAAACCGACATCGGCCATGATAAGCCAAAGCATATCAGCATAAGTGATTCAAGTATTTCTGCTGCTGTCATTATTTCGCCTCCGAATTTTAGCTGCTTTTTGCAGTCTTTTGCATCTGAAAATTTTGCCGGCTTTTTTCATTTGCACTAACATTATATACTTGACAAACCATAATGTCTAATATATTATATTTATAAAATACATAATGTTTAAGTTATGAATTGCGGAGTGTGAGAACAAATGGAAATCAATCAGATACGATATTTTCTTGAAGTGGCAAAAACGCAGCATATCACCAAAAGCGCCCAAAAGCTTCACATTGCGCAGCCTGCGCTTTCTCAGGCGATACACCGCCTTGAAAAAGATTTGCGTGTTCCGCTTTTTGTATCCAAGGGAAGAAATATCATGCTCACCGAATACGGCAAATATCTTCAGAAAAAGCTTGAGCCGATCATGGAGAACTTGGATAAGATTCCGCAGCAGCTTCAGATTATGGCAAAGCTTGAAAGCGACACAATTCATCTGAACGTTCTTGCCGCTTCCGCTCTTGTGACAGAAGCGATCATCGAATATAAAAAGCTCCACAATGAAATTAACTTTCAGTTCATTCAGGGCAAAGACAACGACCTTTATGATATCGGAATCACAACAAGGCTTTTTTATCAGCTTCCGGAAGAAAAAGAGGACAACACCTTTGTTTGTACCGAAAAAATTTTTCTTGCCGTTCCGAAAAATCACCGGCTTGCTTCTGAAAAAAGCGTCAGACTCGGCGAGGTTTCACAGGAGGGTTTTATAAGTCTTATGGGCTCAAGGCAGCTTCGCATCATTTGCGACAGATATTGCCGACACGCAGGCTTTGAGCCGAGAATTATTTTTGAAAGTGACAGCCCCGCCGCCGTTCAGAACATGATTGCGGCAAATATGGGAATCGGGTTCTGGCCGGAATTCACATGGGGAAAAGTCAACAGCGACAGTGTAACACTGCTTGAAATTCAAGAACCGATTTGTCAGCGTGATATACTGATTGATTTTAAGAAAAACAAAATTGACTCGTCAGCCGTTGAAGAATTTTTTGTTTTTCTGAAAGATTATTGCACCAAGGCGAAGCAAAGTGCGATTGATGAAGACTACAAAAACAAGGCAACAAAAAAAGACCCCGAAGGGTCTTTTTAATGCGGCGGGCACCGCCCGCATGCTCACGCGGGATAGAAAAACAAACGGTTTGAATAACTGCCCGCGCAGGAAAGTTCTTTTTTGGTTTGTTGCGGCGGGAAGGTCGGTGAAAAGTTGGAAAAGCTCTGCCACCGGCGCCCGTGCGGCTTCGCCGCACACTTGAAACTGCGTTGCAGTTTCAAGAACAAAACCAAAGGTTTTGTCCGGGCACCGCCCCGGTTGTTTTCTGAACCCACTGACCGTAAGCCTCTGTCATAAAAGTCTTATTTAAATTCTTCGCCGTTTTCCGTCAGCAGCCTTATTCGCCTGATGATATATCCCTCGCCCTCATCGGTTTGCCTGACAATCTCATCGCACAAAAGGGCAGGATTGATGTTTGTTTTGCTGCCTGCAGGAAGCGTGACATGCAAAACCACTTCATTTTCGCCTTTTTCAAGGCTGTATTTCTTGACGAATTCAATCAGGTTGATGTCTTTATAAACCTTTCTGTGCCCCTTTTTGCCGAGTTTCTGAACAATTAACTCCTCGCCCGAAAGCATCTGAACGGTTTTTCCGCAAAAGCTTTCGGTGTTTTTTATATCTGAAAAAATTATATCAAATTCGCCCAGTGCAATATATTTCGGATCAAGACCTGCATCGGTCACGGCTTTGATCGTGATTCCGTCCGGCATAACCGCTTTCAGAGCGCAAAGAATTTCTTCGTTTGTGATTTCTCCCTCAATTTTGATGTCCATGGATTCGCACACGCTTTCCATGCCGAGCGAAAGCGGCAACGAAAAGGTCATGTATGGGTGCGGATTAAAGCCCTCGGTGTACCAAAGGGGGATTTTTGAGCGGCGTATCGCCCTTGTCATGGTCCGCATCAGATCAAGGTGTGAAATATAGCGGCTCATGCCGACTTTGTCAAACCATATTCGAACACAGCGCATCGCATTTTCCTCCGTTGAGTTTGTTCGCACCGCAGCCTGCACAT
>JBJEOJ010000001.1:0-23027 GCA_051880655.1 Acutalibacteraceae bacterium | reverse complement strand
TTTCGGCGGCAAGGGAAAAATTTTCGGTGTTGTTATCGGCGGTTTTATCATCGGTGTAATCAATTTCGGAATGAACCTGCTTTCATTGCCGAGCACCTTGCAGCAGGTTGTTATGGGTGCACTGATTATCGGTTCGGTTGCGCTTGACACTTTTGTTGCCGGAAAGAGGTGAGAAAATGACAAAGCCAATGTTCAGCCCGTCGCTGATGTGTATGGATTTTCTTGAAATAAAAAAACAGACCGAAACGCTCAACAATCTTTGTGATTTTTATCATGTTGACATAATGGACGGTCACTATGTCAAAAACATTACACTTTCGCCGGATTTTGTCAAAGCTTTTACTCAGGTGGCAAGAAGACCGGTTGATTGCCATCTGATGACGGAAAATCCCGATGATTTCATTGAACCGCTCGTAAAGGCGGGGGCGGCGTTTATTTCGCCTCATGCGGAAACAATTAACAAAGACGCTTTCAGAATTATTAACAAAATCAGATCTTTCGGCTGCAAGGCGGGTGTGGTTCTGAACCCGGCAACACCGCTTTCTTATATTGCACATTACCTTGACAGAATTGACAAGCTGACGATCATGACAGTTGATCCGGGTTTTGCCGGTCAGCCGTTTATTCCTCAGATGCTTGAAAAAATCAGGCAGGCAAAAGAACTTAAAGAGCTTAATGATTTTCATTATCTGATTGAGGTTGACGGTTCCTGCAACGAAAAAACATTTAAGGAACTTTATAAAGCGGGAACAGAAATTTTTGTTGTCGGAACCTCCGGCTTGTTTTCAAAAGATAAGGATCTGAAAAAAGCGTGGGAAATCATGCTTGAGGAATTTTATAAACAAACGGGAGCAGAAAAGGGGTGAGAAAATGAGCATTTTAACCCTCGGGATAGACATCGGCGGAACAAATTTCAGAATCGGGACGGTTGATGAAAACGGAACAATCTATCATTTTGAAAAAAACTCAAGCAGTATTTTCACAGCAGGAAACGCAGTTGAAATTATGGCGGAAGAAATCAAAAAGTATATTTCGAGGTACTCTTTAGACGGAAAAATTTCAGCTGCCGGAATCGGCATTCCCGCAATTGTAAGCCGTGATAAGCGAAAAATTATTTCTGCGCCCAATTTAAAAGGCTTTGACGGACTCGATTTTTCGTTTGTGCTTGAAAAAAAGCTCGGCTTTCGCATTTTTCTTGACAGAGATGTAAACTTCCTTTTGCAAAACGATATTGACACTCTTTCGTTTGACAAAAGCAAAACCATTCTCGGCTTTTATGTGGGAACGGGACTCGGAAATTCAATCTATCTCGGCGGCGGTTTTTACACCGGAAAAAACGGCGCGGCAGGTGAACTCGGTCACATTCCGCTGCTTGGCATTGATGAAAAATGCAGCTGCGGCAATATCGGCTGTGCGGAAGTGCGCTGCAGCGGAAAACATCTTGAGGAGCTTTGTCAAAAGCATTTTCCGGATACACCCATCAGAAAGGTTTTTGCAAAACACCCGGATTCTCCCGTGCTTTTGAATTTTGTCCGAGGTCTTGCCGTGCCGATTGCAGCGGAAATTAACATACTCGACCCCGATTATGTTGTAATCGGCGGCGGAGTGATTGAAATGGAAAAATTCCCGAAAAAGCTTTTGAATGAAAGTATTTTTGAATATGTCAGAAAACCGCTTCCGTTTAATAATCTTGAAATATATTTCCCGATTCACAATCAGCAAAGCGGAATTTTAGGAAGTGCCGCATTTGCTAAAGAAAATCTATAAACAAGAAATAAAGGAGATTACCCTATGAAAACGAACAGAAAAATTATCAGTCTTATTGCCGCCTTGTGCCTTGTTTTAAGTGCCGTGCTTGTCGGCTGCGGAAGAGGTAAAGACAGCAACACAACCGTTCACACTTCAGACAACACGCAGCAGTCCGAAAGCTCGGCAGGAACAACCGAAACAGGAACACAGTATGCTGTTATTCTGAAAACCCTTTCAAACGACTTCTGGGCAACGATGAAAAAAGGAATTGAAGAAGAAGCCGCAGATCAGGGCATCAAGGTTGACATTTTTGCCGCAAACAGCGAAGAAGACACCGAAGGTCAGCTGCGTATTCTTGAAAACTGCATCAATAAAGGCTATAAAGCAATCGGTGTTGCGCCGCTTTCGCCGACAAACTTAATTAACGGCATCGTTCAGGCAAACGAAAAAGGCATTTATGTTATGAACATCGATGAAAAAATTGACATGGACACACTTAAAAGTGCGGGCGGAAGTGTTATCGCTTTTGCAACAACAGATAACGTTGAAGTCGGAAAAAAAGGTGCGGAATATATAATTGACGAACTTAAAGACGGCGGCGAGGTTGCCATCATCGAAGGTAAAGCAGGCAACGCTTCGGGTGAAGCGAGAAAACAAGGTGCAAAAAAAGCGTTTGAAGATGAAAACAACATTAAGCTTGTAAGCTCTCAGCCTGCCGACTGGGACAGACAAAAAGCACTTGACACAGCAGCAAGCATTATTCAGAAATATCCCAACCTCAAAGCATTTTACTGCTGTAACGACACCATGGCGCTCGGTGCGCTTCAGGCGGTCAAAAACGCAGATAAGCTCGGTAAAATTATGGTTGTCGGAACGGACGGTGCGGCAGAAGCCTTGAAGAGCATTGAAAGCGGCGAACTTTCCGCAACGATTGCACAGGACTCGGCAGAGATTGGCGCAGTATCGCTCAGACAGATGATTAAAGCGGTTGAAAACAGTGCAGATATTAATGCAAACAATGAACCTGAAACAATTCCCGTTGATTCTTATGTTGTTGACAAAGAGGGCGAACACCGATGAAAATTGCGCTCGGAAGCGACCACGCAGGTTTTGAGCTGAAAGAAAAAATCAAAGAGCATCTTGAAAGTTTCGGCTTTGTCTGCGAGGACTTGGGAACATTTTCAAAAGAGCGCACGCATTATCCGATATACGGCGAAAAGGTTGCAAGAGCCGTAGCTTGCGGAGAATTTGAAAAAGGAATCGTGGTTTGCGGCACGGGAGTGGGAATTTCCATTGCCGCAAACAAGGTCAGAGGAATCCGTTGTGTTGTTTGCAGTGAGCCTTATTCGGCGCTTTTGTCAAGGCGGCATAACGACACCAATATGCTTGCAGTCGGAAGCCGTGTTGTGGGAGAAGAGCTTGCTTTGATGATTGTTGACACATGGATTTCGGGCGATTATGAGGGTGAGCGCCATGCAAAAAGAGTGGAAATGATTGCGGAAATTGAAAGAAAAAACTCAGGGATCACTGATTAAAACTTCAAGTAAGCTGTTATTCAAAGCATAGCTGTGATTTATTCAGTACTTCCCCGAAATAGATTTTGTTCGGTGAATTCATTAAAATTTCGTGTTTTTGCGTAAGAAACTTATGCATAATTATCTATTGACTAACCGTCGGATAATCATGTATAATTGACAAAGTAAGGGTTTTGCCGCTTACACGAAAAAGGCCTTTTGCAACTGACGGAAAGGCAGGCTTTTTTGTCTGCCGAGGTGGAGCACCACCGGGAAGCAAAAGGATGAAATCAGCCGACCGTCTGGGCAATCCCGAATTTTTTTGCGGGATTGCTCTGTTTATTTTCAGGAGGTTTTTTAAATGAAAAAAGTTGCCGTAATCATGGGAAGTGACAGTGATCTTCCGGTTGTTGAAAAAGCCATTAACACCTTAAAGGAATATGATGTTCCGTTTGAAGTGCACATTTTTTCCGCACACAGAACACCCGACGAAGCAAAAGAATTTTCTTCTCATGCAAGAGAAAACGGCTTCGGTGTTATTATTGCCGCAGCGGGAATGGCAGCGCACCTGGCAGGAGCAATTGCCGCAAACACAACCCTTCCCGTAATCGGAATACCCATAAAATCAAATAAGCTTGACGGTGTTGACGCACTGCTTTCAACTGTAATGATGCCTTCGGGAATGCCCGTTGCAACCGTTGCAATTGACGGAGCTGTCAATGCCGCCTTGTTGTCTGTTCAGATTCTTGCCGTCATGGACAGTGAGCTTGAAAAGAAGCTTTCAAAGGCAAGAAAAGAGGGCACCGAAAAAGTGCTTTCAAAAAACAAAGCAATTGAAGAAAAATATAATCAATAATTTCAGGAGGACAAGCAAATGGAAAAGTTAAATCAGGTTTATGAGGGAAAAGCAAAGAAAGTTTTTGCAACCGAAAACGAAAATCTTTTCATCGTTTCCTATAAGGACGATGCAACCGCATTCAACGGTCTTAAAAAAGGTCAGATTGCAGGAAAAGGTTCAATTAACAACAGAATGAGCAATATGCTCATGCAGATGCTTGAAAAAAACGGTGTTCCCACTCATTTTGTTGAAGAGTTAAGCGACAGAGAAACCGTTGTCAAAAAGGTTTCCATTGTTCCTCTTGAAGTTATCATCAGAAATGTTTCGGCAGGCTCTTTTGCAAAGCATTACGGTGTTGAAGAGGGAATTGTTTTTGATGAACCCACCATTGAGTTTTCCTATAAAAACGATGACCTCGGCGATCCGCTTCTCAACAGCTACCATGCAATTGCACTGAAGCTTGCAACAAAAGAAGAAATTGAAACAATCAAAGCAATGGCATTCAAGGTTAACGAGGTTCTCACCGGATACTTCAAAACGCTCGGAATCCGCCTTGTTGATTTCAAGCTTGAATTCGGCAGACTCTCAGACGGCACAATCATTCTTGCCGATGAAATTTCACCCGATACCTGTCGCCTTTGGGACATCAACACCAACGAAAAGCTTGACAAGGATCGCTTCCGCAGAGATATGGGCGGCGTTGAGGACGCATACAACGAAGTTATGCGCAGACTTATGGGAGAATAATCAATATGCAAAACAGCAAAATTCATGAAGAATGCGGCGTTTTCGGCGTTTTTTCACCGGAAACAACAGACGTTGCTTCAACTTGTTATTACGGACTTTTTGCTCTTCAGCACAGAGGACAGGAAAGCTGCGGAATTGTTGTTAACGACGACGGTCTTTTCAGTAGCTATAAAGACATGGGCATTGTTAATGATGTTTTTGACAAGGCGGCAATGGAAAGTCTCGGAACTGGCAATATGGCTGTCGGTCATGTCAGATACAGTACAACCGGTGTTGACGGCAGACAGAACGCACAGCCGATTGTTGTCAACCACATAAAAGGCAGAATGGCTCTTGCGCACAACGGAAACCTTGTCAATTCAAAAGAGCTTCGTGAAGCGCTTGAAATGGAGGGCTCAATTTTTCACACAACAAGCGACACCGAGGTTATTTCTTACACCATCATCAAAGAGAGAATCTCTGCTCCGTCCATTGAAGAATCCGTCAATCGGGCGATGAACAAAATCAAGGGTGCCTATTCTCTTGTTATCATGTCTCCGTCAAAGCTGATTGCAGTCCGAGACGAAAACGGTTTCAGACCGCTCTGTTACGGTCAGACTGAGGACGGAAGATATGTTGTCGCTTCCGAAAGCTGTGCGCTTGACGCAGTTGGTGCAAAGCTTATCAGAGATCTTGAACCGGGCGAAATTGTTGTTTTTGACAAAAACGGCGTTCGCTCAATTACAGATCACTGCAAAAAAAGCAAAAAATCCATGTGTATTTTTGAATATATTTATTTTGCTCGTCCCGATTCGGTCATTGACGGCTGCAGTGTTCACGAAGCAAGAATCCGTGCAGGTGCATTTCTTGCTCTGGAGCACCCTGTTGCGGCTGATATTGTTATCGGTGTTCCCGATTCCGGCCTTGACGGTGCAATCGGCTATTCAAGACAGTCGGGTATTCCTTACGGTATGGGATTTATCAAAAACAAATATATCGGAAGAACTTTCATTTCTCCCGGTCAGGCTTCTCGTGAGGACAAGGTCAGAATCAAGCTCAACGCAATTTCAAGCGTTGTAAGCGGCAAAAGGGTGGTTCTGATTGATGATTCAATCGTAAGAGGAACAACCAGCGGCAGAATTGTCAAGCTTCTTCGTGAAGCAGGCGCAACGCAAGTTCACATGAGAGTGACAGCTCCGGCGTTCCTCAATCCCTGCTATTACGGCACGGACATTGATTCAAAAGACAGTCTGATTGCCTGTCAGCACACGGTTGAAGAAATTGCCGAAATCATCGGTGTTGATTCGCTCGGTTATCTGAGCGTCGATCATGTGAAAATGATAACCGGAAAAGGCGCAGGCTGTGATGAATACTGCACGGCGTGCTTCAACGGCGTATATCCGACAGATACGCCGAAAGATACCGGCAAGAACCGATTTGAATTTAAAATTTGCGATAATAAAGGCTGAAAATAAAGTTGAATCTGAGATATAACGGACATACTTGCCGTTGAATGACGGCTTTCGCCGTATGCAGACGGGAAAAGTTTTTCGTTTTGCCGTGCGTGAGTCCTGCGGGCGTTGCCCGCCTTAGGAAACCCCCGGCGAGGGTTTAATACGGAACTATGCATTTAAGAAAGGAACGGTCAAAACTATGAAAGAAAAAAGTTTCAGCGAAAGCTATAAACAGGCAGGCGTTGACATAACCGCAGGATACAAGGCGGTTAACCTGATGAAAGAGCACATTGCAAGAACCATGACAAGCGGTGTAAACTCTGACATCGGCGGCTTCGGCGGACTTTTTGAGCTTGACATGACAGGAATCACAAAACCTGTTCTTGTCAGTGGAACAGACGGCGTCGGAACAAAGCTCAAGCTTGCTTTCCTTATGGATAAGCACGACACTGTTGGCATAGACTGCGTTGCCATGTGCGTCAATGACATCATTTGCTGCGGAGCAAAGCCGCTGTTTTTCCTTGATTATATTGCCTGCGGAAAAAATGTTCCCGAAAAAATTGCACAGATCGTTTCGGGTGTTGCCGAGGGCTGTGTTCAGTCGGGCGCTGCTTTAATCGGCGGTGAAACGGCGGAAATGCCGGGCTTTTATCCCGAAGATGAATACGACCTTGCAGGCTTCAGCGTCGGCGTTTGCGACAAAGACAAAATTCTTAACAACAAAGAGATGAAAGCCGGCGATGTAATTATTGCTCTTCCCTCAAGCGGCGTTCATTCAAACGGATTTTCACTTGTCAGAAAAGTTTTTGATGTTGAAAATTCCGATATAAAAGCTCCTGTTGATGCTCTCGGCGGAAAGTCAATCGGAGAAACTTTGCTCACACCGACAAAAATTTATGTTAAACCCATGCTTGCTCTTTTTGAAAAAGTCAGAGTCAAAGGCGTTTCACACATCACGGGCGGCGGCTTTTATGAAAACATTCCCAGAAGCATACCCGACGGACTCGGTGCAAAAATTCAAAAAAGCAGCGTAAAAGTTCTTCCGATTTTTGAACTGATTGCCAAAACGGGTAATATCCCCGAAAGAGACATGTTCAACACCTTTAACATGGGTGTCGGAATGAGTGTTGTTGTTTCCAAGGAAGATGCACAGACTGCACTTTCGGTGCTCAAAGAAAACGGTGAGGACGCTTATATCATCGGCGAAATCATTGAATCCGACGAAAAAATCATTATTGATTGAGGAAAAACAGATGAACAAAACAAAAATTGCCGTTCTTGTTTCGGGCGGCGGCACAAATTTGCAGGCAATTCTTGATGCGTGCGACAGCGGAATAATCTCTCACGGCGAGGTTGTGTGCGTCATTTCAAGTCAGAAAAATGCCTATGCGCTTGAAAGGGCAAAAAAGCATCATATTCCCGGTTTTGTGGTTTCAAAAAAAGAAAAGGGAAGTCAGCAGGCTTTTGAACAGGCGATTGAAGAAATTCTTGTTTCAAAAGGCGTTCAGCTGATTGTGCTTGCAGGGTTTATGTCCATTCTGAGCGCTGATTTTACCTCAAAGCATGAAAATGCAATTTTGAATGTTCACCCGTCGCTGATTCCGTCTTTTTGCGGAAAAGGCTTTTACGGCTTAAAGGTGCACGAAGCGGCGCTTGCTTACGGTGTAAAGGTAACGGGTGCAACCGTGCATTTTGTCAACGAAATTCCCGACGGCGGAAAAATCATTCTGCAAAAGGCGGTTTACATCGAAGACGGTGACACGCCCGAAATTCTTCAAAAAAGAGTGATGGAGCAGGCGGAATGGAAAATTCTTCCGCAGGCGGTTGAACTCGTTTCAAAAGAAATTTATGAGAAAATATGAGTAAAGCGGTGATTACAATATGAAAATAATGGTAGTAGGCGGCGGCGGCCGCGAACACGCAATCATCAAAAAGCTGAAAGAAAACAAAGAAATTGAAGAAATTTATGCACTTCCCGGAAACGGCGGTATCGCAAAAGATGCCGTTTGCGTTGACATCGGCGCAAAGGACATTGACGGCATGGTTCGCTTTGCGAAAGAAAAGGGCATTGATTTTGCCGTTGTTGCGCCCGACGATCCGCTTGTTCTCGGAGCGGTTGACGCACTCAGCGAAGCCGGAATCGAGTGCTTCGGACCGAAAGCGAATGCCGCAATCATTGAGGGCAGCAAGGTTTTTTCAAAGAATCTGATGAAAAAATATAACATTCCCACAGCGGCATATGAAGTGTTTGACGACATGGAAAAAGCACTTTCCTATCTTGAAACCGCCCCGATTCCAACCGTTATCAAAGCTGACGGGCTTGCACTCGGAAAGGGCGTTATCATTGCCGAAACAAGAGACGAAGCAAAAGACGCCGTTCGTTCCATGATGGAAAACAAAATCTTCGGCGAAAGCGGAAGCAGAGTGGTTATTGAAGAATTTTTGGAAGGTCCCGAGGTTTCCGTGCTTTCGTTTACCGACGGAAATGTTGTTGTTCCGATGGTTTCTTCCATGGATCATAAGCGTGCTTTTGACGGCGACAAGGGTCTTAACACGGGCGGTATGGGAACGGTTGCTCCGAATCCTTATTACACAAAGGAAATTGCAGAAAAGTGCATGAAAGAGATTTTTGTTCCCACAATTGAAGCGATGAAAAATGAGGGCAGAGAGTTTCGCGGCTGTCTTTATTTCGGGCTGATGATTACCAAGGATGGCCCGAAAGTGATTGAATACAACTGCCGTTTCGGAGATCCGGAAACTCAGGTTGTTTTGCCGCTTCTTGAAAGCGATCTGTTCACGGTCATGAAAGCTGTAAGCCAAGGAAAGCTTGCTCAAACAGAGGTTAAGTTCAGCGACAAAGCGGCTTGCTGCGTTATTGTTGCTTCAAAGGGTTATCCCGTAAAATATGAAAGCGGCTTTGAAATTGAGCTTCCCGAAACAGATGAAGAAAGCGATATTTTTGTTGCCGGCGCAAAAATCAAAGACGGAAAAACCGTCAGCGCAGGCGGAAGAGTTCTCGGCGTAACGAGCACCGCAGACACACTCAAAGAAGCAATTGAAAAAGCTTATGCACTGACAAAAAAGGTGAAGTTTGAAAACGGCTTTTACCGGAACGACATCGGACAAAGAGCACTCAAAGCAGTGGAGGATTAAAGAATGGTATATAGAATTTTTGTTGAAAAGAAAAAGGAGCTTGCAAACGAAGCGGCTTCCCTTTTAAGCGATGTGAAAGACTTTCTCGGCATAAGTTCGGTAAACGATATCAGAATCATTAACCGTTATGATGTGGAAAACATAGACAAAGATTTGTTTGAGCTTTGCAAAACGACGGTTTTTTCCGAACCGCAGCTTGATATTGTTTCAGACGATATTGATACGGACGGTGCCGTTGTTTTTGCGGTTGAATATCTTCCGGGTCAGTTTGACCAGAGAGCGGATTCGGCGGCGCAGTGCATTCAGATTATTTCTCAGAAAGAACGCCCGACCGTTAAAACAGCAAAAATTTATCTTCTTTACGGAGAACCGACAAAGCAGGATATTGAAAAAATCAAAAAATATGTAATCAACCCTGTGGAAGCCTGCGAAGCTTCACTTGAAAAATATGAAACGCTCAAAACCGAAACCACCGTACCCACCGAGGTGGAGGTTCTTGACGGTTTCCTTGAACTGAATGAGCAGCAGCTTTCGGATTTTGTTGAAAAATATGCGCTTGCAATGGATAAGGACGACATCAAGTTCTGTCAGGATTATTTCAAAACAGAGCATCGTGACCCCACAATCACGGAAATACGCATGATTGATACCTATTGGTCAGATCATTGCCGCCACACAACATTTTTAACAACCATCGACAGCGTGAAATTTGAAGACGAACTGCTTCAAAACGCTTATGAAGACTATGTAAACACACGCAAGCAGCTTGGCAGGACTAAGCCGCAGAACCTGATGGATATTGCAACGCTTGCGGTGAAATACCTCAAAAAAGAGGGTAAGCTTGAAAAGCTTGACGAATCCGAGGAAATCAACGCCTGCACGGTTAAGATTGAAGTGGAAGCAGACGGCAAAAAAGAGCCGTGGCTGCTGCTTTTCAAAAATGAAACGCATAATCATCCGACTGAAATTGAACCGTTCGGCGGTGCGGCAACCTGCATCGGCGGTGCCATCAGAGATCCGCTTTCGGGGCGTTCCTATGTTTACGGCGCAATGCGTGTGACCGGTGCGGCTGACCCGACAAGAAGCCTTGAAGAAACCCTTGAGGGCAAGCTTCCGCAAAGAAAAATTGTAACAACCGCCGCTGCCGGCTATTCTTCATACGGCAACCAGATCGGTCTTGCAACCGGTCAGGTCGATGAAATTTATCATGACGGATATGCGGCAAAAAGAATGGAGATCGGTGCAGTGATTGCGGCCGCTCCGGCTGAAAACGTCCGCCGTGAAAGACCGCAGGACGGTGACATCGTCATTCTGCTCGGCGGAAGAACAGGCAGAGACGGCTGCGGCGGTGCAACGGGCTCTTCCAAGTCGCACAATCTGAAATCTCTTGAAAGCTGCGGTGCAGAGGTACAAAAAGGCAATGCGCCCGAAGAAAGAAAGCTTCAAAGACTTTTCAGAAACAAAGAAGCCTGCCGAATGATCAAACGCTGCAACGATTTCGGTGCAGGCGGCGTCAGCGTTGCCATCGGTGAGCTTGCTGACGGACTTGAAATTAATCTCAACGCCGTTCCGAAGAAATATGAGGGTCTTGACGGAACGGAGCTTGCCATTTCCGAATCTCAGGAAAGAATGGCTGTTGTTGTTGAAAAAGAAAATGCCGACGCATTTTTGGCTCTTGCAAACAGCGAAAACCTTGAAGCTACCGTTGTTGCCGAGGTAAAAGCTTTGCCGAGACTGGTTATGAACTGGAACGGCAAAAAAATTGTTGATATTTCAAGAGATTTCCTCAACTCAAACGGTGCGCAGAAGCATATTGATATCACGCCTGCCGCACCCGAAAATTACCGCAAAGACACAAGCGGAAACTTTGAAGAAAAATATACCGCCCTTGCAAAAGATCTGAATGTCTGCTCAAAACGCGGACTTTCCGAACGCTTCGATTCCACAATCGGCGCAGGCACGGTGCTGATGCCGTTCGGCGGAAAAAATCAGCTTACACCGAATCAGGCAATGGTGCAGAAAATTTCAACCGAAAAGAAGCATACCGACGACTGCTCGTTTATGGCATGGGGCTTTAATCCGTTTATCAGTGAAAAATCACCTTATCACGGTGCATATCTTGCCGTTGTTGAATCCGTTTCAAAAATCATTGCAAGCGGTGCGCAGTTTAAAGATGTTTATCTGACTTTCCAGGAATATTTTGAACGTCCGGGCAAGGACGGAAAACGCTGGGGCAAGCCGCTCGCCGCTCTTCTCGGTGCATTTGAGGCGCAGAAAGAACTCGGAATCGGTGCAATCGGCGGCAAGGACTCCATGAGCGGAAGCTTTGAAAAGCTTGATGTTCCGCCGACGCTTGTTTCTTTTGCCGTCACAACCGGTAAAGTCAGCGATGTTGTTTCGCCCGAATTTAAGGGTGCAGGACACAAATGTGTCATGCTTTGTCCGGAATATGACAAAAACGATCTTCCGATAACCAAGAGCCTGCTTGATGTTTACGACAAGGTAACCGCTCTGATGAGACAGGGTAAGGTTTATGCCGCATACACACCGGGTCTCGGCGGTGCGGCTGAAGCCGTGATGAAAATGGCTTTCGGAAACGGCATCGGCTTTACGTTTGATAAGAAGCTTACCAATGCCGATATTTTCGGCTATAACTACGGTGCATTTATTCTTGAAGTTGCAGACGATGTAACAGACGGAAAACTTCTCGGCTATACAACCGAAAAAGAAGAAATTTCATACGGCGAAAGTGTGCTTGAACTTTCAGCACTTCTCTCCCTTTATGAAAACAAGCTTGAAAAGGTTTATCCGTGCAACATCAAGCAGAATCCGGGCACGATTGAAAATCTTTCCTATTCGGCTTCTTCGTGGCCGACGCCGAAAATCAAAGTCGCAAAGCCGAAAGTGCTCATTCCCGTTTTCCCGGGAACAAACTGTGAATATGACAGTGCAAAGGCTGTTGAAAGAGCAGGCGCCGAAGCGAAGATTATTGTAATCAACAATCTGACTTCTGCCGGTATTGCCGAATCCGCACAGTATTTTGCAAAAGAGCTGAAAGATTCTCAGATCGTATTCATTCCGGGCGGTTTTTCCGGCGGCGACGAACCGGACGGCTCAGGTAAATTTATCACCGCATTTTTCAGAAATGCGCAGATTAAAGAAGAAGTGACAAAGCTGCTCGAAGAGCGTGACGGTCTGATGTGCGGAATCTGCAACGGTTTCCAGGCTCTCATAAAGCTCGGCCTTGTGCCTTACGGAAAAATTATTGACACCGATGAAACCTGCCCGACGCTTACTTTCAACACCATCGGCAGACATCAGTCGAGAATTGTCAGAACGGTGATTGCCTCCAACAAGTCTCCGTGGCTTTCTTCGGCAAAGGTCGGTGAGGTTTACAGCGTTCCGATTTCTCACGGCGAAGGACGTTTCCTTGCCGATGAAAAGCTGATTAAACAGCTTGCGCAGAACGGTCAGATTGCAACGCAGTATTGCGACCTTGACGGCAACGCAACGGGTGACATTCACTTTAACCCGAACAATTCCGCTTATGCCATTGAGGGAATCACTTCTCCCGACGGCAGAGTATTCGGCAAAATGGGTCACAGCGAGCGTTGGGACACAGGACTTTACAAAAATGTTGAGGGTAATTACGACATCGGCATGTTCAAAAACGCAGTGAAGTATTTTGAATAAAAGAGGAAAATAAAATTGGAAGTCAAAGAGAGAAATTACGGAATAGATCTTTTAAGATCCGTTGCCATGTTTATGGTATTGATTTTACACATACTCGGTAACGGCGGTGTGCTTAAAACGGCAAAAGGCAGTCCGGCTCAGCTTTATGCGGCGTGGTTTCTGGAAATAGCGGCATATTGTGCGGTGAACTGTTATGCACTCATATCCGGCTATGTCGGATACGGCTCAAAGCACCGTTATGCAAATCTTGCCGAATTGTGGCTTCGGGTTGCTTATTATACGGTGATATTAACGCTGATATTCAAGCTGATAGTTCCCGATAAAGTCACTCCGAGCTTTTTCATTAAAGCATTTTTGCCGGTTTCGGGCAGACAATATTGGTATTTTACCGCATATTTTCTGATGTTTTTGTTCCTTCCTTTGATTGAACCCGGTCTGAAACAACTAAGCCGGAAACAGCTTCGGCGTATGTTGGCTTCTGTGCTTTTTCTGCTTACGGTTGCAGGTCCTATTATGTCTGTTTTTCTTGATAAGGACAAAAAAGATATGTTTCTTATCAAAGGTGGTTACAGCATGATCTGGCTTCTTGTTTTATATATACTGGGTGCCTATATAAGAAGATTTTCGGCTTTTAAAAATATCAGTGCGCTTAAGGCTTTAATCGGATATGTCTCTATGGTTATATTAACCTTCGCAGCAAAATATCTTTCCGATTTTCTGAAAGCATGGAATGAAGATAGTATACCATTGATAAATGTGACAGCGGCTTGGCTGAAAAAATCCGTTTCATATTGTTCGCCGACAATTTTATTAAGCGGTCTGTTTTTGCTTTTGTTCTTCAGCAAACTAAAGCTTCCTGCTTTTCTGAAAAAGCTAACGGCTTTTTTTGCTCCGCTTTCATTCAGTGTATATTTGATTCACACAAATCCTCTCATTTGGAGAACATTGATGAGAAACACTTTTTCGTCATTCGCATCTTTTTCTGTGCCGATGCTTATTATTGCGGTTTTGGGTTGTGCTTTCACGATATTTGTTTTCTGTTCACTTTTAGACACAGTCAGAAACGCAATATTCAAAAAGCTTAAGATAAAAGCTCGACTTTCCTCTCTTGAAGATAAGTTTTTATCCGAACAGAGTAAAAATGAACCCTTAAAGGAACAACAACGTGAATAAAGTATACGGGAAGTTTAAAGCAGTCACGTAAATGGTGGCTGCTTTTAAGCATATTAGAAAAATTAACTAAAAAAATGAGCCTTTAATATATTGCATCAAACCTGATTTTTTGATATAATTAAGCGAACACTATAAAGTGATTAATAAACCGATGATTATTTAAAAAAATCGGTAAAAGGAAAGACAGGCGATTCAATTGACAGAAAATACCAGAGTAAAATGTACTGTTCCTGCAAGTGAAATAAAAAGAGTGAAAGGTCTCGGTTTTCTTCGTGACAAAACAACCGAAGATAAGTTCAACGCCAGAGTTATAACCAAAAACGGTAAAATAAACGCAGAAGAAAGCAGAGCCATTGCCGAAGCGGCCGACAAGTTCGGAAACGGCAAAATTGCAATGACAACAAGACTTACCATTGAAATTCAGGGTGTGCCTTATGCAAACATTGATCCGCTGATTGCATTTCTCAAGGAAAACGGTCTTGAAACCGGAGGAACCGGAGCGAAGGTCAGACCCGTTGTTTCCTGCAAGGGAACAACCTGCGTTTTCGGACTGATCGACACCTATTCGCTTTCGGAAAAAATTCATGACAGATTTTATAAAGGATACAGAGATACAGCGCTGCCGCACAAATTTAAAATTGCGGTCGGAGGCTGTCCGAACAACTGTGTAAAACCCGACCTGAACGATTTGGGAATCATGGGTCAGCTTGTGCCGAATCCGGACTATGAAAAGTGCAAGAACTGCAAAAAATGCATTATCGAAACCGAATGTCCGATCAATGCCGCAACGGTTGTTGACGGTAAAATCAAAATTGACACCGATGTATGTAATCATTGCGGAAGATGCTTCCAAAAATGTCCGTTCAAAGCGTTTGAAAAAAGTCAGAACGGCTATCGCATTTATATCGGCGGCAGATGGGGCAAGAAAACCGCTCATGCAAAATTCCTTGGCAAAATCTTTACCGATGAAGAAGAGGTTCTGGATGTTGTTGAAAAGGCAATCTGTCTTTTCCGTGATGAGGGAATCGCAGGCGAGCGCTTTGCAGACACAATTGCAAGGCTCGGTTTTGATTATGTTCAGTCAAAGCTTATCGGCTGATAACGTTTATTAGATAAAAATTACCGCATTTTGTTTCTTGGCAAAGTGCGGTTTTTGCTTATAAACAAGTATATTGGTGTGTTTTAATATTGCACTTTCTTTTTTCGTATTTGTGAAAAGGAAAGCCGCATAAAACGATTTAGCAAAAACAAGAAGCTTGTTTTAAAAATTGTTATTAACAAAAAGTATTCATTTTATTTTGAAACAAGAAATAAAATGAATACTTTTTATGCTAAAATAAAATTTAATATGACTTGTTTTTTGTATAAAGCATGATTAAGAAAAGGGGAAGAAAATGAAGTTCGGGGAATTGTTAAAAACTTGTCTTGAACAAAATAATGTTTCAACAAACAGATTTTCCCGCAAAAGCGGAATTAACAGCGCAACGGTTTATAATATTTTTTCATCGCAAAGAAAAATGCCCGAGGATAAGTTCCTTTCGTGCATGAAACTCGGACTTTTCAGTAAAAAGCAACGCGAAAAGCTTTATGAATGTTTTTATCGTGAAAAATACGGTGATGAACAGTATGAATGTGTGAAGTTTCTTTTTGAGTTTTTTGGGTCTCAAAAAACTGCCTATAAGAATATTGTTGATGCGGTTGAATCCTTTGAGCTTAAAGTCGGACAGGACGCAGCACTAAGCAATCATGATTCCATTCTTTCATGCCAGAAAACTTTCTTTGAAAGCGTATCAGATAACCAGATTGTATATACAAATTATTCTTTTCAAAACGAAGATATTGATAGTATAACTTATTATTTTGTCAAAAAAAACAATGTCAGGCTATTCCATTTTCGCTCCGATGCCGACAGGGTTGAACTTTTGGAAAGAACAAAAATGTTTGTCGGTCTGGACAAATATTATGAGCTCGGAGTAAATTTTTACCGTGCTCCGGATTTTTCGGACAAATCAAATTCCGAAACAAAAGGTGCATTCCCTTTTTATTTTGCCAAAGAAGATTTCGTTTTGATATACAGCATCGGTGCTAAGTTAGGGTTTGCTTCAAGAAACAAGGATTTTTGTAAAGCATTTATCAGTGAAGTCAAAAAGATAACCGAAAATTCATATGAAACTTCAAATTTCCCGACAGATTTGCTTCAGATGATGAATCTGAAAGGTGATCTGAAAGATTTCGACAGGCATATTGCATTGGGCGCACTTTCATATTGTGCATTTTCAGATGCAGATACGCTGCTTGAAAATGTTAACGAAAACTTTTCACTGAAAGATTTATGCCCGCAGACAATCGTTGATTATCTGAATAAATTCAATTGCTATTTTATGATTACCGTTGATGAACTGGAACGGTTTGCAAAATCAGGAAGAAATTATGATGTCCCGACCGACATTCTGAATTCCTATAACCCTGACTCAAGGGTGAAGACTCTCGGAAATATAATCAAAGCAGTCGAAAAAGAGCAGATTTATATTGTAGATTCTTCTTATCAAAAATATAAACTTCATAACTGCTATATGTTTAATGAAAACAATGCTTGCAACATTGGCATACTTTTTAATTTGCCTGACGAAAAAAAGTGCATAGGTCAATATGTTGCTTTCGGAAACAGTGACGAACAAATTGCCGAGGTCTTTATGAATTATTTTGACTTTATCAAAAAAACAGGGTGTGTCATTGACAAAGAAAAAGCAAAGCTTTTAATTGAAAATTTGATTTTAAAATGTGAAATCGAATCAGATGATAATTACAAATCTAATATTTTAACATTTTAACGCTTTTTAATCAATCCTCCGCAGCAAAAAATATTTAAAATTTTTCACATGCGGAGGATTGAACAAAATAAAATTATTGTGTAAAATTCTATTATGCTGATTACATTTAAATACTGAATCGCTCCGGGCGTTTGGTATATAGCTGTGTTTTGTTCGGGTTGTTGCGGCTTGCTGTTTGTATTCGGCATAAAAAATCGGCTTGTGAAAGGAAAGAGGTTGACTGCAACCCGGCAAAAACCAGTAACACAAAGTCTTTTTCGTAAGCATGCATTTAAAAGCTTGAAAAAGCAAGAGCAAAAAATTCGTTCAGAGAAATAACTTAATATGATAAAGCGGCAGAATCGATTTTGCCGCTTCTTTCTTTATATGGCTTTCTTGCCGATGAATCAAAAGAATAAAAGAACGCCGCCAAAGACGTACGGAAATTTTTATGAAAACTTTTGTCAAAGCGAAATATTTTATCCGTCAATCCTTGCATTTGCGTTTATAATATTGTATAATCTATAAGTATGTTTATCGGCATGGCACTTTTTATTGTGCCGGCTATTACATTTTTCACGGAGGATGAGAAAATGGCAGAACAGCAAAAAAGCGACAGCTTTATCCAGATGGAACATGATGTTCTTGATTTTTGGAAAGAAAATGATTGCTTTAACAAGAGAAAAGCAAAAAATGCAGACAAGGAAAGATTCCGCTTTATTGACGGACCTATCACCGCAAACAATCCGATGGGAATTCATCATGCCTGGGGCAGAACCTTAAAAGATACTTTCATCAGATATAAATCCATGAAAGGTTATGACTGCCGCTGTCAGAACGGCTTTGATTCACAGGGCCTGTGGGTTGAAGTTGAAGTTGAAAAAGAACTCGGCTTCAAAACAAAAAAAGACATTGAAAACTACGGCATGGACAAGTTCACAAGAGCTTGTGTTGACCGTGTTAAACACTTTTCGGGAATTATCGCCGAACAGTCCGACCGTCTCGGCCAGTGGATGGATTGGGAAAATTCCTATTACACAAACACCGACAGAAACATTGAAGGCATCTGGCATTTCCTTAAAAAATGCGATGAAAACGGTTGGATTCAGCGTGAATATAAGCCGATGCCGTGGTGTCCGAGATGCGGAACCTCTCTTTCGGAGCATGAAATGACAGGTTCTTATAAAAACATCACACATAACTCGGTTTTCTTCAAACTTCCCATTAAAGAGCTCGACATCAAAATTGTTGTCTGGACAACCACACCGTGGACGCTTTCTTCCAATGTCGCCCTTGCGGTAAATCCCGACATCGACTATGTTGAAGTGAAAGTTGCAAGCGATGAAAAAACGCTCATTCTTGCAAAAAATGCAATCAAATATCTCGGCGAGGACAAACAGGAAGTTCTTCGTGCTTTCAAAGGCTCTGAGCTTGTCGGTTTACATTACGAAACCTGCTTCCCGGAACTTGAAGCTCAGGCAAAGGTTGACCACAAAATCGTTGAATGGGAAGATGTTGACGCCGAAGAGGGAACCGGTGTTGTTCACATCGCTCCCGGCTGCGGTGTTGAAGATAACGAGCTCGGCAAACGCATCGGACTTCCCGAAGTTATGCCGGTTGACGATATGGGCATTTTCCTGCCGGGCTTCGGCTTCATGACAGGCAAGGACAGTGCAACAATTGCTCCCGAAGTTTTCGATGAACTCAAAAAGAGAGATAAGCTTTATAAAATTATGCCGATTGAGCATAGTTATCCCGTTTGCTGGAGATGCAAGAGCGAAGTTATTTTCCGCCTTGTTCCGGCATGGTATATCAGAACAGACGAACTGAAACCGCGCCTTATCAAAAACGCTCAGTCCGTTAAGTGGGAACCCGCTTCAAACGGAAAGCGCATGGTTGACTGGCTTAACAACATGGGCGACTGGAACATTTCAAGAAAACGCTATTACGGCATGCCGCTTCCGTTTTATGTCTGCGAAAAATGCGGTCATGTTCATGTTGTCGGAAGCAAAAAAGAACTCAAAGAACTGGCTGTTGACCCGGCAAAGGTTGACGCACTTCCCGAACTTCACAGACCTTGGATTGACGAAGTCACAATCAAGTGCCCGCAGTGCGGCAATGAGGTTAAGCGTATTTCCGAAATCGGCGATGTCTGGCTTGACGCCGGTATTGTTCCGTTTTCAACAACGGGATATTTCGACGACAAGGAAGAATGGAAAAAGAACTATCCGGCAGAATGGGTTGTTGAAATGCGTGAGCAGGTACGTCTCTGGTTCTATTCCATGCTGTTTATGAGCACTGTTCTGGAAGACAAAGCACCGTATGAACGTGTTCTTTGCCACAGCAGTGTTGTTTCCGAGGACGGCTCAAAGTTTTCAAAAACAGGCTTCATGATCCGTTTTGACGAAGCCGCCGAAAAAATCGGCGCAGACACCGTTCGTTATATGTATGCAGGCGCACCGGTTGCAAACGATGTCCGTTTCGGCTATAACCTCGGTGACGAAGCAAGAAGAAAGCTTCTTTCATTCTGGAACACCTATACATTCTTTGATACCTATGCAAAAATTGATAAGCCGAATTTTGAAAACTATACTCCCGACAAGAATGCTCTTTCGGTAACCGACAGATGGCTTATCATCAGAACGAACGATTTCATCAAAAAAGCAACCGCCCAGATGGACGATTACAAGGCTTATAACGTTATTAAAGAGTTTGAAGCCTTTGTTGACGATATTTCCAACTGGTATATCAGAACCAACCGCCGCCGTTTCTGGAGAACAGATGACGAAAACGACAAGATGGTTGCCTATTGGACGCTGTTCAACGCAATCAACGCCTGCGTAAAGGTCATGGCGCCGATTATTCCGTTCATGACCGAAACAATCTGGCAAAACCTCACAAGAAAGGTTCTGCCGTCAAGCGAAATTTCCGTTCATCTGAGCGACTGGCCCGAGGTGATTCCGGGCTTTGAAGATGACGGAATCATTGAACAAACCGCAAAGGCAAGAGAAATCATTGCCGTTGCAATGAGACTGAGAAACGAAAATCAGATCAAGGTTCGTCAGCCGCTTTCAAAGCTTTATGTTGCTTGTGACGAGGCTGAATTTGAAAAAATCAAAATTTTTGAAAAGAACATTCTTGATGAGCTGAACATCAAGGAGCTTGTTGCCATCAGCGACACCTCTGTTCTTGAAGACAGCTACCTTGCCGTAAACTTCAGAGCAGCAGGCGCAGTGCTCAAACAAAATGTCAACAAAATGAAGCAGGCTCTTGAAAATGCAGATGAAGAAGAAATGAGTGCATACACCGCTTCGTTCAAAAACGGCGAAAAGATTCTTGTCAAAGGCTTTGACGAAGCTTATGATTGCGGGATTTTCAGCCTGATGAGCAAAACGAAGAGCGGAATTGTCTGCGCCGAATGTCAGGATAAAACAGCCGTTGCGCTCGATGTTGTTCTGACGGACGCTCTTGTGAAAGAGGGCATTGTCCGTGATGTAATCCGTCAGTGCCAGCTCATCCGCAAGCAGGCAGGCTATGAGGTTGAACAAAGAGTTGTTATGGCAATCAGCTGCGACAGTGAAGATGTTATGGCAGCCCTTACCGGCGACAAGGCACACATGTGCAGTGAGCTTCTTGCAGATGACATTCTTTTCGGCGAAAGCATTGAAGCAGACTGCGAAAAGAGCTTTAATGTCGGCGACAGCGAAGTCAAAGCCGCCGTAAAAAAAGCCTGAGGTGGGCAACGCCCACGGGAGTTACGCGGGGTAGGTTGAGTTGGAATTTAACAAGTACACCGCGGATTCAACTGAGTTGTAACAGGGAAAAGATTATTTTATATTGTCTTTGTTGATAATCAAATCTGTTGCACAATAATCAATATTTTGCGGGCAGGTGCGTTCCTGCCCGTATATATCAAGAAAGGAAAAAATCCAATGGCACAGCAGAAAAAAATGGTTGAAGACATCACTTCAATGGAAGAAGATTTTGCCAAATGGTACACGGATATTGTAAAAAAAGCCGAGCTGATTGAATATACAAGCGTCAAAGGCTGCATGGTAATCAGACCGTACGGCTATGCGATATGGGAAAATATGCAAAAAATCCTTGACAAAATGTTCAAGGATACCGGTCACGAAAATGTTTGTATGCCGATGTTTATTCCCGAAAGCCTTTTGCAAAAGGAAAAGGATCATGTTGAAGGCTTTGCGCCCGAAGTTGCCTGGGTAACCCACGGCGGAAACGAGAAGCTTGAAGAAAGACTTTGCGTCCGTCCGACCTCGGAAACGCTTTTCTGCGAACACTATGCAAATATTATTCATTCCCACCGTGATTTGCCCAAGCTTTATAACCAATGGGTAAGCGTTGTGCGCTGGGAAAAGACCACAAGACCTTTCCTTCGAAGCAGAGAATTCCTCTGGCAGGAGGGTCACACCATTCATGCAACCGCCGAAGAAGCCATTGAAGAAACAGAAAAAATGCTCGGTGTTTATGCAAAATTCTGTGAAGAATATCTTGCGATGCCTGTTGTAAAGGGCAAAAAGACCGAAAGCGACAAGTTTGCAGGCGCTGTTTCAACCTATGCGATTGAAGCGCTCATGCACGACGGAAAAGCGCTTCAGGCAGGTACTTCGCATTATTTCGGCGACGGCTTTGCCAAGGCGTTCGGTATTCAGTATCAGAGCAAGGAAAACAAGCTTGAATATCCGCATCAGACCTCATGGGGCGTTACAACAAGACTCATTGGCGCAATCATCATGACCCACGGCGACAACAACGGACTTGTTCTTCCGCCTGCCGTTGCACCGATTCAGGCGGTAATTGTTCCTGTTGCTCAGCATAAGGCAGGCGTGCTTGAAAAAGCGAACGAGGTCAAAGCAGAGCTTGAAAAAGCAGGAATCAGAGTGAAGCTTGACGACAGCGACAACAGCCCCGGCTGGAAATTCTCCGAATATGAGATGAAAGGCGTTCCCGTCAGAATTGAGCTCGGACCTCGTGACATTGAAAACAATCAGTGCGTTCTTGTTACCCGTCACAACAGAGAAAAGACATTTGCGTCTTTGGAAAATCTTGCCGGGAGTGTTAAGGATAAGCTTGAAGAAGTTCGCACAGGTTTATATAAGAATGCTCTTGAAAACAGAGAAAGAAGAACATACAGCTGCACAAGCATTGACGAAATCAAAAAGGTTCTTGAAGAAAAGGGCGACGGTTTTGTCAAAGCAATGTGGTGCGGCGATGAAGCATGTGAAGATAAGGTAAAAGAGCTCACAGGCGTCGGCTCACGCTGCATACCTTTTGAACAAGAGCAGCTTTCAGATGTTTGCGTTTGCTGCGGCAAGCCTGCAAAGCATATGGTTTATTGGGGCAAGGCATATTAATTTGTTTTGTCTGATCTTCTTTTCATAAAAATGACAGCGGCCGCAGATAAAACTGCGGCTGTTTTTGATGAATAAATTGAAAGGAGAGAAAGCTCTTTAAGCGGCAAATATGAAAATAATTATTGCACCTGCAAAGAAAATGCGTGTTGATACAGATTCGTTTGCGTGTCATGATATGCCGCAGTTTTTGGAATATGCAGAATATCTTCTTGAAGTGATGAAAAGCAAAAGCTATGACGAACTGAAAAAGCTTTGGAATTGCAGCGACAGAATAGCGAAGCCAAACTTTGAAAATCTTGAAAGGCTGAATCTGAGAAAGAACCTCACTCCGGCTTTAATGTCATATGACGGAATAGCATACCGATATATGGCGCCCGATTTGTTTACTTATGACGAGCTTGACTATGTGAAAAATCATCTTCGCATTTTGTCGGGATTTTACGGTATTCTCAGACCGTTTGACGGTGTTGTACCGTACAGGCTTGAAATGCAGGCAAAGCTTGAAACCGAAAAAGGAAAAACGCTTTATGATTTTTGGGGCG